>NZ_JBNNFM010000009.1:0-158416 GCF_050267765.1 Flavobacterium sp. NPDC079362 | reverse complement strand
TAATCAGTTACTTAACACTGATTAAATTTACAAAATTCTTAATAAAAATACAAATTAAAAAAAAGTAGCTGACTCAGTTTTGAGACAGCTACTTTTTTATTTTTTGAAATTGATATAAAAACAATTAAATAAAAAAACCTGTATCAATTATTTGACACAGGTTATCAGAAATTATTTTTCTTCAACTTCATCATCAGCGGCATCAAAATTTATGGTATTGTACGCGGCATCTGTTAGTAAAGTGTCTGCTTCTTTTTCTTCTTCGAGTGTTGCTTTCAATAATTCTACAGCTTCCTGCTCTCCTAATGTTTCCGCAAATGCGGCTAAAGTTCCGTAAGTAGCGATTTCATAATGTTCGATTTTTTGAGAAGCGGCGATAATTCCAGCATCACGAACAGGACCAGGTTGTGTTTCTTCCATAATGCTTTCGCCTTCTTTGATAAGTCCTTCCATCGCATCGCATTTTTTTGCTGCTGCTTTTTCTCCTATAATTTCAAAAACTTGTTCCAGTCTTGTTATTTGTTCCTGAGTCACGGCCAAATGATCGTTGATGGTAGTAATTAGATTTTCTGAAGTTGCATTTTTTGCCATTTTTGGCAGCGCTTTGGTTAACGCTTTTTCTGCCCAATAGATATCTTTAAGCGAATCTACAAAGAGTTCTCTTAATCCTTCGGCAGCGCTTGACTTCGCTTTAACTTTTGTACCAGAAGTTGCTGTTTTACTTTTACTGGTTGTATTCTTTGTACTGGTTGTACTTTTTGTTGCAGTTTTCATAATTTTAAATTTTTAAGTTATAATTCAAATTTAAAGAAGCTGATTTTCTATCGTTTACAAATTTATTTTTCATTTTTACAGGATTCGCATTTTCAATACGTTGTCCTTATTTTATAATAAATTGTGAGATTATAGTATAATGCAGATGCTATAAATTCAATACTAAAATCTTTTGTTTGTTTGAATTTATAAAGTGATTATTGCCATGGATCGAGTACCACTTTTACACAGCCGTCTTCACGTTTTTTGAAGATATCATAAGCATGCGAAATCTCAGACAACGGAAGTCTGTGTGTGATAATATCATCCAGTTGTACTTTTCCCTGAACGACATATTCTAAAAGTTTGTCGATATGTTTGTGTGCCGGAGCCTGACCGCCTTTAAGGATTATTCCTTTATCGAAAAATTGCCCAAGCGGAAAATTATCATAATTCACAGGATAAACGCCTAATACCGAAACAATACCGCTTCTTCTTACAGCGCTCATACAAGCTTCTAATACTTTAATAGATCCTTTTTCGAAATTAATCGTCGCTTTGATTCTGTCGCCAAGATTACGTTCCGGCTCAAACCCTACGGCATCAATGCAAACATCTGCACCACGTCCTTGTGTGAGTGCACGAATTTGCTCGACAACATCTTTGGCGCCATCTTCCCATAAAATAGTAGTACATCCTGTTGTGGCTTTTGCCTTATCCAGTCGGTATTGAAGTGTATCGACAACAATGACCTGAGCAGCTCCGCGAAGCCAGGCACTTTTTGCAGCCATAAGTCCCACAGGTCCAGAACCAAATATGGCAACGGTTTCTCCTCCTTTTACTTCTCCCCAATCTACTCCTGTATATCCGGTTGGAAAAATATCCGTTAGAAATAATAATTGTTCATCTGTCAGACTGTCTGGAACAACTCTTGGTCCGTAATTGGCATAAGGAACCCGAACATATTGTGCTTGTCCGCCATCATAACCGCCGTAAAGATCTGTGTAGCCAAAAAGTGCTCCGCCTTTTTCAGTCAGGATTCCTCCTTCCGGTCCGTAATGTTCCGGATTACTGTGCTCACAATTTCCGGGAACATCGTGGTTACAAAAAAAACAATTTCCGCAGGCAATAGGAAATGGTACAACAACGCGATCGCCTCTTTTAAGATGTGTAACTGCTGATCCCGTTTCTTCGACTATTCCCATAAATTCGTGTCCCAGAACCATAGGCCTCGGCTGTGGCAAACCACCTGAATAAATGTGCAAATCTGATCCGCAGATTGCTGTAGAAGTTACTTTAAGAATAATATCGTCATTGGCCTGTAATTTCGGGTCATCGACCGTATCGTATTTTACGGAACCCGGTCCGTGTATAACTGCTGCTTTCATACTAAGCTTTTTAAAATTAATAGGCTTGTAAGTAACTCATATTAAACCTCTTAACCTTATACTTTATTCAAAAATCCTTACATATAAAACAACTGGTAATCATATAAAAGTCCTACAATATTTTATAAACCTCTAGCACACATCATTTTATAATTTTGAGAGATTCAGGCTTTTAGATAGTAATTCTGTGCCTGTTAAACTAAACACAAACAATATGGCACCATTACACGACAAATTCGACTCCGGCAATATAACATCCGGAGACAATGTATCTTTTTGGATAGATTCTACTGCGATAATTGCTTTTGATAAACCCAATAGAGATATTGAAACAGAGGTATTAATTATTGGCGGCGGAATTGCCGGACTTTCTACGGCATACAAATTAGTAAAAGCGGGCAAAAAGGTAACTCTGGTTGAGGACGGTTTTATAGGAAGTGGCGAAACTGGGCGTACAACAGCTCACTTGACTGCTGCATTAGACGACCGTTATTATTTTCTCGAAGATACTTTTGGAAAAGAAGCCGCAAAACTGGCTGCCGAAAGTCATACTGCAGCAATTGATGAAATCGAAAAAAATGTAAAGGATCTCAATATTGACTGCAACTTTATGAGGGTAAATGGCTATCTATTTCTTCACCCAAGTGACAAAGAGAAAAATTTGCAAAAAGAATTTGAAGCTACGCAAAATGCAGGTTTAAATACGGGTATTTTAGATCATATTCCTGCTATAATAGGTGGTGAAGGAATAAATTGTCTGGCTTTTTATAATCAGGCACAATTTCATATTCTGCATTATTTACAAGGACTTGCACAGGCAATTGTTGCGCTTGGAGGACAAATATTTACCGAAGCACGAGCTGATAAAATAACTAAAAACGGTGCCATAGTTAATGGTTATACTTTTTCGGCCAAGGATATTGTGGTGGCTACAAATACTCCGGTCAATGATACGCTCACAATGCATACCAAACAATTTGCTTACAGAACTTATGTTATTGCCGGGAAAATCCCAAAAGGAAAACTACCTTATTCGCTTTGGTGGGATACTGGCGATGCAGATTCTAAATGGGTTTCTCAACCTTATCATTATGTGCGCTTAGAAAGTTTTGATGATCAATACGATTTATTGATTTCGGGCGGTGAAGATCATAAAACTGGTCAGGCAGACGAAGAAGGCATTTCAGAATCAGAACGATACGCAAGACTCGAAGCATGGACAAAAAATTATTTTCCCGCGCTTGAAGAGATCACGTACAAATGGTCCGGTCAGGTTATGGAACCTGTAGATTCGTTAGGATTTATGGGCAAGAATCCCGGTGATGATCATATTTATATCATCACGGGAGATTCAGGCAACGGAATGACGCATGCTACGATTGGCGCCTTGATTATAAGTGATAGTATTTTGGGAATTAAAAACAAATGGGAAGATCTCTACAATCCGTCCAGAATTACTTTGAAAACTGCTGTAGATTTTGCCAAAGAAGCCGGAAATACAGCCGCACAATATCTGGATTGGATTGCGGCATCTGACTTAAAAAATGTAGCAGATCTTAATCATGGCGAAGGGGGAATTTTATCCTCAGGACTCAAAAAAATTGCGGTGTATCGCGATTATGACAATAGCTTAAGAGCATTTTCGGCAGTTTGTCCGCATTTGGGCTGTATTGTTAATTGGAATAACGACGAAAAATCTTTTGACTGCCCTTGCCACGGTTCACGTTTCTCTTGCGATGGCGTGGTAACAAACGGTCCTGCAAAAACAAATCTGAGTCAGATTCATATCAAATAAAAAATTCATTTACCAAAACTCAAATAATAATAATAATTATAATAATAATAATAATAAATATACGGATGATACAAGTACTTAATGCACCCAAAAATGTAGTGGCTTTCAGGGCTCTTGGCGAGGTCACGGCAAACGATTACAAAACGATAATCGCACCTGCGGTAAAAAATCTGGTAGAACAAATTGACGAAATCAACTTTCTATTTTTAATTGATACTGATCTCGAAAATTTTACGGCAACAGCGTGGCTCGAAGACGCTTTTATAGGTCTTAAAAATTTCGGGAAGTGGAACAGAGCCGCCATCGTCACCAACTCAGAAAAAGCTATTTCTTTTACCAATGCATTTGGTTATGTAGTGCCCGGTAATTTTCGCGGGTTCAAAAAAGAATTTTACGATCAGGCACTTCATTGGGTTCAGGGTGGCACAGGTTGAGATTAGAATCTTATAACCTCTTAGGTGCAATTATATTTTAACAATTGTCCCTAAGTCATAAATTAAGTTTTTATATACAATTATTACTAAAAAAATCGGCAAAGTCGCAAAGCGCTCAAGTTCAGATACATATTCTTTGCGACTTTCGTGAGATTTATTCTGCAAAAGCATTATAGCTATTTTCTTTACTTATTGTCATTGGTCTTGGGAACTATGTGTTTAATTAATTTTTTGTGAATTGCCCTAAATGGTTCTTATAATATAATTTTTAAAAATATGGACAACGAAAATAAAAATTTGGCAAATGACCAAATGGCAAATGAAAGAACATTTTTGTCCTGGATCAGAACCGGAATTGGTATTATGGTCTTTGGATTCGTTATCGTAAAATTTTCTTTGTTTGTGAATCAGATTCCTTCTACATTTTTTAAGGAACCTGACCTTCCTAAAAACGGATCTACTATTTTAATAGGGATTGCTTTGGTAATCACCGGAGCCATTACCATATTGCTGTCGTATTTTAGATACAGACAATCTTCTAAACTTCTGGAACAGGGAAAATACTTGTATTCTACCATGATGTTAACGGTAATTACGGTAGTGATTTTTGTAATGAGTATGATAATTATTGCCTATTTGATTATTTCCGCTTATCCTGCCGGCTAACTTTTTGAGTATAAAAATCAATTGATTTGTCTATAATTGCTGGTTTGCAAAAATTCCAATTGTCAAACTTAACAAGACTAAAAACAAGGAGATAAAATTTTATAATAAACAGTAAGAATTATATAAGTCAATTATAAAAATGAAAATTTAATTTTAGTACAAAGCAAACTATGTATTAGTATGGATAATTTTTTTCATGACATTCTCAAGCATATCGAAGGATATTATTACGGTCTGGTAGATATTACTCCAAAAATTTTATTGGCCATTCTGGTTGTTTTAATCTCATGGTTTATTGCAGCACGTGTAAAAGTATTTGCCGATCGCAAATTAAAGACAAGAATGCATGATCCGTTATTGGCTACTTTTATCGCCAATTTAATCAAGGCTGTTCTTATTATCATTGGACTCTTGTTTATGTTTCGCGTTATTGCTCTTAACGGTGTAGCACAAAGTGTCTTGGCCGGTGCAGGAATATCAGCATTTGTAATAGGATTTGCTCTTAAAGATATTGGCGAAAACTTTCTTGCCGGAATTCTATTGGCTTTCAAAAGACCATTTTCTGTTGGTGATATTATAGAAAGCAACGGCGTAAAAGGAAAAGTTGTAGCATTGAACCTTCGTGATATACAGGTAAAAAGTGACAGTAAAAATATTTATATCCCAAATGCTCTTTTGATCAAAAACACTCTGGTTAATTTTAACAGCGAAGGATATTTATTGCAGGATTTTACCATTGGTCTTGAATACGGATCAGATTACAGAAAAGCGATTGAAATTATTGCTAACGTCATGAAAACAGATATTGCCGTAGTTGACAAAGGCTATTCTAATTCTGCAGTTGTATCGGGCATTACAGGAAATACGATACAAATCAACATTCGCTATTGGGTAAAAACTGATCGCACTGTGACAGATGGCAAACACAGATCAGAAGTTGTGATAAAGGTTGCCGAAGCATTAAAAGAGAATGACTTTACTATAAAATAGTATTAATTCGAATTATAAAAATAGAGAAGCTTGTTTACAGAACTAGCTTTTTTATGTCCGCATAATACACGATTTCTTACGATTACCACACCCAAACTACTGAAGATTAAATAACTAAAATCTAAAATTATATAAATATATCAATACGTCTCTTTTTAAATTTGGTTTTGAGTTTAAGCATAAGAGTTCTCATAAATCTGTTTGATTACAAGAAAAAAATCAGAACTCTTTTTGATTAAATATACCCTATAAACACAATTAAAAAAAGCAGAAACATAAAATCATCGTTGCTGCAAAATCAAATTTAAATATTTCACTACTATGAAAACAGCTAATTCAACACAGTACACACAACAAGTATTTTTATCAGAGGATTCTCCAATGTACATGGAAACATTTGAGCGCAATCATATTGAGCAGGTTTACCAATCGACAAAAGAGCAGCTTTTATGTTGGGGCGAAGAACCTAAATACCTAAACAGTGAATTTTCTAATACGTTTGAAAGAAAAGATCAGGGAGAATCAGGAAGAGTTTTTCAGATTTAGATAAGGAAAACAAATCCTGAGAACATTTTTTAAAGAACGGAAAATATAATATTATGGAAACCAAAAATAAAATATCCCGTCGCTCTGCACTTACCGGTATGGGAGCAGTATTTGCCACAGCAGCATTTAACCCGATTATGGCCAATGCATTTACATTAAATGAAATTCCGATGATGAATATACCTGAAGATCCTACTACAAAATATCCCCGACCACCTTTTAAAGAACAATCCCAGCCATGGCCGGGACTTGTCAGTAAAATGGATCCACGCCCGGATCATGGCGAGAAAAGCTATAAAGGTTCCGGTCGCTTAAAAGGCCGTAAAGCATTAATAACTGGTGGTGATTCCGGAATGGGACGCGCCGCAGCGATTGCTTATGCAAGAGAAGGCGCGGACGTTGCCATAAATTATTACCCCACCGAAGAAGAAGATGCCAAAGAGGTAATTGAACTAATAAAAGCCGAAGGACGCAAAGCTGTTGCAATTCCCGGAGATTTACGTAACGAGCAATTCTGCAAATCCCTTGTTGAACAAGCTGTAAAAGCGCTGGGCGGTCTTGACATTGTGGTCAACAATGCTGCACGACAACAAACACATGCTTCTATATTGGATATTTCGACTGAGGAATTCGACTGGACTATGAAAACCAATATTTATGCTCCTTTCTGGATTATCAAAGCGGCGCTTCCGCATCTCAAACCGGGCGCATCAATTATTGGCACAAGTTCTGTACAAGCCTATGCTCCTACTGAGGATTTATATGACTACGCTCAGACAAAAGCAGCCACAACAAATTATATTAAATCACTTGCGAAACAACTTGCTCCAAAAGGCATCAGGGTAAATGGTGTTGCTCCGGGACCAATCTGGACGGCATTGCAAGTAAGTGGAGGTGCTACGATGGAAAAACTAAAAGAATTTGGTTCTCAAACACCAATGGGAAGACCCGGACAACCGGCTGAACTTGCTTCTATATATGTGCAGCTTGCTGCTAATGACGCCAGTTATGCAACAGGCCAGATTTATGGATCAAGTGGCGGAGAAGGTAATCCATAAACAAAAACTGCTTATTTTTTGTTCTTACTAACACAATTTTATATGTACATTATTAATTATACCACTGACTAAAAAGCCTTCAGTATCGACGATTTTGAAGGCTTTTTAGATTTTGTAAGATGCTGTAATGGGATTCAGGATATTGAAAAATTTCATCAAAACTTACCACTTTTCACCTATAAATTTCTAATCTCCTGATAAAGTATTTGATGATATATTGATTACAAAAGACTTTAATCTTTTTATGTGTTCATCGATGTCATTAATTCTTTTATTAAATGATGAAACGGTCTCGTCATGATCCCTGCGGTTTCTGCGCTCAGATAATAAACGAAGCATATTTCTTTTTTCTTCTAACATTCTGATGGATACCCAAATCGATTCTTCGATTTTTAAGTCCTGAAGTTCGTGCAGCATTTTCTCAGAATAAACATGCCCAATATGACATCTGTATCTGTGAGTGGGATCTTCTTTTATTTTCCATAATCCACCGCCGCAATCCGGACATGAAAAATCACTATGATCCGCAATCCTTTTTAACTGATTAATATCGCTCATTAGTTTTTCGGTTATATTTACTTCAATTTTCAATTCATGTGGAATAGCAATTTTTGGAGGAAGGGGTTTATTTAAAATATTTTGAATAATAACAGGTATTTCTTCCAGTTCAGCCATATAATTAACCCTTATTTTATTTAGTACATTTCTTGGCATATCAGCATATTCAGCCTGCTCCGGATCTTGTACAATACAAAGTCCTCCGCAACTTTTAATAGCCTGCATTCCTGAAGTTCCGTCATATAACATACCACTTTCAATCACACCTATTGCTTTATGTCCAAAATGTACTGCTGCAGAACGAAATAACACATCAACAGATGGGCGATGTCTATTTTCTTCCGGACCCTGATTCAAATGTACAGTAGCACCATTTACCATCAAATGATGTTCTGGCGGAGCAATGTATATAGTTCCTTTTTCAATTTCCGTTTCATCTTTTGCAACTACACATTTCAAATTTGTATTTCTTTGAAATATCTGAACAATATTTTCCGGACTTGACTTTCTCGATACATGAAGAACCACCAGAACAGCTGCATCAATTGTTTCCGGAAATCCATTGACTATTTTAGAAATTGCCTTAATACCTCCCGCTGATGCTCCAATAACAATGAGATTTCGTATTTGATCCATTTTTTTAATATTAAGTATTAGTACATAATTAATTCAAGTTGCTGATTTAATGATTCAATAAATATTTGGCTCTAAATAAATTCAATCTACGGGATATTTTTTCTCGTAATTTTTATTATTCTATCACCAATATTACTAACAATATTACTGCCAATATTTAACTCCTAACAGAGTAACAAAAAAAATATCTCGCAGAGATTACATATTGGTAGAAATCAATTTATTCATACCTGTTTTGTCCCGTAGGGACTACATTTTATTAATTGGCAACTGGAATTAATGAGAAAAACAGATTCATTTAAATTCTTAAAAGTGAAATACTATTCAATCCATAACCATATAATTTTAATAGTAATGTTTCTGCGCTTTCAAATTCAATTTTATTGCAACAAGTCTATAATTCCTTTATTGTAAAGAGATTTCTTCAAAGGATTTTTCCCTCACAATTGTTCTAAAAAATTACACTATTCGAATTTATAAAGAACCATAACATGAATCTTACAAAATAGAATGTTCGTTTTTACAAAATTCACAGTCAACTAATTAAACATCAGCGTTGCTAAAACCTTTAAAAAAATAATCAAGTAAGATTTTATGAAAATAATATAAATCTGAGGTTCCTATTTTATAATTGATTTACAAGCACTTATTATAATTTTCGAATTACTATTAAATGAATTTATAAATCAAAAAAGAATAAAAAATGGAAACAAAAACTTCACATTCGTCGAGTGCACTGAATCCTTTACATCTTAAAAAAAATGTATCTGCGATTGAGCGAATAATTATGGTTGCAAGCGGTGCCTATCTTTTATATGATGGTTTGTCACGCAACAAAAAAAGTTTATCAAAAAGTACTTTGGGAGGTTCAATGCTTCTGCGAGGCGTTAGCGGTTATTGTCCGGTTTATGATCCTGTCGACAATTTGCAGCAAAGCAAAGCTGCTAATGTCAACATCAGGATCAACAGCGTGATCAAAAAACCTGTAAACGAAGTATATGAATTCTGGCGTGACCTTGAAAATATGCCAAAATTTATGAGTCATCTTGAATCTGTAAAAACAATTAACCAATCAAAATCTGAATGGACAGCAAAAGGTCCGGCGGGAATTGGAAGATTGACCTGGGAAGCAGAAATTGTAAAAGATGAAAAAAATACTTTTTTGAGCTGGCAGTCACTTCCTGATGCTTCTATAAAAAATGTTGGGAAAATTGTTTTTAAACCTAAAGGAAAACATACAGAAATTGATGTAACGATTTCTTACCACGCTCCTTTTGGTGTTATTGGCGAAAAAGCGGCGCAGCTTCTTAATCCTTATTTCGAAAAAATTGTTAAAGATGATATTACAAGTTTCAAATCTTATTTAGAATTAGAAAAATAATAGTTGTTGGCATTATTTTGACTTAAAATATGATAAGTAATAATCAACAAAAACATACACACAAAAAATAATTGATAATTATAAAAATTTAAATTATGAACAACAAAAACAGCGAAAATTTCGATCGGGAAGATCGCAATTTTTATTCAGAAGGACAGCGCGCTACTCAGGATACTACTGAAAATACAGATCCCCTTAATCGCGATCAGAGTGAGACGAAAACCGGAGAAGAATACAAAAGTTCATCTGCTCAAAATGAAACCACTCCGGATCAGGAAAATAGAAACAATAGTCTAGAGAATGATTCTGATAACGATCCCAGCAGAAGAACATTGGACGAATATAATGCAAACGAAGATGAACCGGATCAGGATAATGGTTTAAAGAATGCCAATTTAAACCACAACAATTCAAATAAAGATTCAGATCCTCTGAACAACGATTATGATTCGTACGACAATGATGTCGAAGATGACGATATCAGGGAAGATAATCTAAGAGATGCTTTTAATAATGACGATTTAGATCGAAAAGATCAAACTGATTTCGAGAATACAGATTTTGACAAGGAAGATAAACTTAGATATTCAGACAAAAATTTAGACAAACAAAATCCGAATATTAATGAACCCGATCCTTTTAAACCTAAAAGGTTTTAAGCAGGATAAAGACTTAATGAATACCATAGGATTTTGGTGTTCCGGATAGCAAAATAATACTTTCTAATTTATTAGAATCTATCAATAAACAGTACAAACTTTAAATTAAATTATTATGCCAGGAAAAGACCCGGGTCCACAAATAAAAGACAAGGACCAATACGAAGCATTGCGCGATAAAGGTTACAGCAAAGAAAAATCAGCGCGAATATCTAACAGTAAGGGAGCCGAAAAAAGAGGAGGCTCAAGAGATGATTATGCAGACAGAACAAGAGAGGAAATTTATTCTGAAGCAAAAAAAGCGGATATAAAAGGACGATCTACAATGTCTAAGAAAGAATTAATACACGCCTTACGCAATAATTAAAAATTTTAAACAGCAGCTCAAAAAACAACCGATTAAAGATTAAGTTTCTTTGAGCTTCTGTTTTGGTTTAGTAATTATTCTAAATTCTCTTTAAGAATGCAAATGCTGGTTTAAAACATCAGCTAAGCTAAAAAAATTAATTTTAAAACTACTTATTATGGGAATAGCAGATAACGAGAGATTTGGACAAAGCCAACGTCAATCTCAATCAGAAAGTCAGATGATAAATTCTGAAACTATGGAAAATAAAGATCCTGCAATAAATCAACATCAGGACGATAGCGCAAACAATGTAAATCACGAGTATAGTGATCAGGATGATAAAAAATCTTCTGACCTGGAAGAGGACGATAATGAAGATCCTTACTTTCAAAAAAATGCAGAAATTGCTCAGGATCTTGATGACGATTTAGAAAATAAAAATACATCAGAGCAATAATTCTGATAACGAAGATTCAGATCGTGACTTCGATCAAAAAGATACTTATGATCTTCAGAATGATAATTTTGGGAAAGAAAATGATCGAAATTATACTGATCCTATTATTGAAGACGATGAGGACATTGACCCTAATATAAAAGAACAAGATCCCTTAAATCAGCGATGATTGTGTTTCTTTCTTTTTTAACCTAAAAAAAACCGCCGGATATAAATTCAGCGGTTTTTGTGTTTTATCCTACAAATAAAAATCATCGACAACCTCACAGAGAAATAAGCAATGAATTATTACACCATAATCTAAATTAATCGGCTTTGTATTTATTATTCCAGTACAACATCAATAACAAAGTTACAATAATGCATGAAGCAGTTCCTTCAAATAAAAGGCACAGAACATAAGTGGCTACAGATGGATCGCCGCCAAACATAAAAGCTTCTGATAATGATTTTACATAAGCATCGCCACCTTTTGCATAACTATAAATAAGTAAGGCCACGACACTAAATACAACTCCGGAAAATGACGTGACCATTGCCGAGATTGCATTGGGAACAAAACTGTTTTTACCTTCGGCAAGGTTCATTTTTAGAGTTCTGTTTACTCCGTAAAAAATGAAGAGCACATTTAATAAACGTAGATAAAACAAGTGAGAAAGACCTAAAACTTCCATTAATAAAAAGAAAATAGCGATTCCTAAAAAAATATAAAACCCATTGATTACTTCTCTTGGTATTTTCATAGTAGTTATTTTTAAATTTAATAAATTGATTTGTTTCAAATTAATAAAAAATTAGATTAAAAAACTTCTACTATTTTCGGGTAAGATTATAAAATTTCAATTAAGAATCCAGGGCGGCATTTACATGCAAGCGAAACATTATCAAACAATTAACATATACTTTCATTAAATAAAATGTGGTAATTATGCAACAAAAAAATGAAAATTATATAAATTTGTACCTGTTCATGATTCTAAATTTACAAAAAGCAATTAAATTAGTTACAGACTTAAAGAGCCACAAAATGAAGATTATCAAACTTTTTTTAACCGTTTTTTCAATTACAGTATTCAATATTAATTGTGTCCCGCATTGTGATAATAAAGATTATACGCGTGATCAAAAAGAAGCAGAAATAACAAAAGCCAATTCGGTTCTGGTTATAAAACAATGATTTTTCTTTTACAATTTATCTGACAAAAGGCTTGTTTGTATTACAAGCTTTTTTTTTAACTTTAAAAATAAAAAAATATGCAAAAAATCTTGCTATTCATCCCTCCTGTCTGATTTGTTTTTTTTGATGACTTTTGCGGTTATCAGGTCGCATTATCTCTCACTTATTGCAACAATTATAAATACAATTCCCCCAAACATGAAATATAAAAACATTTTACAAATCGACGATGATTATGATGATTGCAATTTTTTCTTAGAAGCTCTTGAAGAAGTTTCTGTAGCTGCATATACAGCGATCCATAATCCTGTTCAGGCGATACAAAAGCTTGTTGATAATGAAATACTTCCTGATCTGATTGTTCTTGATATTAATATGCCAATCATGAACGGATTAGAAGTATTGTATGAAATCAAAAAGAAAGAAGTGATTAAAAATATACCTGTAATTATATTTTCAACATCGATACCTCCTGAAGTAAAAAACAAAATGAAAGATCTTGGCATAATGGACTACTTTATTAAACCAAGCGATTTTAATGTACTTAAAAAAATCCTGACAACGTTTACCTAGAATCTCAGTTGCATAAATACATTTTTCTAATAACAATACAATTAATACTCAATTTACGTCGAGACGTATACTGGTAGTAATCGTATTGTATTGGTTAGGATTTTTTTGTTTCATTTTTGAGGTTTTTTATATATTGGCATATAATTAATATGCTTACTTATTATAAATAGCACTCAATGATTTTTTCATAATATTGATTTTTAATCAATTAAAATTTCAAAAAATAATTATAAAACTAAATTTTACCTGAATCTAGACCATAATCTTATATTTTTATGAATTTATTATTACAACATTTCCATTTATTCAATATACAATTTTTTAATATTAAAAAGACTTAATACATTTGGTCTAAATTATAGTTTGCCATGAAAGTTCCTGCTAAAACTCCTCACAAAACAATACAGGATTTTCCCGTAGTTGGCATTGGTGCCTCTGCCGGAGGATTGGATGCTTTCAAAAAAGTACTGAAAGCCATACCCAATAATTCAGGGATGGCATATGTGCTTGTACAGCACTTGTCTCCTGACTATCCCAGCAACCTTCCTGAGATACTTTCTCAAAGCACAGATATTCCGGTTCATGAGATTATTAATGATATAAATCTGGCACCAAACCATATTTATATTATTCCGGAAAATAACAATCTTATTGCTGAAGATGGCGTTCTAAAACTGCATAACAGAACTCGTGATGAGAGAAAAAATAACAGCATCGACATTTTCTTTGAGTCGTTGGCACAAGTTCATAAGAGTTTTGCAATTGGTGTAATTCTTTCCGGAACTGCTTTTGATGGTACTTACGGACTTAAAAAAATAAAGGAACTTGGCGGTGTAACAATCTCTCAGGATCCTGAAACGGCAGCTTTTAAGGGAATGCCTCAAAGCGCTATCGACGCTGATGTGGCTGATTATGTTCTTGCACCTGAACTTATTCCGGAACAATTGCTTCAAATTCAGAAAAGTTATACCCTTAATCATGGTTATAGTGAAGAGGAACATATTCCTCAAAATGAAGAAGAAATCCTGAATAAAATTATAAATATTGTTTTTTTAAAAACAGGAAATAATTTCAATCATTACAAACAACCTACTATAAGACGGCGTATTGCCCGCAGAATGGTGATCGTTCGTAAAGAAGGTCTCGAAGAATATTACCATTATTTAAGAAATGATAAAGCTGAACAGGATCTCTTGTTCAATGATTTTTTAATTCCTGTAACGTACTTTTTTAGAGATACTAAGTTTTTTGAATCGCTGCCAAATATTGTGTTCCCAACCCTGATTCAAAATACTCTCAACAATAATTTACGTGTTTGGGTTGCAGGATGTGCCACTGGCGAAGAAGCATATTCGATTGCTATTTGCATTCATGAATATCTTGCAGAAAAAAACAATAAAGATATAAAGGTTCAAATTTTTGCTTCGGATATTTCTGAAAAATGCATTACAAAAGCCAGAACAGCACTTTATTCAGCTCAGGATTTACAACATGTTTCGCCGTCAAGGCTTCAAAATTATTTTACAAAACGTGATGGTCATTATCAGATCAATAAAGTAATTCGTGATATGTGCATTTTTGCAGTTCACAACTTTATCAAAGATCCTCCGTTTGCCAGAATTGATTTGGTTTCATGCCGAAATGTGCTCATCTATTTTGATCCGTTTTTACAGAACAAAGTTTTAAGTTCATTTCATTATTCATTAAAAGAAAAAGGAATTTTGTTTCTGGGAAAATCGGAAACTACAGCCAATGCACAAAATTTGTTTGAACCTCTTGGCAAAAACGAAAAAATCTATATCCGCAAATTTGCACCTGGACGTTATGTTCCTGAGGCGTTTAAACCGGCAAACATAAATTCGAGAGGCAAAACAGAAATATTTCCTAAAAAGATTCAACCGGAAACGGATTTTAGAAAAATTGCTTCAGATATTTTATTCCTAAAATATACTCCGGCAAGCGTCATTATAAATGAACATCTGGAAATTGTTCATTTTCATGGTGATACAAGTTTCTTTTTATTACCATCGCCCGGAAAACCAAACTTTAATATTTTGAAAATGGCACGCGAAGGCATCAGCTTTGAATTGCGTAATGCTATTTTGAAAATAAAAAAGGAACAAAAAAATGTCATCAAAGAAAATATAGTGGTCAAGGATCAACCTTATCTTGCTTCATTCGAAGTACTTGCTATCCCTAATGATGACGAACATATCATGGTTCTTTTTCATAAAAAAATGCTTCCTGAATTAGACGAAGACACTAAAAAAAGCCGAAAAAGTTCTGATCAGCAGCGTATCAAAGAACTCGAAAATGAACTTAACCAACTTCGTGAAGACATCAAACGGGTCACCGAAGAACAACAAACTGCATTTGAGGAACTTCAGACTACAAATGAAGAGTTATTGAGCAGCAGTGAAGAAATGCAGGCGATGAACGAGGAATTAGAAACCTCAACAGAAGAACTGCAGTCTAATAATGAAGAGTTAATGTGCGTAAACGACGAATTAATGGACCGTCAGGAACAATTGACTTCTATGCGAAATTATTCTGAGTCGATTTTTAAAACCATTCGCGAACCATTGATTATTATTGATCAGGACTTTTTTGTAAAAAATGCCAATCCTGCTTTTTATAAATATTTTCAAACTACCGAAAAAGAAACAGAAGGTTATTCCTTATTTGAGATTGGAGATTGCCAATGGGATATTCCGGAATTTAAAGATCTGATTTATAACATGCTTGGCGAAAAAACCCAGATCGAAGATTTCAAGGTTGATACTACCTGTAAAGGCATTGGCAAAAAAATCATGATGGTAAGTGCGCGCCGTATACTAAATGCAAAACCTGCCGGCATGATCTTACTGGCACTCGAAGATATTACAGATGTAATTAGTGCTAATGAATTGTTGACAATCAAAAATGAAGAACTGCAAAATTATAACGATCAGCTAGAAGCCTTTAGTGTTGCAGCAAGTCATGATTTACAAGAACCGCTTCGCAAAATTCATATGTTTTGTAAAAGGATTATTGACAACGAAGAGCATTTATCTGAATCAAGTAAACATAATCTGGAGCGAATGTTATTTGCCGTGACCAACATGAGCCAGTTAATTGCTGACCTGATTGCGTACTCGCGAATAAATTTTATAGAAAAAGAATATAAAAAAACAGATCTGAACGTTCTTTTAAAGAAGATTATTGCAGATATAAAAGACACTATTTTAGAAACAAACACCATAATAACAGTTTCTTCATTTCCACAGTTAAATGTGATTCCGTATCAAATACAACAGCTTTTTACCAATTTAATTCTTAACGCTATTAAATACACAAAAAGCGACGTCACGCCTGAAATAAAAATTGAAACAGAGCAGCCTTCAACTGACGAAATCCTTTCAATTGGCGGTAACAAAGAAAGTAATTACGTAAAAATTAGCGTGACTGATAACGGGATTGGATTTAACCAGGAATTTGCATCAAAAATATTTGAGCCTTTTTATAGATTACACAACAACGATCAATATCATGGCAGTGGTCTTGGGCTTACATTGGCTAAAAAAATTGTCGCAAATCATAACGGATTTATTGCTGCAAAAAGCAAAGTCAATCACGGGACCACATTCAATATTTATTTACCGCTATAAAATAAAAAAAACATAAATAACTGTCTCCAAAAAGTTTCACCGCTATTTGGAGACAGTTTTTTTGTAATGTTTTTCTATTCTCTCAATGTTTATACAGAGAACAAAAAATTATAAAATGATACTCACATTTTGCATAATTCTCATTCATAATTTACAATGTTGTACCCAAAAAATTGCCTGCGATGTTAAATTACCGTTCTGAGCGTTTCAAAAACCAAAAACAAGAATGTAATTCACTGATAATTATATAATTGAGATTTAAAATTCTATAAATAAATACGTTGCTTTCAAACTAATTTTGGATATGATCTTTACAACAATTCAATTTGTTTTTGAATAAAGATTGTATTAATCTATTAATTTAAACTATTTATTATGAACACTTCAAATCAAAAAAACAGCGGCACTACAGGTGCAAAAATGTCAGACAAAAAAACTGATACAAAATCAACTGCTTCAAAAGGTAGCAACAAGTCAACTGACGATAAAAAATCGACATCGACTAAAAAAAATTAAAACTTTTTACATCATTTTATGATACTAAAAAACAAATGAAAATTACGGTCTTCCCGATCGTAATTTTCTTCGTTTATACCAATAGCTAGAATTCAAAAAAATAAGTTTATCGATACTAAAGGGAAAAAAATCTTTTTTATTTTAAGTAAATTTGCAAATTCATAACTGAGAACCTTTACTAAAGTGCAAAAATTTCAGTTGGACCAAATGCCGGAATAATGTTTTTGACGCAAAAAAAATACTAATGAATTTAAAAAGATTACAGATCAGCAAAAACATTCAAAAAGCCGAAGACAAAAATCTATCCTTTCGCGCTTTTGATCTGAATACAGAATATATCGAAGACTATTTTCAACCTCATAAAAAAGATCATTTCTGCATTATAATTGTTGAAACCGGTACTATTGATATTCAGATCGAAGAAAAAATACATTATCTCAAAGCAGGTAAAATTTCTATAATCTTTCCGGAACAAATTCATTTTATCTTAGCCAAAAGTGATGATCTAAAAGGCAAAATCATTTTATTTGAAGAAGTCCTGTTTTGCTCTGATATATTAAAAAATGAACTAAGTCCGTATAATGTAAATCTTTCTGATAACCTTAATTGTACGGTACTCCCTACTGCTGAATTTGAACAGGCACTTTCTCTTATAAAAAACATTCAGACTATATATAACAACCCAACGTTGGTCAAAAAAGAACAGGCGCGATTTTATATAAAAGTATTTCTGCTGGGTTTAATCGAATCTATTCACGGCCAGCATCCTGTTTTGCATCAAAAAACAAATCAGCATATTTATATCGGTTTCAAAAAACTGCTAAATCAGCACTATAAAAGTGAGCGTACTGTGCAATATTATGCTTCGACGCTCACAATTACGCCAAAAAAACTCAATGAAATAACAAAAAAGCACTGCGGTGAAACGGCAATTAATGCGATTCATAACCGAATCCTTACCGAAATAAAAAGACAATTGCTTTTTTCAGATCTGTCCCACAAAGAGATTGCATTCGACCTGGGGTTTAGTTCCCCGTCGGCACTAAACAAATTTGTAAAGGCAAAACTCAAAGAAACGCCTACTGAACTACAGCAGGAATTGGCGCAAATTTATACCGCATAGTCCTGTTTGTATAACATCCTCCCCTGCACGCTCTTTTATCTTTGCCACAATAATTAATACTATTTAAAAGATGAGCAAATTATTTGTTGCAAGCGAGGTTTTCCATGGTCCCGGAAGTCTTGAGGAATTGAAAAACATCAAAGGAAAAAAGGCTTTTGTTGTAACTGGAGGAAGTTCTATGAAAAAAAGCGGAACTCTTGACAGAGCAGTAGCTTTTTTAAACGAAGCGGGAATCGAAACTTTTGTATTCGATGGTGTAGAGGAAGATCCTTCATCTGCTACAAGTTTTAAAGGCGCAGCAGCCATGAGCGAGTTTCAGCCGGACTGGATTGTAGGTATAGGAGGTTGTTCTGCTATTGACGCAGCAAAAACAATGTGGATTTTTTACGAACATCCTGATACTGAATTCGATTCATTAATCAAACCTTTCAATGTACCTGTATTACGAAATAAAGCTAAGTTTATAGCCATTCCGTCTACAAGCGGAACAGGAACGGAAACAACTGGTTTAGCAGTAATTACAGATCGCGAAAAAGGGGTTAAATATCCAATTGTATCGTATGAATTAACGCCGGATGTTGCCATTATCGATGGAGAAATTTGCGCATCAATGCCTGCTCATGTTACATCAAATACAGGATTAGACGCATTAACTCATTGTGTAGAAGCTTTTGTTTCTAACATTGATGATAATTTTGCTGACGTTCTGGCTAAAGGCGGATTAGAAATTGTATTTGATAATCTGGAAGAAGCGGTAAAAAACCCTTCAAATATTACAGCGAGACAAAATATGCATGATGCTTCATTTATGGGAGGATTAGCTTTTAATAATGCATGGTTAGGTATTGTTCATTCATTGTCACATCAGGTAGGTGCTTTATACGGTATTCCGCACGGTTGTGCAAATGCTATTTTCTTACCTAATGTTATTCGTTATAATGCTTTGGCAACGAATAAATATCCTGCATTAGCAAAAGTAATTGGTGTAGCAACTGCCGAAGATCTTGCGCAAGCGATCGAAGGTCTTAGAAGTAGAGTAAACAACATTTCATCTCTAAAAGAATTTGGAATTTCTAAAGAAGACTGGGATAAAAACCTTGATTATATTGCAAACAATGCACTAATCGATCCATGTACAGGATTTAATCCGCGTGTTTCTACTTTAGAAGATTTAAAAGATATTTATAATGCATGTTATGAAGGTATTTTTTATACAGAAAACGCAGTAACAATTTAATTTGTAAAGCCATTTTTAGCCAGACATTTATTTTATTGTCTGGCTTAGAACTGGCGAGGAATAAAATAAACTTCCGGAAAATAAAATTTCGTATGTTATTCTATATAAACATTTTAATTATAGGATTTTCTATAACTTAAAATTGAATAAGGCTGATTATTAGAAGTTTTATGATAATATAATTACCAGATTTATTTTATATTTGAATATAAATTCAAAACTATGAAAAAGATCTTTCTACTATCAATGCTTGTAACCATTTTAGTTTCATGTTCTTCAGAGAACGACAATATTCCAGACGACACATCTGGTAATATTCAGGGAACATGGCAATTAAAAGCAGAGTATATTGGTAGCGTAAGACAATCTTTAAGCGAATGCCGGTTAAACGAAAATATGTCTTTTGACGGTACTGCGGTAATAGCGGTAAAAAGTGATGAAACCGGAAATGTAAATTGTAATCTCAGCACCCAGGAAGGAACTTTTATAAGAACGGGAACTAACTTGTCGATTGCATTTACCAACGAGAATTTGAAAAGTAAGATCAAGGAATTGACAACAGTAAAACTGGTACTAATTCCTGAAAATTCAGATAAAACATTTGAGTACGAAAGGGCAAAGTAATTTTAATAAATTGCCTAATAATTAGACTGGTTTATTATTTTACAGTTCCCTTTTTTAGTCAAAAAATCAATTATACCCCTTTATTATCAAGAAATTACAATTATTATTTTTTTTCCAATACCTAATTTATTGAAATCCTTTTGGGTCACTTATTTTTAATTATAAAAAAAGAATCAGTACCTAAAACTCATTACTTAATCTAGATTAATCGATAGGTCTTCCTTTCCTATATAAATTTGTACAAGAAATCTAAGCCAAAATAAATACAGATAAAAACTTAAATTTTAGTTACAATACCAAATTAGGATATCTCCTAAATTTATTAATCTTAAAACCAAAAAAAATGAGCACAATTACAGTAAAAGACGGAACAGAAATTTATTATAAAGATTGGGGAACAGGACAACCTATTGTTTTTCATCACGGATGGCCTTTATCAAGTGATGACTGGGATGCACAAATGATGTTTTTCCTGAAACAAGGATACAGGGTTATTGCACACGACAGACGTGGACATGGTCGTTCTGGTCAAAGCTCTGAAGGAAATAACATGGAAACTTATGCTGCTGATATTGCTGAATTGACTGCTGCTCTTGATCTAAAAAATGCGATTCATATTGGGCATTCAACCGGTGGTGGCGAAGTGATACGATATGCTGCAAAATATGGAAAAGAACGTGTTGCAAAAGCTATAATAATTAGTGCTGTAACACCAATAATGATAAAAAATGAAGCAAATCCTGAAGGTGTGCCATTGTCTGTCTTTGATGAAATAAGAGAAGGTACAGGATTTAACAGAGCGCAATATTTTTACGATTTCCCTATAGCTTTCTACGGATGGAACCGCGAAGGAAAAACAGTTCAGGAAGGAATTAAGCATAACTGGTGGCGTCAGGGAATGATGGGTTCTGTACTTGCACATTATGAAGGTATAAAAGCTTTCTCTGAATCAGATTTTACAGAAGATCTTAAAAGTTTAGAAATTCCTGTTCTCGTTTTGCACGGAGAAGATGATCAGATTGTCCCTTTTAATCAGGCTCCAAAAGCAGCTAAACTATTAAAAAACGGAAAACTGATTTCATATCCGGGATTTCCTCACGGAATGCCAACTACAGAAGCAGAAACAATTAATAAAGATATCTTAGAGTTTATTAAATCTTAAGGAATATCAAATATTTTAACAGCAATAAATCCTTGAAAAAGAAGCGGCTTCAGAACTGAACTAGCATCTATTTCAAGGATTACTTTTTAATACAAATTGCAACAATCGATATTGCCGTTACAGGCAAGAAAGCAGCTTATTTATATTAAAATTTACGACATCTGTGCCGATAACGAAATTTTCTCTCTATAAAATTCTATCAAATTTAGATCGGGATTCTGCAAAATCCAATTACTATTATATAACAGAAAATTTCAGGGAAAAATTAAATTTGATGTACGCTATTAAAAATTCTGCTATGAAAAATTCGTTAATGCTTTTACTATCAATTTTCTTTTTTTCATGCCAACAAAAAGAAAATAAGAACGGTATTGTTTACTCTACAGATACAATTACGGCAAATAAAAATAAAGAGATAAACAAACCAAACGAAGAGAATAAACAAATAGGCGATACTATCCTAATGAATTTTAGAGATGATAAAGGTTTGTATGTAGCCGAAGGTTCCTTAGATTCAATTCATTCCAGAATATATGTCAAATTCAAAAATGAAAATTCAGAAAAATTGAATGCAACAATTGTTCCCTCTACAGGCAAAGGAAATATTCGTTTCAACCAAATTATTTTTCCAGATCAAACCTCAGACGGACCTTTTGGAATGGATATGAAAATCTCTCTCAAACAAAAAGGAAATTATGTTTTAGTAATTGGACATACGCAAATGGCTGACAATCCATTTTTTGGAAAATTCAGGGTACAGCTTGACAATAAAAAGGAATAATCCCTGAGTTCATAATTGCTCAAAGCCATAACTTGTATCCTCGTTTTAAGCCTTAAAAATAGCTCCAGGATTGTTGGTAAAAAATTCAAAAGCTCTTTTCTCTACATAAGAATGCGTAGAATTGCGCAATGGAAAAGCGCAGTGTCCTCCGTATTTTGGAGTTTCCAGATATACAAATGCACTGTCCTGCGATATAGCTCTGGGATAACATCTCTCGCTTAAAAAAGGATCATCAAGAGAATTAATAATCAAAACCGGAGTAGTAATGTCTTTAAGAGAAAATTCAGGAGAGACGCGCTCATAATAATCATCACGGCTTGCAAAACCATGTAACGGTGCTGTAAAATATTGATCGACTTCATCAAAAGAAGTAATTTTATCAATCTGATCGCGGTTTATAAAATCAGGAAACTGTGCCGCTTTATATTTCAGCTTTTTTTTAATATCAATTGTAAAATTCTTTAAATAAACCCTGTTAAATCCTTGTTTGAGTACCGCAGCACTTGTTGCGATATGAGTTGGTACAGAAATGCAAACACCAGCTTTGACCCGCTCATCGATTTTTGTCCAGCCAAAATAATTCAAAAGCTGAACCCCACCCATCGAATACCCAATTAAATAAACCTCATCGAATCCTTTTTGTAAAACAAACTGCACCACCTGATCAAGGTCATCAACTGCGCCGTGATGATAAAGTCTGGGAAGACGGTTCATCTCTCCTCCGCAGGTACGATTGTTCCATGCGAAAACCGAAAAATCTTTTTCCTGAAAATAAGCCGCACAACTATTATTGTACGTCCTGCGGGAATCCCCTTCTAATCCATGACATAAAATAACTGCCTTTTTAGGGTCACTTATAATAAAATCGATATTGATAAAATCTCCATCACTTAACTCATGCTTTTCCCTTGTATATCCCGGAGCGTCAAACTTTTTAAACAAAGCAGCATAAATAGTCGAAATGTGCCTGTTGCGATGAATAATAGAAGGTAAATTATATTCTGATTGTTCAATTATAGGCATGATAAAAAGTTTTTATGGTGCATACTACAAAGCTAAGGAATCAATCAAACATGTAATTAAAAACTGTCTTTTTTTATTTCATTTTTATTATTATTAATTTCATATAAAAAATATTCCCAAAACTTAAGAGACTCTATACTGATACGCGACAAGAAAATGAAAGAAGTTTTGATATTCATATATATTCCGGACTTTTATAAATTTCAATAAATACCTCTTTCTTTCCTGCTTAAAACAAATTTTGCTGTTGCTGCTTTCGCATTATAACCTTTGCTGCTCTTCAGTCTGGACTTCTTTCTTTTTGTTTTCTAATTTCTGATTTCCAAAATTATAACGCAAACCTAATCTAAAACTCTGGGTGTCTGCATACGACTTGAAATAATTGTACTGATCAGCATAATCTGTAACGACTTTTTCTTTTTGCCCCCTGTAGATATCCGAAATAATAAGATATACTTCCCCGTTTTCTTTCCATATTTTCTTGCGAATAGCGGCAGAAAGACTTGAAGTCTGACTGTAAACAAAAGTACCCTGCACTGAAGAAGAATTGTATTGAAAATTTAATTCTGCATTTAGATCTTTCTTTTTAGTAAGTACGAAACGGTTGCTGATACTCGTGTTATAAGTTGGCTTTCCGTTTTTATAGAAATTGCCGTCCCTGCCCTGAAAACGATCTTCAACATAACTTAATCCTGCCTGAATTCCAGATTCCCAAAAACTATACAGCGTAAGATTAGTATTAAACTCAAGTCCAAAGGCAAAATCTTTTTTAATATTTGTAAAATGGTACACCAACATATTAGTTTCATAATCCTGATAAGAAATTTCCATAGAAGGATTCTTCTCAAGGCGATAAAAAAGATCAAAATTATATTTATTTTTAAGCGTATAAAGCAAATTCAAATTGTGCGTAATTGTAGGAAGTAATTTTGGATCTCCCATAAAATAAGAATACGAATTATAATACGAACGAAAAGGGTTTAATCTGCTGTATTGCGGTCTCGTAATTCGCTTGCCATAAGAAATACCAATTTCATGTCCCTCTTTTGGTTTGTAAAGCCCATAAAATGTTGGAAAAAGCTTGAAATAACGCTGTTGGTTTATTTCTGAAGTAGTAACCGAATTTCCTTCCAGCGAAGTATATTCGCCACGCAAACCAGCCTTGAGACTCCACTTGCCAAATTCCTTATTGTAACTCGCATAACCTGCCAGTATCGATTCGTCATAAAGAAAAACACTGGTTTTATTTGGATTGTTTACGAGATTGCCAGCAATTTCGTCCTTGTAATCAAGACCGCTTTGGGCCTTTACATTTCCAAATTTCAGTCCTGCTTCCAGAGTTCCGTTAATTTCATTCGAGTAATCCGTCTGAGCCGTAAAAAGCTGAATATCCTGCACATTATCACTAATAAAGCGTGTAGTGCGATACGGATTTTGTTCAGGAAGCGAAAATGCCGATGTAATATCCTGACGTTCCTGACGCCAATATTGAGTATAATCTGCCGCTACAGACACTTTTTCTTTTTCACTAAAAAGATGGTCAAAGGACATATTATAGGATTTATTTTTGAGCGGATTAGTACGATTATTTCTCGTTACGTAAAGCGAATCAAGAGCACCATTGCCTCCATAAATAAACGTTGGTACAGTAAAATCTCCCTCTTGCTGCAGCGCTATAAATCCAGTTGCACCTGCAGCGATCGTATTCAGCGAATCAATTTCATACGAAGCCTGAAGACGATATGAATTTTGAGCCAGTGATTTTGACTTGCGTCTCATAATGCTTTCCCAGCGCGAATCGATTGAGCCATCTTCTTTTAAATAATGCACGACATCAGTTCCTTCATTGACATATATGCCTGAGCCAAAACCGTATCTCCCTGCCAGAGATAATTTTTCTCCTTTATAAAACTGATTTGTAGATACAATACCTTTTGGATACATTGATTGCACATAAGCAGTATTAACAGAGCCTTTATAGCCTTGCGAAACATTCTTTTTTAGCTTGATATTCAAAACCGCACTTCCCTGCGCTTCGTATTTAGCAGGCGGGTTCGTGATAACCTCTATAGATTTTACTTCTTCGCCACTCGTGTTTTCTAAAAACTGTTTTAACTCTTCTCCACTAAGATAAACCTTCTTGTCATTGATAGTAACAAGAATGCTCTGACTGCCCCGAATGCTTATCGCTCCCGAAGTTCCCGTCATTACGCCAGGTGTTTTGCTTAGGATCTCCCAGGCATTGTTTGATGAAAGTGATGAATTTTCGACCCCAAACTCAAGCCTGTCAATCAACCTCTTTACAATAGGTTTTTTTGAAGTAATAGTCACACTCTCCAGATTATTTGTTATTTCGCTTAAAGAAATTATATCCAAAATCGTATCTTTTTGAATTGTTATCTTTTTGAGATACTCTTCAAAACCAATTGTTTTCAATTTAAGCAGGTAATCGCCTTTTGCCAAGCCGTTAAAACGAAACTCACCTGATTCATTCGTCTGCGCAGTCTTATAACTTACAGAATCATTTGCCTGCAAAAGCAGCATATCTGCAAAAGGTACGGCTTGATGAGAGCCGTCAACTACCTTTCCAGACAGGGAAATCTCTTGCGAATATCCAGCAAAAGAACCCCACAACAGTAACATGATTAATTTTTTCATTGATGATTTATTTGATGCAAAGCTCTGTAAATCATTTTCCGAAAATGGTTAACACAGGGTTAACGAAGGGTTAAACACCAAAAGATAAAAAGCTGATTGTAAACTCAAATTGCCCTTGATAAAAGACATTTCAATCCTGGCGCAGTTTTGTTTGAGTTATTGTTTATAAATTTGGTTAACGAAGGGTTAAGGCTAGTATATTTGAACTGAAAATACCCAAAATGCGATAGCTTTGTCTCAACAAAACAAACTGATTCGCTTCACGGATTAAAACTTTAAGAACAGATGAAAAGAAAAATAATGCTCTTGATTGGTGCCTGTATTTTTACAGTAATGGCCTTGGCAACCATACAAGGCTATTTTATCTACAACACTTATCAATTAAACGAAAGAGAAATAAATAGTGCCATAAAGAAACAAATTGCACGCCTGGAAGATACTGACGAATGGGAGAAACTGAATGATAACTGGGCAGGACATTCGAAAAAATATGCAAAACAGTATCTAAAAGGAGATGTAACAAAACAAAATTTCATTAAATATCTGAGTGCCAATAAAGATTCGCTTTCCAGGGCTATGAATACCTACATGAAAAAAATGGCGGAACCCGAAGACTATAATATTAATTATTCTATTTATCTCAATTCGATAATACTTATAAATAATAAAAAAACAGATACTTTATTTAAAGGAAAAATATTAGTCTTAGCCAACGACACCCTAAAAAAAAACCTAATTCTTTCTTCTATCGGACGCTGGGAGGTTAAAGATAATGATACAGAACTTTCAATGGTTATAAAAAGCCAACGTTATTATGGTTTTGATGAATTGCAGCAAACCATTATTTCTAAAATGGCCGGCTTATTACTTTTTTCAATAGTATTAATGGCTTTTGTTGTTTTCTTATACTATATGTCCCTAAAAAACCTGATTTCGCAAAAGCGAATTGCCGATATCAAAACGGACTTTGTCAATAATATTACACATGAATTTCAAACGCCACTCGCTACAATGGATATTGCCATAAAAACATTGCAGCGAAAGGACGAACAAATGAGCCCGGAACATTATAAAAATACACTCGCCATGATTGCAAGACAAAATGAAAGACTGCAAAAATTGTTTCGTCAAGTAACCGAAGCTTCTGTCAAGCCCATTGCCAATAAAAACACTATTCAGGTTACCAATGAAGAAATTAAGGACATGATTGACGACTTTAAGCTTTCGAAACCAGATGTAGCAATTGCGTTCTCGTGCCAAAAAGAAGCTTTTAGTATTTCGATGGATCGTTTTCACCTGAATACAATTCTGATAAATTTGTTAGACAACGCCGTAAAATATGGAGCTGACAAAATTGAAACTGACTTAAAAATAACAGATAAAAACTTTATTCTCTCTGTAAAAGACAATGGAAAAGGAATCCCGGTTCAGGAGCAGACCTCAATTTTCGATAAATTTTATAGAGTCGAAAAAGGAAATATTCACAACAGCAAAGGCCTTGGGCTTGGGTTATTCTATATCAAGCAATTGGTAGAAACGTATAACGGTAATATCGTTGTGGAAAGCGAAGAAGAAAAAGGATCTATATTTATAATTACAATTCCAATATGAAACAGCATATTTTATTAGCAGAAGACGATTTTGACTATGCTTCTATACTAAAGCAATATCTTGAATTTTCGGGCTTCATGGTAACCTGGGCAAAGGATGGTAAGGAAGCTTTGAAAATTTTTTCGGACACAAAACCGGATATCTGTGTTTTGGATGTTATGATGCCCCATATGGATGGCTTTACCCTGGCTGAAAATATTATTGAAAATTATCCTGAAACTCCTTTTATATTCTTAACAGCAAAAAGTCTCAAAGAAGATAAGATCAAAGGACTGAAACTTGGCGCTGATGATTATGTAGTGAAACCTTTTGAAGTCGAAGAATTGATTTTGCGGATTCAAAACATCCTGAAGCGCAGTCAAAAGCCGGTTACCGGAAATGCTAAGGAAACTCTGGTATTCTCTATTGGTACTTATATTTTTGATGGTAATAATTATACGCTTTCCCATGAACAAATCACACACCGAATTACTGAAAAAGATGCGCACCTGATTCGGTTTTTATATGCCAATAAAAACAAGCTGGTCAAACGTGAAGATATTTTAAAGGAAATATGGGGCAATGACGACTTTTTCTCAGGACGAAGCATGGACGTTTTTATCAGCCGTCTCAGGAAATATTTTAGCAACGATCCAAACATCTCCATCACAAGTGTAAGAGGTTTAGGATTTGAGTTTAATAGCAAAAACGAATAAAAATTTAAAACTTTTACTTATGAAAATCATCTTATTTTTAATAATGCTAATTTGTGGAGCTTTAGCTCACGGACAAACCACAGTTTCTAAATCCGGAAACACAACAGCAGTTGCAAAAACTCCTTCTAAAAATACAAAATCGACCAAAACTTCGATATCAATTTCTAATTCAGACAATTATTATTCATTACTTGCGAACTTTGATTCCTGGAGAACTAAAAAGTTGGAAAAACTATTATCTGAAAACTTAGACAATAGTTTATTCTCAACTGATGCCGACACCAAAATTTGGAAAAAAGATCACAATGGCGAAACGGCTTACTCTTTTATATTAAAAGAAGAAAAATTAAAGGTAAACATTGACAAAGAATTGGTTTCTAATGCAACCTTTGAGAAACTAAAAGCTTTGGGAGAAAAAATTTCTGAAACACTTTCAGAAGACTAAACTTTGGTTTTCTGGATTGTTAGCATAAAAAAGGACATCTTTTTTCAAAGCAATATTTTCCTGATCTGACCAATCACTTCATTGATTTGTTTCTCTTAACAAAAGCTATTTTCTAATTTTTCAAAAAGTTAAAACTAGTATTGACTGCTTTTAATTCATTACCAACAAATTCGATATCAATTATAGCTGCTTTTCTGGGAGAAACAGCACTCTCATTAAAATGCGTATGCAAGACATAATGCATTTTTTGATTTTGATCCCAAAAAACATCTCCATGACCAATCCCGTTTTGATTCGTGTTTTTTCGACTGATGATCGGACTGTCTTTTGATTTTTCCCAAGGACCTAAAGGACTTTTACTCGTGGCGTAACCAACAGCATAATCAATGTTTCTAAAATCATTTGCTGAATAAATCAGGTAATACAAACCATTGTGTTTTAACACCGTTGGTCCTTCTGTAACTGGCCAATTGGTTTTTTCGGTATTTTCCCAAGGCAATGTTCCCGAAATACATTCAGTCAACGTTTCTGGTTTAATACTTTGAAGATCGTCGTTTATCTCGGCAACAAAAATTCGGTTTCCATTGGTCAATCTCACGTGATATAAGTATTTTTTCCCGTCATCATCAATAAACACAAACGGATCAATCTGATTTCCGGTTTTAATAATCGGTTCTTTGGTCTCATTTTTAAATGGTCCAAGCGGACTATCACTAACCGCTGTTGCAATGTTTTCATTCGCCGTATAAATCATGTAAAATTTGTTTTTATACGAAAGAATCTGCGGTGCCCAAAAACCTTTATCTCCATAAGAATCTCCCTTTTTCAAAGCCAGACCATTTTGCGCTCCAGCGGGTCCTTTCCAATCTTTTAAATCCGAAGAAGTGTAAACCTGAAAACCTTCGCCATTTGGGATAGTTCCTGATGTCGTTCCGTATAAATAATAGGTCCCGTTGTTATAAAAAATAGTAGGATCTGCCAGTAAAATTGTACTGGATTTTTCCTCTTTTGGTTTGCTTGCTTGTTTTTCCTGCGAACATGCAACAAACACGCAGAGTGAAGTTATTAGAGTTGCTATTTTTTTCATTTTTGATTTGATTTATTTTTAGGTTTAATTATCAACCGTTTTTCATTTCGACAGAGGAAAATCACACAAGAAGTTCCGTATAGTATATCGCCAATCTTTGTCGACTTACTAATGTGATTTCTCTCTTCGATCGAAATGACAAACTTGGGCGATTTACTTTATGTTCTTTATTCTCTTATTCTCCCATTATTTCATTATCTCATTCCGTCTTTCTCTCACTTCACCGAAAACTGATAATAAGAAACCGTATGATACTTCTGCCCTGCTTTCAAAACAATTGGTGCAAATTTTGGCTGATTTGGTGCATCCGGGAAATGTTGTGTTTCCAATGCAAAAGCCGTTCTAAAATCATCTTTCGAACCAGATTTAAACGTGTTTTTTGATTGCATAAAATTTCCGCTATAGAACTGTAATCCAGGTTCTTGAGTATAAACATCCATTATTATTCCCGATTTATCTCCTGAAATTGTTGCCGCATGGTTCAATCCGTTTTTCTTAGTTCCGTTTAAAACATAGTTGTGATCGTATCCTTTTCCAAATTTCAACTGCTCGTCTTTCGTTTCAATTCGTTCTCCAATAGTATGTTTTGAAGTAAAATCAAATGACGTATTTTTTACCGATTTTAATTCTCCATTCGGAATCAAACCTTCATCAACCGGTGTAAATTCATTGGCATAAATCTGTAATTCATGATTTATGATACTACCGCTTCCTTCCCCATTCAAATTAAAAAAGGCATGGTTTGTTAAATTGACAATTGTCGTTTTATCGGTTGTCGCTTCATATTCCATTTTTATAGAATGATCATCTGTAATAGTGTATGTAACTCTTACCGTTAAATTCCCGGGAAAACCTTGCTCTCCGTCTGGCGAAACATAACTAAAAACCAAAGTGTTTTCATTAGTTTTAGCAACATCCCAAACCACATCCTGAAAACCTTTTATCCCGCCGTGCAAAGCATTTTCTCCATTATTAAGCGGAACCTGATATTGTTTTCCTTCCAAGGTAAATTTTCCTTTTGCAATTCGGTTACCCACTCTTCCAATTGTAGCGCCAAAATAAGGTTCTGTAGCATTTTTAAAACCTTTTGCACTATTCATTCCAACCACAACATCTCTTGGTTTTCCGTTTTTATCTGCAACCCAAAGGCCAACTAATCTTCCTCCGTAATTGGTAAAAGCCGCTTTGATTCCTTTATTTTCAATCCAATACAAATTGACTTTTTTATTGTCTATTGTAGTATCAAAATTCTTCTCTTCTAAAACTATTTTTGTAGAATCTGTTCTTGTGCCAATTGTTTCTTTTAATGGTGAATTTTCTTTTTTACTGTCTTTACAATTAAATTGAAAAAGTGCCAGCATGATAACCCCAGCAATCTGAATATTTTTCATTTTATACTTTTAAGATGTTTTCTAATTTCTATTTTGATGGCAACGCTAATTTGGTTCCTTCGCTTACAGGTTCTCCCAAAACCGGAAATCCATTTGCATCCCAATTGATTTTCTGCATTCTTGGTGCTCTTTTATTCCCGCATCCTTCTCCCGGATTTGAATTGGCGTGGTATAAAATCCAATCTTCTTTTCCGTCAGGAGACTTAAAGAACGAATTATGTCCCGGCGCATAAACCCTATTTTTATCCGACTGTTTGAAAATTGGTTCAGGAGATTTTTTCCATGCCAATGCGTCTAACAAATTATCACTTCCTGTAAAAGTTAACAATCCCAAAGCATAAAAATCTGTCCAACAGCCACTAGCCGAAAACACGATAAAAACTTTACCATTTCGAGATAAAAACTGAGGGCCTTCATTCACATTTACCTGCGCCGGATTTATATCATCATGCAAAGCTCCGTGCGTTTCCCAATCGTTTGTTGGTGCGGAAATCATAACGCGATCTCCTTCAATCTCAAGCGGATTTTTCATTTTGGCTATGTAAATATTCTGTTGTCCGTTAGTTTCGCCTTCCCATCCTGCCCAGATCATGTACAATTGTTTTTTATGCTCAAAAACATTTCCATCAATCGCCCATTTGTCCGTTTTAGCAGCGATTTTTCCTTTAAATTCAAAATCTCCTTTAAACGGATCTGATGATTTATTTTCCAATACATACATTCTATGCGTGTTGTTATCGCCATTGTCTGCTGCAAAATAACAATACCATTTCCCGTTAATGACATGAAACTCAGGCGCCCAGATATCCGCAGAATAATCGGTTCCTTTTGGTGCTTGCCAAATGACTTTGCTTTGGGCATTTTTCAGATCAGATAGATCTTTTGTTTTCCAAAGCACCAATCGGTTTTGTAACGTATTCGTGTAATAATAATATCCGTTGTAATACGTGCTGTAAGGATCAGCACCCGCTGGTAGAATGGGATTTGTGAATGTTTTTTGCTGTGAATATCCAGTAGAAACAATCGCTAGCAAAAAGAGTAATAAGCATTTTTTCATTTTATTTTTTTATTGTTGGGTATCTGTTTTTAGTATCAAAAATTGGGTCAAATTGCTTCCTTTTATTAGAAGCTAATCCCGCTATCCGTTACAATCTTTTGTGGCGAACCCCTCCACAAAAGGATTTCCACTTCTATCGGGGCTAAGACAATGATTTTCATAACAATATTTCGGCATAGTTTGTCATCCTAATTTCTATAATAAAACCAAATCTTTTTGTTCTTTTCAACGGATTTAAATCCGTTGCTACAATATAACTCGTTCCTCCTAAAAGAGCCTTCGCTCAAATTATATTGTAGGGATGAATTTTAATCCATTCTTCTCAATCCGTAAACACAATCATTGTCATCTTGCGAACTTTGCATAAAACCTTTGCGCTCTTTGCGGTAAAAGTCATTTATATTGCTTTTTTAGAATAAAAATTAAACCTCGTACAGATAGAAATACGTAACTGACTTTTCTCTTTGACTCCCAAAATTGAAACTTCGGGCTATGCATTATTACTATGTTTAGAAACTTGTTTCTTTTTATCTTCTCTTTTCGATACAAAAAACTATGTTTCTATGTGCTTAAAAAAACTATTTATGGTTTAAAGCATCAATAACTTCTGTGTTCATTTTATTCACAGCTTTAAAATCCATTTTATCTACTTTTCTGTCGTAAGTCATGAAGCCGTTTACTTCGCCCTCAACATCCGTTGTTTGCGTGTAAACTGCTGCTGAGAATCCGCTTTTTACATAATTTTTTAGGATTTGGGCATATTTGATATACTCGGCTGTTACTTCACTTTCATTTTTAAATTTTACGTAACCCCAATTGTCATTTGCTCTCCATAAATGACCTTCAAGTGGCAAGCCAATTCCGCCGTACTCACCTAAAACAGTAACTCTTCTGGCATCATACAAATACATTTCAGGTCCCGGATAATTGTGTAAATCGAGAATATCTCCCGTTTGAAAATGATTTCCACCGCTTGATGAATTCGTTAATCTACTCGGATCATGTTGTTTTGTCCATTCTGTAATTTCTACAGTTTTAAATTGTCCCCACGCTTCGTTAAACGGAACCCAAACAACAATACTTGGATACGAATACAAATGATCCATAATTTCCCGCCATTCTTTTCTATAGATTTCTTCAGATTTTGGAGTACGCAGTAATTCAGTTCCTTCAAAATATTTTTTGTTTTGCCATAGCGGTTGTTCATCTCCGCTTGGCATATCCTGCCAAACTAAAATTCCCAATTGATCGCAGTGTGAGTACCAGCGTTCCGGTTCGACTTTTACGTGTTTACGAATCATATTAAAACCCAAATCTTTTGTTTTAATAATATCATATTTCAAAGCTTCATCTGTGGGTGCCGTATACAAACCATCTGGCCACCACCCTTGATCTAAAGGACCAAACTGAAAATAATCTTTGTTATTCAACTGCATTCTCATGATTCCGTTTTCATCTCTTTTTGATGCAATTTTTCGCATCGCAAAATAACTTTTCACTTCGTCAACCACTTTATTATTGCTGATTAAACGGATTTTTGTCTGATATAAAAATGGATTTTCAGGCGACCATAATTTCACATTATTCAAAACAATATCATTGCTTTCGCCAACAACAGCTTTTTCTTTGGCAATTTCTTTTCCTGCGTCAAAAACTGATATTTCGACTACGTCTCCGGTTGTTGCTCCCGCGACATCAGCTTTAATGCTTATCGTATTTTGATCAATATTTGGAGTTGTTTTTAGTGCCGTAATATTTTTTGTATTTACGGGTTCTATCCAAACCGTCTGCCAGATTCCGGTAACAGGCGTATACCAGATTCCTTCGGGATTTTTAACCTGTTTACCTCTTGGCTGCGGCCCATCATTTGACGGGTCCCAAACTTTTACAACCAGTTTTTGAGTTTTTCCTTTTTGGATAAATGGTGTAATATCAAATGAAAACGGTGTATAACCACCTGTATGTGAACCTACTTTGATATCGTTTATAAAAACTTCCGTTTTCCAGTCTACAGCGCCAAAATGTAAAAGGATATTTTTATTATTCCAGTTGGATTCAATCGAAAAATTGGTTTCATACCAAAGTTCATTTTTTGCCCCTACTTCTTTCATCACGCCAGACAAACTAGATTCTACCGCAAACGGAACCAGAATTTGTCCGTCATATTTTGATGGCGCGTTTTTTCCAAATTCCTGAATGGCGTAATTCCATAAACCATTCAAATTTTTCCATTGGCTGCGCTCCATAATCGGACGGGGATATTCTGGTAATGTTTTAGCAGGATCAACCTGTGCTGCCCATTTGGTTTTGATTTTATCGCCCTGAGGTTTCCATTGCGCATTTGCTGCAAACATCGAAAACAAGGCTAAAAAAACGATACTTTTTCTTTTCATGCTGTCTATTTATTTGGCATCTTTCATTAAATAATGCCGTGATATTTCATTTAAATCAAAATTGAATTACCAGACTTATATTCACACAAGTCTGGTAATTACTTAAACTAACTTCACTAACCATATTTTTCCTGAGTTTAGAACTCATTTTTTAAACCATATAAGCAATAAAAGTTCATATTAATTTAAGCTCATCTTATATTGTTTATATGGTTTATTTTTTACTTTTTTGTCAAACCAAATTTCTTCACCAAGCCGTCGTATTCTTTTTTTGAAATTGTAATCATACAACCATGACGTACTTTTTCGGGGAAACTGTATTTATCCCAATCGGAAAAAAAGGTGTAACCTGAGGCTTGAAACCAAGGTCCGTTGAGATTATCTGCGATAGATAATCCGTAGGAAACTCCGGGATATTGTTCGTAATACATGTACCATATTTTATCATCTGGTGAAGGAATCAACATTGGTGCTTCTCTAAAGTTGGGACTGATAGATTGCTGGGGCAAAGAATAAGGTCCTAATAGTGATTTTGATTTCGCAATACGGACGGTTTTTCCGGTTGTCCAATATAGAGTTGGATAGGTTTCATCTTTGATTACGGCGTAGTAGGAATCGCCAACTTTACGAATGAAAACATCAATGGTTCCCATATCCCAATCAAATAGACGTTTTGGTGTTCCTTCAAAAATTTTTAAATCTTTAGATAAAACATACAACGTTCGCTGACTTGCCCAATAACGTTCCGGATCTTCTTTTGTTCCGTCAAGATGTGGCGTGTGCCAGGTCATGATAAACTTTTCTGAGTCTTTGTCATAATATAATTTTGGTGCGCCAATTCGCTGTAAAGCATTCGAATAATCAGGTGTACTTTTTAAATCAGGCGTATAATCAGAGTGTTTTTTCCACGTAATTAAATCATCCGAAACCCAAATGTTGATGGTTTTTGCATCGTCGCCTGTATTTCCTGCGATGTAATATTTTCCGTCCGGACCTTTACAGATATCGGGATGTCCTTTATAATCTTCAAAAACTCTTTTTCCGCTGTTTAAGTTTTCCCAATGCAAACCATCAAGACTCACAGAATAATACAATCTACCATAATCGTTGTGTGTCATATGCGCAAAAAGATACGCTTCGTTTTTAGGTTTTTCATTTCCCTTTACTTGACCAGGCGGATCTGGCTGTTGCGCTTTCGCTGAAAATCCTACTAGAATTACTACCAGAAAAAAGAGCTGTTTTATTGTGTTTTTTTTCATGTTTTTAAAAGATTAAAATGTTTTTTTTGCCACGAATTCCACTAATTATTTTTTGCCACTTCGATAGTATCGGGATAAAAATGTTTTCTTTAACACATAGAGACATCGCTTTTCTTTGACTGAAAAAGGCGTTTCACTTATTAAAATACACATCGCTATTTGTGAAAGCGAGCTTTTTTGTACTCTTAAAAAGAAACAATAAATCTATGTTTCTTTGTGTTTAGTTTTTCATCACAGATTAGAATTAATCATTCTAATCTGCGCAATCTGTGGCAAAAAAATTATCAAATTGACACATTATCTAATTTTCTAATTCTTCTTATTCGCCTCAGCAGTCATTTTCTTAATCAAATCTGTTTCTGCTTTTATATAAGGTGTTCCATCGTTTTTAAGTACTTCGTGAAACCAAAGTTTTGGCTCTGAATCGTATTTTTTCGTCCAGCTGTCCCAAGCATATTTAGTTTGTGTTTTTCCGTCAACAAAACCCCAGTTGATCATGCCAACATTATACTTTTTTGCGATTGGTAAAAATCCCTCAAAAGTGCTTCCGTTTGGTCTTGCCATATATTCTGTACACAATAAAGGTTTTCCGTAACGCTGTAATTGTTTGATTACTTTTTCGAAATCCGCAGGTGTATTATAATTGTGAAAAGAAACAATATCAGATTGTTCGATCTGCATTTTGTGTATTGGTTTCATCTTTGTTTCATCGCTCCAATCACCAACCCAAACTCCGGAAGTTAATGGCTGAGAAGAATTGCTTTCTCTTGCCCAGACAAAAACATTTTTTAAAAGTGGTAGAATCAAATCGACTTTGTTTTTTATTTCGATTTTTTCGTAAGATGGTCCCGTCATATTATCCGGTTCGTTCCATACATCCCAACCTAAAACACGTTTATCATCTTTGAACTTACCAACAGTTTCTTTTACATATTTCTCTAAACGAGGATATTGTGCAGCATCCTGCAAAACTTTTTGCCCCGGACTTTGTACCCAGCCTGAATTGTGTATAAATGGTTTTGGCGCACGTTGTTTTCCTAAAGCTGGAAAAGGATCCCAACAGGAATCAAATAAAACAAATAATGTTTTAATATGATGTTTATCTGCTATTTCCAGAAACTTGTCCATGCGTTTATAAAGACCTTCCGCATCTTGCTTGTGCAATAAATCATGAAGATAAACGCGCATAACATTCATGCCGATAGCTTCTGCCCAACCCAGTTCCTGGTCGATTCTTATGGGATCAAATGTATCTTCCTGCCACATCTCTAACTGATTTATAGCTGTGCTAGGATAATAATTTGCGCCTACTAACCAAGGTTGTTCCGCATACCATTTATTGGCCTGATCTTTTGTCCAGATTTCTCTTTTTTCAACCGCAGTTGTTTCATTTTTATTTTCTTCGGTAGTATTCTTTTTATTGTTGCAACTAAGCAATACAAGTCCTGCCAACATAAATGTCAGACACAATTTTACTTTTTTCATTATAAATTTTGTTGTTTTATGAACGATCGTTCTTTTTATAAGGGAATCAGATTTGTTTGATCTGATTCCCTTTAAGCTATTAATATTCGTCGTGTTGTTTTAATTTCGGATTATTTTCAACCTCAACTTGCGGAATTGGTAATCTTTGATTTTTTCCTACTACAAAGTTTTTGAAATCAGGATCACGAAGTGCAATTTTATCGACAGAAGCCTGAGTGTTTAAATCTCCCCAACGTTTTAAATCTTCCCAGCGAACACTTTCTCCGGCCAATTCTAAAACTCGTTCTGTTTTTAATCTTTCTAAAAATTTATCGTGATCGTTTCCTATTTCAGGATGAGCCACCGCTAAAGCGTTCATGTTTACACGGGCTCTCACTAAGTCTACATATTGATAAGCATCTTGCGTATTTCCCAGTTCGTTCAAAACTTCGGCATAGCGCAATAAAATATCGGCGTAACGAACCAATCTGTAATTTACCTGACTGTAATAATCTTCGTTATTTCGGTAATAATCACGGCTTCCTTTTCTGAACCATGCTTCGTCATTGCCCCATTCCCAGTTTTTACCGTATACTTTGTCTCCAAAATCGGCTAGTAATTGAGGATAGTATAATGTATATCTCAATCTGGTATCAAGATTTCCGTCCTTATTTTTTTCTTGTTTAAAGGCATTTATCAACCAGAAACGAGCTTGTCCGTCAGACCATCCAATTCCTCTTGGTGCAAAAAACTGAGCACGGTTGCTTGAAACTGCAGCACTTTGACCCTCATCTGTTCCTCCGCTTTTTTGATCTCCAAACTGAATTTCAAATACAGATTCACTGTTGTTTTCTTTTAGATCCGTGAAGTTGTCTCTAAAATTTGAAGTTAAACTGTATTTTGCGCCTGCCCCGCTTATTAAATAATCTAAAGCGCCTTTTGCTTCACTCCATTTGTGCTGTTGCATGTATACTTTTGCTAAAAATGCTTTTGCTGCACCTTTATCAGGTCTTCCTGTTTGTTCTGCTGACCATGATGTAGGTAAATCTTCAAAAGCCTCATTTAGATCTTTTTCTACTTGTGCCCAAACTTCGGTTACATTTTTTTGTTCCGGTAAATCTGCTGGTGTAGACGGTGTTAAAACAAGCGGAATATTTTCCCAAAGTATTGCAGCATAATAATAATGTAATGCTCTAAAGAATTTTGCCTGTGCTATAATTCTCTTTTTATCGTCTTCATTCTGAAACGTAATGTTCGGCACATTTGCCAATACCTGATTGCATCTAAAAACGGCTTTATAAGTATCTCTCCAGGTTACTACCTGCCCTTCCCAGAAATTATAATTAATGTAATTAAATCTTGTCCAGTCAGCTAATTCTGTCCACGGGCTATTGCTAAATCCTTCATCAGAAGTCAGGTCTAAGCGAAAATACATCCATCTTGCCCATAATCCATCTTTATAAAACATGGCATAAATGGAGTTTACTCCTGCCTGTGCATCAGTTTCGGTCTTCCAATACTGATCTACGGTTACAGCATTTGGATTGTCCAGATCTAATTCGTTTTCACATGATGATGTGAAAAACAGACCTGAAAAAATTGCTATTAATACTATTATTTTTTTCATTACGCGATTTTTTTAAAATTAGAAGCTAAATTCAACACCAAATGAATACGTTTGTAAGTTTGGGAAAGCCCCGTTATCAACACCTCTCTGAAAAATATTAGAGTTACTAAACTCAGGATCTAAACCTTTGTATTTTGTAATTGTAATAACATTTTGTGCAGATATTGTTAATCTTGCTCTTGTAATTCCGGCACTTTTCAAGACGCTATCCGGAATGTTATAACCCAATCCGATGTATTTCAAACGGATAAAATCACCGTTTTCTAAGAATCTGTCTGTATCTCCCCTTGAGTTCAAAGTTGTTCCTTTTACAATTCTTGGAAAATCAGTATTTGGATTTTCCGGAGTCCAGGGCTGAATTCCTGTTCTGTAATTGCTATTGTCATCAAAACGATCCACAACACTCCTAAATCCGTTATAAACCGTTGCCCCGTGTGACGCAATCCAGTTCATAGAAAAATCAAAACCTTTGTATTCAGCTCCTGCATTTAAACCCATTTCAAATTCTGGCCAAGGACTTCCAACAATATCTTTGTCTTCGTTTGTAATTTGTCCGTCGCCGTTAACATCTTTAAAACGAATATCTCCAGGCTGCGCATTTGGCATAATTACTTTTCCATCCGCATTTTTGTAATTGGCAATTTCAGCTTGGTTTTGAAACAATCCGTCTGTTTGCAAAACGTACCACATTCCTACCGCGTTTCCGGCACGAGTAATCGTATTATCCTGAATATTTTGGTTTTGCCCGTTACCTAATGAAACCAGTTTATTATTTACTTTAGTAAAATTGATCGAAGCATTAAAAGAGAAATCATTGATTTTTTTGCTGTAAGCCAATTCCAGTTCAAGACCTTTATTTTCTACAGTTGCAGCATTAGAAATTGGATTTCCTCCGTCATTTCCGGTAGTTAATAAAATTGGGAAACCAAACAATACATCTTCGGTACGTGCCACAAAATAATCTGCTGTAAAGCGCAAATCGTTGTTCAAGACACCAAGATCTAAACCGAAATTTGATTGTTTTAATTTTTCCCAACGCAATTGTGCGTTTGATAATCTTACCTGAGTTGCAGCAGGATACAAACCTTGTCCGTTACCCAAAACTACAGTTCCAAAAGTATTAATGAAACTTTTATATTCGTAGTTTCCTATATTTCCTGAACCCAATTCTCCGTAACTCGCTCTTAGTTTTAAATCTTTAATAAATTCTGATTTAAAGAAAGATTCGTTATTGATTCTCCATCCTGCAGAAACAGATGGGAAATTCCCCCATTTATTATCGTCACTAAATCTTGAAGATCCGTCTCGTCTGATAACTGCATTAAGCAAATAACGATTATCATAATTGTATTCTAATCTTCCTAAATAAGATGTCAAAGCAGCTTCGTTTCTAAAACCTCCAACTTCCGGCGAATCTCCTAAATCCAGAACATCATAATATGATCCTGTACCTGAGTTTATCAAAAGATTTCTCTTTGTTCCGTAAATTTGGTTGTAATTGTCTTTTTGGAATGTTTGTCCCACCAAAACAGTGAAATCATGTTTACCAAATGCTTTTTTGAAAGTCAGTGTATTTTCATAAAGCAAGGTTTCTGATCTTCCTTTATTTTGGTTGATGAATGATTTTTCTACCGGTTGATTTAAAGTCCAGTTTCCTAATTTTCTCATGAAATTATAGCTATCAAAGCTGGTTTCATATCCAAAATTGAAACGGTATTTCAACCATGGCGTGAATTTAAGTTCAGACCAGATATTTCCTCTTATTCTAAAATTCTCATTGATAGTATTGGCAAAATCAGCAAGAGCCAAAGGGTTTGTACCAAAAGTATCTGCGACACCTTGTTTTCCGTAACCGTAACCACCAGGATTAGAAGCGTCGTAAACAGGAATTGTTGGTGTTAATCTATATACATCAATAATTGGGTTTCCTGACATTTCATCAGTTTTTGAATTACTAATAGCAATGTTTTCTCCAATACTAAAAATACCTTTTGAACCGCTTGAATTTACCCTGAATGAGATTCTGTCAAAATCAGTTCCTACTACAGTTCCTTTATTTCCAAAATAATTTCCCGACATAAAAAATGACGAGTTATCTCCTCCTCCGGAAACACTTACATTATAGTCATTGATCATTCCGTTCTGGAAAACCACATCCTGCCAGTCTGTATCGACTGCCATATTTAAGTTTTGTCTTGGCGCTCCGGCATTATCATACGCCTGATTATTGAATTTAGCGAACTCTTCTGTTCCCATCAAACTATATTTTGGCATTGTAGTAAAACTGCTTTTTGCTGAAGCTTCCACTTTAAGCGGACCTTTTTTACCTTTTTTGGTTGTAATAATAATTACACCATTTGCAGCTCTCGAACCATAAATTGCTGCTGCAGATGCATCTTTTAAAACCTGAATAGTCTCAATATCATTTGGGTTAAAATCTCTGTTTGCAGATGTAACCAATCCATCAATTACATATAATGGGTTAGTACTTTGAAGATTTTTTAAACCACGAATTTCGATATTCGCTTCCTGTCCCGGACGACCACCGCCACGCACTTTTACTCCAGTAACTAAACCCTGTAGTCCGTCTGCTACAGTTGTAATCTGACGTTTTTGAATTTCTTCGGCTTTTACTAGGGAAACTGCTCCTGTAAGGTCTTTTTTCTGTTGAGATCCATACCCTACAACCACAATTTCGTCCAGTTTCATTGCATCTTCTTCCAGAGAAGCGTCTACTGTCGTTCTATTGTTAATCGCAATTTCAATTGTTTTATATCCCTGCGAACTAAAAATCAGTGTTTGATTTGAAGCTGCTTCAATTTTATACCTTCCGTCGAAATCAGTAACTGCTCCGTTTTTGGTATTCTTGATGACAACATTTGCAAACGGAATTGGTTCTCCTGTTACTGAAGATACTTTTCCGCTTATGGTTATTTGCTGTTGCGCATACGTTTGTTGCACTAATAAACTAAAGAAAAACAAGAGGTAATATCTCTGCTTTAAAATTTGAGTGAACTTTGTTTTCATTGATTTTTCATTTTAGATAGTTTTCTTTTTTGGTTGGTTTTGTACTTAATTTGTAAAGTTTTAGCCATCTTTTATCCGAGCGGCGTACCATTGTAAATTGGCATCTGTTAATAATGTGTGCATTTTAATTCAAAAGTATTAATGACGTTATTTTTTAAAGTTAATTTTACTGATGTCTTATTTTTTAAGGTTAAAAACTATCAATATCATTTATTTAAAAAGTCAAAGTAGATGATTTTAATTCAAAATAAAATGATTCATTTGTGTCAATATCTCTCTCAAATGAGTCAAATTGTACAAAACAGACCAGAAAAACAACGACTTGCAACATTATGTCGAATATTGACACGATTTGAATAAGTTCTGGTTTTATCATAAAAAACACAACTATGCGTAAATTCTTTCTTATTGTATTTTTTTCGATTTTTTCAATAAATCTTATTCAGGCGCAAGAATATTATTTCAAACATTTTCAGGTCGAAGAAGGACTTTCAAACAACACCGTTTTGACTTCTTTACAGGACGAAGATGGTTTTATGTGGTTTGGAACTAAAGACGGTTTGAACCGATTTGATGGTTACCGATTTAAAACCTATCGAAGTAATGGCAACCCAATTCATAGTTTAGGAAGCAATTATATACAATCCCTGCATGAATATAAAGGTGTAATTTGGGTGGGTACAGACAAAGGTTTGTACCAATACAATAAAAAGACAGACCAGTTTACAGTTTTAAACGAAGCAATTAATGACAGGATCAACGATATCAACCACGACAAGAATGGAAATATTTGGTTTATCTCAGGAAATATTCTCTACAAATATTCTATGGTAAAAAAAGAAACCAAGACTTTCAACCCCAATAAGTACTTTATTGTGACTTCGATTTCACGCGATGCAAATGGAGAAATCTGGGCATCTTCCCTAAATAAAATCTACCGCTATTCTGAAGAAAATCTTTCGTTTGAAAACATTCCGATTACGCCTCCCGCAGGTTCTGCCAATTTTAGGATTACGGTTATTTATGCTTTAGACAAAAACAATATTGCGATTGGTACACAAGAAGATGGAGTTTTGGTTTATAATATTCCCGGAAAAACGACTTCAGGTCTGCAATTTTCGACCAAGAATCCGGTTTATGTCCGTCAATTTAAAAAGAAAGACAATGACGAACTCTGGATTGCCAGCGAATCAGGAGTTTATGTTTATAATCTAAAAACAAAAGTGAATGTAAATCTGAAAAAAAATTACAATGATCCGTATGCGATTTCAGACAATGCGGCTTATTCTATCACTATTGATAAGGAAAACGGGATTTGGATTGGAACTTATTTTGGCGGTATCAATTACCATCAAAAACAATACACACAATTCAAGAAATACTTCCCGCAGAAAGGGCAAAATTCTATTAGCGGAAGCGCCGTCAGGGAAATCCATAAAGATGATAAAGGCGATCTCTGGATTGGAACTGAAGATGCTGGCTTAAACCGATTTAATCCTAAAACCCAACAATTTACTTCGTATTTGCCCAACGGAAGCAAAAGCAACGTTTCATACTACAATATACATGCTTTGATGCCCAGAAAAGACAAAATTTGGGTGGGAACTTTTGAGCACGGATTAGATGTTTTAGATCGAAATTCAGGCGCCGTTATCAAACATTATAGTGCTAATAATCCGTCGTCAGGATTGAGAAGTAATTTTATTTTTTCATTTTATGAAACCAAAAAAGACGAATTGATCGTGATTACAACAATGGGACTTTATAAATATAACGATCAAAATGATACTTTTGAAACCTTAAAAAACTTTCCTGAAACGACACATTACACGAATTATAAAGAAGACAGCGACGGCAATTTGTGGGCAGGAAGTTATCGCGACGGTTTGTTTTATTATAATCCGAAAACTAAAAAGAAAGAGGTTTTTATTTATGATTACAAAAATCCGAATGGCATTAGTAATAATTCCATCAACTATATTTTTGAAGACAGCGCAAAAAACTTATGGTTTGCCACCGAAAACGGACTGGATTTATTGGATAAAAAAACAAGGACTTTTAAAAAATTCACCACAAAAAACGGATTCCCAAGCAATGTCGTATATTCAATTTTAGAAGATGATGCCAAAAATTTATGGCTGACGACTTCTAAAGGTTTGGTAAAATTTAGCCCGGACCATAAAAGCATTAAAATTTATACCACGGCAAATGGTTTATTGAGCGATCAGTTTAATTATGCATCGGCTTTTAAAGATGATAACGGCGATATGTATTTTGGAAACCTTAACGGAATGATTAGTTTCAACCCAAAGAATTTTACCAAAAACAAATACACGCCTTCGATTTTTATTACCAATTTGCAGATCAATAATAAAGATATTGATGCGAACGGAGATGATTCTCCTATAAAACAATCGATTTCTCATATTGATGAACTGGAACTTAACAGCAACCAATCGTCGTTTAATCTTGAATTTGCTTCCTTAAATTACACGGCTCCTGAACTTACAGAATATTGGTATAAACTCGAAAACGTTAATAATGACTGGGTTTATCTGGAACGCAACCACAAAGTTTTCTTTACAGAACTGGCACCTGGCGATTATGTTTTTAAAGTAAAATCATTGAATAGTTTTGGCGTTTGGAGTAAAGAAGTCGAATTAACAATAAGAATCCTTCCTCCGTTTTGGGCAAGTTCTTATGCTTACTTTTTTTATTTTCTCTTAATTTGCGGTTCGTTTTATTATATAATTCGGTATTCGCAAAATTTAACCCAGATTAAGAACAATCGCAAAATAAAACATCTTAACGACGAAAAAGAGAAAGAAATCTATCAGGCCAAAATTGATTTTTTTACCAATGTAGCGCACGAAATCAGAACGCCATTGACGTTGATAAAAGGACCTCTGGAAAAACTTTTAGTGATGGAACACCAATTGCCGGAAGTACCTCAGAATCTTTCTATAATGAAAAAAAATACCTCACGATTATTAAAATTAGTAAACGAATTATTAGATTTTAGAAAATCTGAAATTGGAGGTTTGAAACTTACTTTTGTCGAAGCAAATATTTCATCGATGGTGAGGAATTTTCATTTAAGATTCAGCCAATTGATTGAAGAAAGAGGCATTAAATTTGAACTGGAACTGGGCGATAAAGATATTTTTGCTTTTGTAGATAAAGAGGCTTTCAAAAAAATCCTGAGCAATTTGATGAGCAATGCCATTAAATATGCCAAAGACAAAGCCTCGATTACACTTTTCAGGGACGAAAAAAAACTGACTTTGATTGTGAAAAATGACGGGAATATAATTCCGTTTCATTTAAAAGATAAAATTTTCGAACCATTTTTCAGAGTGGATAATATGGATACGACTTCAGGAACGGGAATTGGGCTTTCGCTGGCGCATTCGCTAACGCAATTGCATCACGGAAACTTACAGGTAATTCCAGATTCAGAAGTTAATATTTTTGAACTTGTGGTTCCGCTGCGCCAGGAAGAAGAATTTATGTTTTATAATGAACCTGAAAAAGAAGAAATCGAAACTGAATCCGAAACTATTGCAATCGAAAACAAACACGAGAAACCACAGCTTTTGATTGTAGAAGACAATGAAGATTTACTGAATTTTATTGCTACAGAATTGTCTTCGGTTTACACTGTTTTAAAAGCTGATAATGGCGAAAATGCGCTGAAAATAATTCACAACGAAAACATTCAATTGGTGATAAGTGATGTTTCGATGCCTGTTATGGACGGAATTACGCTGTGTAAAGAAATCAAATCCAATCTGGAGACGAGTCATATTCCGGTTATTTTGCTTACGGCCAAAAACTCGCTAAAATCTCAAATTGATGGTCTTGGTGCTGGCGCAGATGCGTATATCGCAAAACCTTTCTCAATGGATTATTTAAAAGTTCAGGCTAATAATCTGATCGAAAATAGAAAACAGATTATGAATTATTATGCGAGTTCGCCACTTTCGCACATTAAAAGTATCGCACACAATAAAACCGATGAAAAGTTCCTTAAAAAACTGGATGACGAAATTCTAAAAAACATTACAGATCCCGATTTAAGTGTAGAATCACTCGCAGAAATCATGAATATGAGCCGTTCGACTTTGTATCGAAAAATCAAGGATATTTCGAATCTAAGCCCGAATGAACTGATCAATTTAGTTCGGTTAAAAAGAGCTGCAGAACTACTTTTGAACGAGAATTTTAAAATGTATGAAATCGCAGAAAAAGTGGGTTATAAATCTCAGACGAGTTTTGGAAGAAATTTTCAAAAGCATTTTTCTATGACACCATCTGAATATATTGCCATGAATAAATAACTTTGCAATCTCAATCAACAGCCAATGTCTAAGAAAAATAAAACTATTCCGGTAAATCGTATGACAGAAGATGTGCATACCGGTATTGCTATCGAAAGGTTTAATTTTAACGATTTGAGCATTGAAGAAAAAGCTGAATTTAAGGAAGAAAATCAGGCACATCGACACGATCGCCATTCTTTTTTTCTGCTTGAAGAAGGAACTGTTGCTATCGAAATTGATTTTCAAAAGTATACAATAGAACCCTTTTCTGTGATTTACATTCACCCCAATCAGGTGCATCATACCATAACCACAGAAAATGTAATCGTGAGCTGTTGGGCTATTGATAATGAAAACCTGAATCCTGAATATTTGAAATTGCTGGAAGAAATTACTCCCGTAAAACCGTTAGTTTTAGAGAAAGAAATATTCTCTGTTATCGCAGAAGCAGTATTACTTGGTATACAATTATCTGCACTTAAAAGCGATAAATTATATCATTCTATAATAAAAGACAGTTGTAATTCGCTCGTTGCATTAGTGATTTCGCAGTATTTGAAAAATGTTCCGTCAACAGATAAAATTTCAAGATTTGACGTTGTAACGAAAACGTTCCGGGAATTATTAGAAAAGAATTATACCACTCTAAAACGTCCTGCCGATTATAGTCCAAAACTGAATATTTCGACTCCTTATTTAAACGAATGTATCAAAAATGCAACTGGATTTTCGGTTTCACATCACATACAGGAACGGGTAATTTTAGAAGCAAAACGGTTGCTTTATCACTCTGATAAATCGGTAAAAGAAATTGCTTCGGTTTTAGGATACGATGATTATGCTTATTTTTCACGACTGTTTACGAAGGTTACAGGCATGTCTGCTTTAACTTTTAGAAACAAAAACCTCGATTAGTCCAATACTTACTTTGATTGGCTATTTTGCGACACTGATTTAGGATGTTCCTTTGCATTGAATATAAATCGTATACAAAATGGAAACATTAAAAAATAAAAAAGTACTTGTTTCAGGCGCAAGTTTTGCCGGACTTTCTACCGCTTACTGGATGAATAAATTTGGCTGCAAAGTAACTATTGTCGAAGTTGCAGATGACCTGAAAATGGGCGGAACTCCTGTTGATATATTGGGCAATACTGTTGATATTGCAAAACGTATGGGCATTTTTGAGCAGATAAAATCAAACAGGCTGAATCCGAGAATTATAGAATTTAAAAACGCTGATAATATCACCGAAGGTTTCATGGCGCATGATGACGACGAACAAATTGACGACGATGAATCTGAAATTGAACGTGATATACTGCTTAAAATTCTATACAACACGATAAAAAATGATGTCGAATTTGTTTTCAATGACAGTATTACAGCATTAAACGAAACAAATGAAGAGGTCAAGGTTACTTTTAAAAATAATCCTCAGAAAAAATTTGACTTCGTATTTGGTTGTGACGGAATTCATTCCGCCGTACGAAGACTGTGGTTTGGTCCTGAAACTGACTATGTGCACTTTTTACAGCAATATTTTTCGATTACTATCGTAGATAAACTTTTAATAAAAGAAGATAGTGCTCAATTGTATAATGTGCCCAACAAAGCTGTTATGCTGAATACTTACAACAATAAAACAGACATTATTCTTTGCTTTCGTTCCGAAAAAGAAATTCCTTATGATTATCGAAATGAGGACGAACAACGAAATATTATCCTCGAAAAATTCGCTGGAGAAAGCTGGAGAACATCGGAATTATTACAAGAAGTACAGAATTCTAAAACTTTTTATTTTGATAAATTTTGCCAGATAAAAATGCCATCCTGGACAAAAGGCCGAATTGCTCTTGTAGGCGATGCTGCTTATTGTGCATCTCCAGCAGCCGGAATGGGCGGATCGCTGGCAATAAATGGTGCGGCGTCTTTGGCAGATGCTTTTGAAAAACATGACGGAAATTTTGAAGAAGCTTTTAAAGAATATAATATAAGTTTTCGACCGTTTATCGAAGAGGTTCAGGCAAATGCTGTAAACTTTGGGTTAGAAATTCTTATTCCCAGAACCGAAGAAGCTATTCGTACCAGAAATGCTGAAGCAAAACAGCTTTAGTTATCTTAATATATAGACAAATTGTATTTCGTAAATTAAAAAGAATTTAGACAGTCCCAATTGAATCGGGATGCTCAATCCAGCTGAATTATGGCGACAGATTATTTATAAGTTTTTCAACTTTAATTTACTTTTCCATTTTTTCACTTCTAATTCTCTTTTATAAGCCAATGATTTGGTCACAAATTCTTCAAAATAAGCAACGATCGGATCCTTCGCTCTGCCAGTAAATCCAGAATGATTTGATAAATGTTTACGTAATCGTTCCTCTAAACTCTCAGATGTATGACCAATATAATATTGATTAAGTGAATTTGAATATAAGACATAGAAGTAATTCATCAATTTCGTTTTCTTAGCAAATGATACAAAACAAAAAAACCACTCGATTTGAGTGGTTTTTCGTGAACGCAGAAGGATTCGAACCTTCGACCGCCTGCTTAGAAGGCAGGTGCTCTATCCAGCTGAGCTATGCATCCAATTATTTTACTAAAACTATACCACGGTCATTAAAACAAAAAAGCCACTCAATTGAATGGCTTTTTATGTGAACGCAGAAGGATTCGAACCTTCGACCGCCTGCTTAGAAGGCAGGTGCTCTATCCAGCTGAGCTATGCGTCCATTTGTTTTAAAACTTTATGGCAAAGTTTTCGTCGGGGTGGCAGGATTCGAACCTGCGGCCTCCTGCTCCCAAAGCAGGCGCGATAACCGGGCTACGCTACACCCCGAACTTTTTAGTCAATAGATTTGTATCTGTGTTATTCCCAATCTAAATCGGGACACGATAACCGGACTACTCTAAACCCGAGACAAAAATTAAGCGGAGAGTAAGGGATTCGAACCCTTGGTACAGTTACCCATACGCTTGTTTAGCAAACAAGTCCTTTCGGCCACTCAGGCAACTCTCCAGCTCAAGGAAACATGTCCTGTTTTGCGGTGGCAAAGGTATGACAACATTAGATATCTCACAACTATTTCGGTGCTTTTTTTCATCTTTTTTTCATCTTTTTTTTAAAACACTTCACAATCAAACAAATAGAATTAACAAAAAATTTATATTAAATTTAAAATCCAATCGAATTGGATCAAAATTTGAATTTATTCAAATAAAGAGTAAATTTGCTTGATTAACTAATATTAACAGAAAATGAACAAAAGAGTTGTTATCGTTTCTGCCGTTAGAACACCTATCGGAAGTTTCATGGGAGGTTTATCTACCGTACCCGCACCAAAATTAGGTGCTGCCGCTATTAAAGGCGCACTTCAAAAAATTAACCTTGACCCAAAATTAGTTGATGAAGTATTCATGGGGAATGTAGTACAAGCCGGAGTTGGACAAGCGCCAGCACGTCAGGCTGCACTTTTCGCCGGCCTGTCTAATGAAGTTGCTGCTACAACTGTAAACAAAGTTTGTGCTTCAGGAATGAAAGCTGTTATGTTTGCTGCTCAGGCTATCGCTTGTGGCGATGCTGAAATAGTAGTTGCCGGAGGAATGGAAAACATGAGTTTGATTCCACACTACGTACAAATGCGTAACGGAACTAAATTTGGCCCTGCAACTATGCTTGACGGAATGCAAAAAGATGGTTTGACAGATGCTTACGATAACAACGCAATGGGAGTTTGCGCTGATTTATGTGCATCTGAATACAAAATCAGCCGTGAAGAGCAGGATAATTTTGCAATTCAGTCTTATGAAAGAAGTGCAAAAGCATGGGATGCAGGAAAATTTGATAACGAAATTGTTCCTGTAGAAGTACCTCAAAGACGTGGTGAACCAATCATAGTTTCTAAAGACGAAGAATACACTAACGTAAAACTGGATAAAATACCTTCATTAGCTGCCGTTTTCACAAAAGACGGAACTGTTACTGCTGCTAATGCCTCAACAATCAATGATGGAGCTGCAGCTTTAGTTTTAATGTCTGAAGAAAAAGCAATCTCATTAGGATTAAAACCCCTCGCCTACATAAAAAGTTATGCTGATGCTGCTCAGGAACCAAAATGGTTTACAACAAGCCCGGCAAAAGCTTTACCAAAAGCTTTAGACAAAGCAGGAATAGCAATTGGCGATGTCGACTATTTTGAATTCAACGAAGCATTTGCAGTTGTTGGATTGGCTAATTCAAAAATTCTTGGTCTTGATAATGATAAAGTAAACGTGAATGGTGGAGCTGTTTCATTAGGTCATCCTCTGGGATGTTCCGGAGCAAGAATCATTGTAACTTTGCTAAATGTTTTAGAACAAAACAATGCAAAAACCGGAGCTGCTGCAATTTGCAATGGTGGCGGTGGCGCATCTGCAATTGTTATAGAAAGAGCTTAAATAATATTAAATTCAGGAGTTATTTTCAAGTGCAAATAACTCCTGAATTTCAACTAATAAATTACCCTAAATGTTCGGAATTTGCAATCTAGCTATAGTACCCGTTCGATCTGAGCCAAGTGACAGAAGTGAAATCGTTACACAACTTTTGTTTGGCGAACATCTCGAGATTTTAGAACGCCAAAATCAATGGGCCCGAATAAGAATGCAATATGATGACTACGAAGGTTGGGTAGATTCTAAACAGTACCAAATTATTTCTGAAGCAAATTTCAATCAGTTAAGCAAAGAAGCGATTATTCTTAATGCTGATCTAATTGATTATATCAGTGCGCCGGAAAATTTATTATTACCGATTCCGCTTGGTGCATCATTATCCTTTTTGAATAATAACGAAATAAATACTTCTAACTTTGATTTCGAAGGCACAAAAACTAGTGGCACAAAACCAAAAAGCGCTTTAATAAATACCGCTTTTATGTATTTAAACGCACCCTACCTTTGGGGCGGCAAAACACCTTTTGGAATCGATTGTTCCGGTTTTACGCAAATGGTCTACAAACTAAACGGATACAAAATACATCGCGACGCCTCACAGCAAGCTCTTGAAGGTGAAGCGTTAAGCTTTATCGAAGAAAGTGAAGCAGGAGATTTAGCCTTTTTTGATAATGACGAAGGAAACATCACACACGTTGGTATTATAATGGACAATAATTACATCATTCACGCAAGTGGAAAAGTACGTATCGACCGTCTGGACCATTTAGGAATTTACAATGCTGAATTGAATAAACACACACATACACTTAGAGTAATAAAAAAAATAATTTAAACACGAATTTCACAAATTAACACAGATTAAAAAATTCTTTTAATTTGTACCCGAGATGATAACGAACTTGCGTCGCAAAAATCGGTGGCAAAAAAATTCGTGCAAATTAATGTAATTCGTCTTTAAGTACTTATTCTTTAATCTATTATAAAAAATCCGCGATAATCCGTGTTTTCGCTTGCGAATCCGCGTCATCCGTGTGCCATTATCATGCACTAACACGTATCACTTTCCTAAACTCCGAAGGACTATTCCCTCTCTGTTTCTTAAAGAATTTATTAAAGTGGCTTTCATCCGTAAAACCAAATTCATACGCAATTTCGTTGATTCGCTTATCGCTAAATTGCAAACGATGTTCAATCAGTTTTGTTTTATAATTACTGATATATTGCTGCATCGTTTCATTAGCGTGTTTCTTGAAATAACGCCCTAAATATGTATTCGAAATACCAAAATATTCACTGAGCGATTCTGCTTTTATTCTCTCAGGGTAATAGATATTGTTCTGGATGTATTGCAAAATATCCATTGCTTTGGCTTCACAGCCAATATTAACCTGTTCCGGCAAGTACTTCGCAATATTTCGCGCTACTACAATAATCAAAGTATTCACCAATTGCTGAATCAATTCTTTATTATAAACATCCTTATTCTCATGTTCTCTAATAATAGCCTCAACCATCACTTTTACCAAACATTTATCTGCCTCATTTTTTAAAATACATCCCGGCTGATGATTTGCATTTTGTAGAATATATTCTAAACGCTGAATATTCTCATTCTGCAGACTCGAATTTTTCAAATAGATATCATTAAATCTCAAAAAGAAAAACTTCGTTTCCTTCTCTATCGTAAAGTTATGACAATCCTCAGGCGTCAATAAAAACATATGTCCCGCATCATATTCAAAAACATTCTTGTTGATACATTGCCTTCCTGTTCCTCCCAGAATATATACCAATTCAAAGAAATTATGACGATCCCCAACATCAGGATATTCATCCAGAGTATCAAAGGAAACGGTAAACGGCTCGTATAAATTTTCTTTTTTCATGATAGTCTTTATTAATTCGGCTACAAATTTACATAAAAAAGACAAATATATACAAATTAATAGTCTTAAAAATGGTATAATTTTGCTAAACAATTTTTAAGCATTAAAATATAATATTATGAAATATAGAAAATTAGGCAATACAGAACTTGAATTATCAACTATTACATACGGAGCATTTGCTATTGGCGGGAACATGTGGGGCGGAAACGAAAAGAAAGATTCAATCGATTCTATCCGCGCTTCAATCGATCATGGCGTAACCACAATCGACACTGCTCCTTTTTACGGATTTGGTTTAAGCGAAGAAATGATTGGTGAAGCCTTAAAAACAAAAGACAGATCAAAAGTACAATTGTTAACCAAATTTGGTTTGGTTTGGGACGGAAGCAACAACGGAAAAGGAGAATTCTTTTTTGATGCCGATGACAACGGAAAACAAATCCCGGTTTACAAATACGCATCAAAAAGCAGTATAATAAAAGAAGTCGAAAATAGCTTAAGACGTCTTCAAACTGATTATATCGATTTATTACAAATTCACTGGCCAGACGCTACAACTCCAATCCATGAAACTATGGAAACACTTGAAACCTTAATCCAACAAGGAAAAATCAGGGCAGCCGGAGTAAGTAATTATAGCCTTTCGCAACTTCAGGAAGCACAAAAAACAATTCGATTGGCATCCAACCAAGTTCCGTATAGCATGCTAAATCGCGGTATCGAATCAGATTTAGTACCATACACAACCACAGAAAACATCGGAATCATAGCTTACAGCCCAATGGAAAGAGGTTTATTGACCGGAAAATATTTCACAGACAGTAAACTAAAAGACAACGATCACAGAAACGGATATTTTGGTCAGTTTGATCTTCAAAAAGTAAAAACTCTAGTCGAAGAATTGAGTTCATTGGCGAATGCAAAACACATTTCAATCTCACAATTGGTTTTACGCTGGACAACTTTACAAAAAGGAATCACAATTGTTTTAGCCGGAGCAAGAAACGCAGAACAAGCCATTTCAAACGCAAAAACAATGGATTTTGATTTATCGATTTCAGAATTAGATTTCATCAATCAGGCAATTTCAAAACTAAAATAATACTAGTCACAAAATATTTAAACACATAGAAACATAGCCAATAGAAATATAGAAAGGCGTTTCACTTGTTTAAACAAACATAGGTATGTGTTAGAAACTAGTTTCTTTTTTGAATCCTTTTAAAAGCAAACAAAAAAACCTATGTTTCTATGTGTTTAAAAAATTACACTCAACAATAAAAATAATTAGGGTGTGTTCGCCGCGGCTAATCGGGCTATTCGTTACAATCTTTTTTATAAATAGAAAAAATTTATAAAAAAGGATTTTCACTTCTATCCCTCACACAAAACAAAATATAAAAGAACATTTACGATATGAAGAAAATATTTATCATCAACGGAAGTCAAAATTTTGCGCACTCAGGCGGAAAATTCAACGAAACCGTTACCAACTGGACAATCGAATACTTAACCAACAGCAAGCAATTCGAAATTAAAACCACCGACATCAAACAAGATTTCGACTTAGACGAAGAAGTAGAAAAATTCGTTTGGGCAGATGTTATCGTGTATCACACACCGGTTTGGTGGTTTCAGTTACCAAACCAATTCAAAAAATACATCGACGACGTTTTTACAGCCGGACACAACAAAGGAATTTACAGAAGCGACGGTAGAAGCAGAACAAATCCAGACATTAATTACGGAACCGGCGGCCAATTACACGGACGCAAATACATGTTAACCACAAGTTGGAATGCGCCTGCAACAGCATTTACACTTCCGGGAGAATTCTTCGAAGAAACATCTGTAGATGATGGCGCTATGTTTGGTTTTCATAAAATGAATAAATTTACAGGTATGGAAAAACTGGACGGATTCCATTTTCACGATGTCGAAAAAGGTGCTACTGCAGAAAATATTGATATCTTTAAGAAAAACTATACCAAACATTTAGAACAAACCTTTAAAACTTTATAATCATGATTTCAATTACAGCCCTCTTTAAAAGTAAACCAGAAAATAAGGAACAACTACAAAGCATGTTAAATCACCTCGTTACTGAGACCAGAAAAGAAGCCGCATGCGTTCGTTACGACCTTCATCATGCTGATCATGTTTTTATTATCTGGGAGGAGTGGAAAGATCAGCCAGGTCTTGACATACATAACAATCAACCTTATTTACTTGATTTCATCGCAAAAAGCGAAAGTTTTGTTTCTGCTCCTATTCAGGTTTACAAAACAGTACAAATACTATAATTTTTTTTACCACAAATTCCACCAATTTTCACTAATTAAAATATTCAATTGGATAATCCAAAAAATAAAAATTGGTGGGAATTCGTGGAATTCGTGGCAAACTTTGTAATACTATTTTATGCCGCCAAAAGCGCCAAAACACATATTCTTGTGTAAAATCTCTACACTTGAAAACCCTACCTTTTTCATCAAATCCAATTGGTAATTCATTGATCTTGGTGTGTCTTCTTTCTCTACATAATCCAATACTTTCTGACGGTATTCTGCACCTCCAATTCCTTCTAAATACTCTCCATAACGCTGCCAGGTATATTCGTTTAACAATTCAGTATCTTGTGTAATCAAGTCCGAAATCATAAAACATCCACCGGGTTTCAACAATTTGAATATTTTAGTAAAAGTACTTTCCCAATCCTGATCATCACGCAAATGATGCAAAACTGCTCCCGCCAAAATAATATCAAAATGATTTTCCTGTAAATCTACCTCACGAATATCACCATGCTTTACCTCTACCCTTCCGTCAGTTTCTTTTGAAACTCTTTCAAAAGCCTTGTCTAACATTGGCAAACTCAAATCGACCAATGTGCAATTCAAATTACTAACTTTCGATAACATTTTCAAAGTATAATTTCCCGCTCCACATCCAATATCCAAAACAGTTTTGGCATGAGGAACAATTCTTTTAGAAGCTTCCGTAATTAATTCTAATGAGATCGTAGCGTCAATTGTAGCGACTTGTCCCGTTTCTAAATTCGAAAATCGTTCGACATCATTATCAAAACGTTCTCTGATTTCATCAATAGTTGATTTTTTCATCATATAATTATTTAGCATGAGTTTTTTTAGCACACGGATGACGCGGGTTTAAACTGATTTTTATGGATTTTTTTTTCATAGTTTCTACCTTTTTTTGCCACTAATTTTCACAAACTTAAAAATAAGTAATTCGCGAAAATTCGTGAAATTCGTGGCGAACGAACTTTTACGTAACATACAAAAAATCCGCACAAACCAGTCCAATCCGTAAAACCCGTAGACCTAATATTTTTTTAGTAAAAGTATATCTTTCATATATACTTCAAAAATACTTATTTTGTCAATTATTAATACTTAATAGGTATTTATGGAATTACGTCACTTAAAATATTTTTTGGCTGTAGCCGAAGAATTAAACTTTACCAAAGCTGCTGAGAAACTTTTTATTTCTCAACCTCCTTTGAGCCGACAAATTATCGAATTGGAAGAAGAAATTCAGGCGCGCTTATTCAATCGAAATAATAAAAAAGTTGAATTGACCGAAGCCGGGAAATATTTTGAAAAAGAAGTACGAGAACTTTTTCAGAATCTCGAACGCATTACAATCAAAACACAAAAAATTGCTAAAAATGTTTCCGGAGATTTTAGAATCGCCTATATCAGTTCAATTTATTCAAGCGTAATTTCAGAATTGATACAACATCTGAAAGCCGAATTTCCGTATGTGAATTTCAAACTATTTGAGATTTCAACAACCAAACAAATATCGGCATTAGAACAAGGAAAAATAGATTTAGGAATTATTCGGTCTCCAATAAAATCACCCATAATAAAATCGCAATTATGGTTTCGTGATGGTTTTTCGGTTGTCTATAATAAAAGTTTAATTCAAATTAATTCAGAGAAAGAAATTCCGAATTTAAAAGACGAAACTTTTGTTTTTTTTAATAAAAATTACGCACCGCATTACCATGAAGTTTTACTTGAACTTTGTGCTTTTTATGGTTTTACGCCAAAGGTAGTTCATGAATCAAACAACATCAATTCGATTGTACAATTGGTCAAAAATGGTCTCGGGATTTCGATTGTTCCATCAAATATTGCGAAGAATAATCAAGATTTGGAAATAGGTTTTATCGAATTAAAAAAGGTCAATTTGTTTACGGATGTTTCATTGATTACATCGAAAGAAGATGATTCTGAAATTACAAAAGTGGCCGTTGATTTTCTATTGCATCTTTCTAAGAAATAAGTTTGCCTCAAATTTTTAAAACGAAGGAAATCCGTAAAAATTACTTAAAAGAAATCTTTAAATTGTAAACTATAAAGTAATCTCGCAAAGGTCCAGAGTCGCAAAGTTTCTTTAGGTTTAAGTAAGTTTGTCATTTCGACGAAGGAGAAATCACAGTAGTTATTCCGTTGCTAAAAGTGTCAATCTTTGTCGAATTTCGAGTGTGATTTCTCCTTCGTCAAAATGACATAAAATGAGCAAAAATCATTATGCCCCTTATAATCTGTGGCTTAAAATTAATTCTTAGCGCTTAAGCAACTATACAATATTAACTAAAATTCAGGGAATTCGTGACAAAAAAACCTCAATTTTTAAATACCTTAGCAGATTATAATTCTACTCAATAAAATCAATAAAAATGGCGGAGCAATCTTCAATTCAGTGTCCAAATTGTGGAACAACTATCGATGTAAATGATATTTTAAAACATCAGTTAGAAGATAGTATCCGCAAAGAATTTCAACAAAAAACGAATGCTCAGACAAAAGAACTTGAACTTAAGAACGAGCAATTTGAAAAGGCCAAAACTGAATTTGAAGCCAAAAAGAAACACGAAAACGAACTTTTTGCAGAACGTTTAGAACGTGAGAAAAAAGTTGCCGAAAAAGAAATTACCGAAAAACTAAAAACAAAACTAGACGAAGAAAATAAGGATCGTTTGCTTTCGATGGAAAAAGAACTTTCTGAAAAATCTGAGAAACTTCGCGATCTAAGTAAAATGCAAGGAGAAATTGCTAAACTTCAACGGGAGAAACTGGAGATGAAAGATGCTATTCAGGCTGAAGCTGAAAAACAACTCAATGCTACTTTGGTTTTAGAAAGGGACAAAATCCGCAAACAGGAAGAAGAAAAAAATGAACTAAAAATAAAAGAATACCAAAAACAATCTGACGATCAAAAAAAGCTGATTGAAGAAATGAAACGCAAGCAGGAACAAGGATCTATGCAATTGCAAGGCGAAGTAATGGAATTAGCAATCGAAGAATGGTTGGCAAATAATTTTCCGCTTGATACTATCGACGAAATCAAAAAAGGTGCAAACGGTGCTGATTGTCTTCAGATTGTAAATACCAGGGAATTACAAAATTGTGGTTCAATTTATTACGAAAGCAAGCGTACAAAAGCTTTTCAGCCTGCGTGGATTGAGAAATTCAAAAATGACATTAGAACTAAAAGAGCCAATATTGGTGTTTTAGTAACTGAGGTTATGCCGGCAGGACTGGACAGAATGGGAATGCGCGACGGAATCTGGATTTGTACTTATGAAGAATTTAAAGGTTTAAGCGCGGTTTTGCGTCAATCTCTGATACAAGTAAGTCAGGCTGTTCAGGCGCAGGAAAACAAAGGCGACAAAATGTCGATGTTATATGATTTTCTAACAAGTAACGAATTCCGTTTGCAAATTGAAGGAATTGTAGAAGGTTTTACGCAAATGCAAGGCGATCTTGATTCTGAAAAAAGAGCGATGCAGCGTATTTGGAAGCAACGTGAAAAACAAATCGAAAAAGTCGTTCATAATACGTTAGGAATGTACGGATCTATTCGTGGTATTGCCGGAAATGCTGTTCAAACGGTGAGAGCTCTGGAACTTGATTTTATTGAAGAAGAGAATGAAGATCCTAAAGAACTGGAATAGTAATACGAAATGGCACACGGATTTTACGGATTCGCTAAAGCGAAAACGCAGAATTACACGGATTTCTATATTATTTTGATTTCATCGTATAGTTTGTTACTCCACGGAACTAGCGATGAAAATCAAAAAAAACTAATCTACTTTTCTAAAAACCAAAAGTTTACCTGAAGGATTAGAAAGCGTTAATCGATTATCACCAAAAGAATATGTGGTGGTATTTTGAAGTGCTTTTATAAATTGATCTTCTTTATTTCCGGGTGCACAAGCCATCATAGTCGAAATAACTTTGGAAAATCGGAGTACGTCTTTTTCATAAAAAATACTGCCACTAATTGCATTACAACCTCCGTAACCCATAAATTTATTTTCTGCAGCATTAATTTCGATTCTTGGAAGTTCTTTTTGAAAATCTGTTAAAAAGACTTTGAATCCGTTTAGCTCTTCTAAAACCCAGATATCATGAAGACGATAATCTGTATTATAATTACCACATCCGTCCAGTTTTTTTAATTCAAGTTCCGAATTATTCTTAATTTCAATCGACACTTTATAAGGCGAAATTGCTCCTGACATTGAATTTTGACATTCTAATTGCTGAATCGAAATTGTCGCACTTGATGTTTCGTTACTGACTTTGTACATTTTTACATTAGCATCCATTGCTCGTATGGCTTCAGTTGCAGGAAAAATAAGTTTCTCTTTCCCCGAGATTAATGATGTAAACTCAATATTTTCTGTCCCCATTTTTAATGCCCAAAAAGGCTCGTTGCCGGTTGCAGTAAAATAATACTTCATTTGATCTTCCTGAGTTCCGTATTCTGAAGTAGTTTCTTTTGTATCTGGATTTTTATTTATCGCTATTTTACAGCTTATTATCAAAGAAGATAATAACATTAGTAAAAGAAGTTTTTTCATGAGATATGTTTTTAGAAATTGAATACTATCAAATTTAAGAAAAATAACACACTTTATTAAAATTTTAAGATCAAAACATACTTAAAAATAAATACTCTGAATTCTATAGAAATTATCCATGGTACTATTTTTTCATACTTTAGAATGAATATTTTATTTTGAATATTGAATGAATAAAACCTGTGCTACTAAAGTATACATAAGCTTTAGAGATTAATTATGTATATTTGAAATCTATTATCTTACCAAAAAATGAAGACACCTTTTCAAAAAGCAAGCGAGTGGATCGATACCGAAAACGCACAAGATCCAAACATCGAAATCGACCAGAATATTGAATATCCAAAGGAATTATTATATTCGAACAGGATGTATCAAAGACTAATGCAATTTGAACCTGAAGCTTCTGAAGAAGTGCAGATTGCTTCTAAAGCGCAGCATATTTGCAGATGGAAAGTGGCCCGGGAATCGTACCCAATGGATCGTGTTGGTTACTTGAAATGGAGGGAAGAACTTAAAAAATTTCATGCTAAAACTACCGCAGCAATTTTAGAAAAAGCCGGATATGCTTCTGAATTTACAGATCGTGTCTCTTTTTTGATCGAAAAGAAATTACTTAAAAAAGATGTAGAAACACAATTACTTGAAGATGTTATTTGCTTAGTTTTTTTAGGATATTACCTGGATCCTTTTGTGCACAAACACGACGAAGAAAAACTAAAAAACATCATTAAAAAAACCTGGGATAAAATGTCTGACAAAGGACATCAGGAAGCATTAAAGATTAATTATTCTGAAGAAAACTTAAATTTGATAAAAGCGTCTTTAGGTTTATAAACTTAATTTATTTACTGAAAAATAATATTTCACTTACTTATTTTACAATTAATTTTATTTCAAATATATAAAATAAGTACATTAGCGTATTATCTATAGGTAATTATACGTAAATAGTGAGAATTAAAAATAAGTAATTCATGAATAATGTTATTAAAATAGTCCTTGCAGATGATCACGTATTTGTGAGAGATGGTGTAAAATCATTACTGGAAAATGAAATAAATATAAAGGTTGTAGGTGAAGCTATTGATGGTATCGATGCTATTAAAGTAATAAACGAAACCGTTCCGGATTTACTTATTCTGGATATTAAGATGCCGAACTTAAATGGAATTGAGGTCATCGAAAAACTTAGGGCTCAAAACAATAAGATAAAAATTATAATGCTTTCTATGTACGATACTGAGGAGTATGTACTAAAATCACTAAAAGCCGGAGCAGACGGATATTTACTAAAAGGTTCAAGTAAGGAGGAATTCCTAAAGGCTTTACATACAGTTGCAGCAGGTGGAAAGTATTTTAGTGGTGATGTTTCTTCTATTCTTATTCGTCAGTTAACAGGTTCTTCCGGAGCTCTGGAACCCAAACAAAATTCTGGTGTACAAATGATGATTACCAGAAGAGAAAAAGAGATCCTGACTCTCTTATTATCAGGAAAAGGAAACAAAGAAATAGCCGAAGCACTAAATATTAGCAAACGAACTGCTGAAGTGCATCGCTTTAATCTGATGAAAAAACTAAAAGTGAAGAATCTAATGGAACTTTCGAATAAAGCTTCTGAATATTCCTTAGTATAAAATTACGTATTTGTACCTAATTATATTTTAAGTTCATTTTCGTTTTTAACCATTATAAAACGTTCAGATTTTATTTATTGAATAAGTCCTACTATGGTTTATAGTTTCATTAATGTGTTTGAACATATTTCATGATTTTAAATTAACAAAAAAAGACCACTAAAAACTTGAGAAGTTTTAAAAGCTCCCGGATATGCCGGTCATACCAACAATTGGACCTGGCTAATGATTTCTGTAAATCCAGGAATTTTTAGATAGAAGAAATAGATATTTTTTAAATCTAAATATTATAATTCACCTTTTTTTTCTTTTGAAAAGGATGTTTTTTTTGTTTTATGGTAATATTTTTTATTTTTTAATTTGGGTATATTTGATTTAGAAAAGAATTCCTTTTTTTAGCCTTTTTAAAATATTTAAGGCTATTGTACTATTCAAAATACAAATAAAACCATGAACAACTCCTGGAAAGATAGATGGGATGACCGCTACAGCAGCGAAGAATTTGCTTACGGTACGGAACCCAACAATTATTTAAAAGAACAACTGGGAAAATTAAAACCCGGAAGCATTCTTTTCCCTGCTGAAGGCGAAGGCCGCAATGCTGTTTTTGCAGCACAATTGGGCTGGAAGGTTGCTGCTTTTGACATTAGTGCCGAAGGAAAAAACAAGGCAATAAAACTGGCTGAAGCTAACAAGGTTGAAATTGATTTTCAGGTTGGAGTATTAGAAACGCTGAATTATCAACCCAACCAATTTGATGCTATCGCCCTGATTTATGCACACTTTCCCGCAGAAATTAAATCTTCTATTCATAAAACACTTGACCAATATTTACGCAAAGGCGGAGTAGTTATTTTTGAAGCTTTTAGTAAAAAACACTTAGAATATCTTGCGATTAATGATAAAGTGGGTGGACCAAAAGATATTGAATCTTTATTTTCTATCGAAGAAATAAAAGCTGATTTTCCTAATTATGAAATCATCGTGTTAGAAGAGAAAGAGATTGAATTGAATGAAGGATTATTCCATAACGGAAAAGGCTCTGTAATTCGATTTGTTGCATTAAAAAAATAATTATACCGATGTAGAGACGCGCTCTTGCGTGTCTCTACAAAAATGAATTTTCTCCTTGCATTCAATTCATTTGACTTTTTTACTTCCCATACGCTTTTCAGTTTTCAAACAAACTTCCCTGCATTATTTTACAATTTTGTTTAGTGAAATTGTTAAGAGATTTTATCTTTTATATTTCCAATACACTTCAAATAACTAACATTCAATACGTTAATTTATAAATTTATTGAAAAACTTAACATTGGCGAGTTTATTTAATGATTATATTTACTTAACTGTAAATTAACAATTTAGTCACATTTGTAATAATATCTACATCTAAAAGCGCATTAATATGGAAAACAAACCCACAGAAACCACTCCTGAGAAAATTGATTCACCAACATCTGAAAACAGCAAGCCTGTTGCAGAAAACATAAAACCTGTAAATCCAGCACCTGCAAAAGCACCGGTTCGTAAAGCAACTCCTGCTAAGACAGCAGCTGCAAAACCGGCAACACCAACGGTAAAACCAGTAGTGGCAAAACCAACGGTAACAAAAACTCCCGTAAGACCTGCTGTAAAAAGTGCAACAACAACTACGCCTAAATCGACAGTTCAAAAGGCTCCTGCAAGAAAAATTACTCCGGCTGCCATTGAGAAAACAGAAGAAATAACAACTCCAAAAGTTACAATCAAAGAAAAAAAGAAAGAACAGCCATCAGAAAACAAAACTGATAAAGCAACCGAAATAACAGGAAAAGATAAAAAAGATAAATCAACAGATAAAAAGAAGAAAAAAGTGAAAGACAAAGACAAGGAAAAAGAGAAAAAGAAATTAGCCAAGAAAAAAGAAAAAGCTAAAAAAGACAAAAAGAAAGAGAAAGCTAAAAAAGCGAAACAAAAAGCTACTGCGAAGAAAAAAGAAAAAGCAAAAAAAGCTAAGGATAAAGCAAAAGCGAAAAAAATAGCAAAAAAGAAAGCTAAGTCTCAGAAAAAGGCAAAAGCAAAAAAGAAGAAATAATTTAGAAAGAAGGTTTGACTTATAAAGTTGAACCTTTTTTTTGGTGGGCATTATCTATTGCACTAAGCAAAAATAATTATTGCGATAAATTTTGAATTTGGATTTTGGACCTCGTGCCCTCATCGCTATCGGGATGATTCATCATCAAGATGCTCTTTAACATAAGAATTCAATCCTGAAGTGTTTTTCACAACTTCGCCAATTACAATAATTGCGGGAGATGAAATTTTATTTTCTGATACCAATTTACTAATCGTACTTATTCTCCCTGTCACTTTTTGTTCTGTATTTTTAGTTCCGTTTTGAATAATCGCAATTGGTAAATCATCTGTTCGGTTCTTCTGATAGATGGAAATAATCTCATCTAATTTGTGCATTCCCATTAAAATCACAACCGTTGCATTAGACTTTGAAGCTAAATTAATATCTTTAGATAATTCATGATTTGAAGTTGTTCCTGTAATGACCCAAAAACTATCTGATACCAAACGCTCTGTCAGGCTTATCCCAACGGAAGTCGGTACACCTAAAGCAGAGGAAATTCCCGGAACGATTTCTGTTTCTACTCCAAATTTTTCTACATATTCAATCTCTTCACTTCCTCTTCCAAAAATAAAAGGATCTCCACCTTTTAAACGTACAACATGACCGTAACGATTAGCCATCGAAACAATCAATTCATTAATCTGATCCTGCGTATAAGCGTGACATCCCAGACGTTTACCCACAAAAACAATTTCTGCTTTTACCGCATATTGCAATAATTCTTCATTAACAAGAGCATCGTATAATACTACATCAGCATTCTCTAAAGTCTTTATCGCCTTTAGTGTAATCAATTCGGCATCACCCGGTCCTGCACCTACAATCGTTAATTTTGGTGTCTTTAAATTTCGCATAACATTAACTTAAATTGATATTCAGATCGTTCAATTCGTCTGCCGAATTAATATTAGTCAAATGAAAGTTTTCACTTTCTTCGATTGTGATGACTTGATGCGGAACGTTCGCTATTAAATTCGTCATTTTTAAATCGTCATTATCAATTGCACTTTTGATAACAGGTATTACTTTTTTAGAATAAATTCCAATTAACGGATGCATTCTGCTTTCAGATGCAAAAACAGTGATTTGAGCTTCCTGATTATGTTTTGCAATTAATTCAGATAATAATTCGGTCGAGATTAAGGGAATATCACAACTTAGAATCAAATTAAATTCTGTTTCTGAATTTGACAAAGCTGTGTAAATACCACCTAACGGACCTTTGTCTAAAATTATATCCGGTATTTTTTGATACGTCAGATAATCGTATTCTTTATTGTTTGTTATCAGCTTAATGTTTTCTGATATTGGTAAAATCGCCTTGATAATATGTTCAATAAATGGTTTATTCTGAAACAGAACTAATCCTTTCTCCGATTGCATTTGAGAACTTTTTCCTCCACAAAGAATAAATACAGCTAATGTTTCCATGACTAATTTTTGTTTCAAGTTTCAGGTTTATTTTTTTGTTTCAGGTTTTCTTTGTTTCAGTTTTTTTTGTTTCAGGTTTATGCTATATGTTTAAATTTACATACCGCATTCTACACTTTTTCTTCTTTATTCTATCCTCTATCCTCTATTCTCTTTATTCTATTCTCTTTACTCTATTCTCTAAAATCTACCCTATCGGCAATAAAGTCACCAACTCTCCTTTTTTGATCGATTCTACATCATGCGGAACAATTAATAAACTGTTGGCAATAGCAAAAGTATTTAGCATTGCTGAACTCTGGCCTTCTAAAACCCTAACCTGAGTTTCATCATATAAGGCTTTTAAAAACAATGTTTTTCCTGTTGTATTTAGAATGTCATCTTGTAATTTTCGAACTATTTTCTTTAAATGAATGTCTGAAAAACCCATTCTGTTTTTGATCGCCGGATAAACATAAATATAAAAATTAGTTAGCGATGAAGCAGGATTTCCAGGCAAAGCAAAAACTAAGGTTTCATTTTTAGACCCAAAAAACATTGGTTTTCCAGGTTTTTGATTGATTTTATAAAAAAGTTCCTGAACGCCATTTTCCAATAAAGCTTCTTTGACAAAATCATAATCTCCAACAGAAATTCCTCCTGAGACTAAAACAATATCATATTTATTCAGAATTTCTTTCAGGGCTTTTTTTGCCGCTTTTAGATCATCCTTTACTTTATAAACTTTCTCTTTTTTGATTCCAATCGTTTGAAGCGCAGCTTGCAACATTACCGAATTGCTTTCGTAAATTTTTCCTTTTGGCAATTTCTTACCGGCTTCTACCAATTCATTTCCAGTTACCAAAATGGCAACCGTAGGTTTTTTATAAACTGAAATTTCAGTAATACCTAAACAGGCTAAAAAACCAATTGCTGCAGGAGTAATCAGCGTATTTACTTTAAGAACAACTTCTTCTTCACCAATTTGTTCTCCTTTATTGCGAACATTTGTATGTTGCTCCGGCATTATGGTAATCAAAATAGAATTTTCATTAGCCATTACATGTTCCTGCGTCACTACAGTATCAGCATTATTAGGTACAAAAGCGCCTGTGAAAATTCGCACTGCTTCGTTTTCTTTAAGCTTTATTTTTGAATGATCACCAGCCTGTATAGTACCTACAATATCATATTGATGTTTTTCGCTATGAATAAAAGCATACCCATCCATCGATGATTGCCGAAAGGGTGGCATTGCAATTGGAGAATAAACCGTTTCAGCCAAAATATATCCCAGCGCTTTATGCATCTGGATTTTCTGGACCAGTATTCTAGTGCTATTCTCTGCAATAATTGATAAGGCTTCTTCGACTTGAATCATGGTTTGCTATTTTATATACAAGCAAAAAATACGTATTACAAATACTAGTATTTTTACTTAATTGAATTCATTAATAATCTAAAATTTTTTAAAGAATATAAATTTAAGCTTAATTACTCATATACTTCCAGAATAACGTACTGAAGTTCTCTTATCCTCAGTTCATATTTTTCAATATTACATATATACAACTGATAATAAAACCATTAACGTGATAAAAGTAAAAAAAACAATAATAGTAAATAACTAGTTACCAATTAATTTAAAAAACAAATTATAAAATTGTCTTTCCTCAATTATAAAAAATTTTGTGATTGATGAGCATTTAATTTTATTCCATTTTTATGTTTTTTTGAAAATCAATATTTTGTTAAAAAAACTCGTTTCAGATGACTAAATGGCATATGCTCGACGTTTTTGTTCTGTTTTTAGAATAGCTAAGGATTTAAAAATTAGAAAATTAAGTGTAAAATACTACATTTTGAATCCTTTTCAAAAGACTTATTTAACATATACAACACAAAATAAAAACATTACAAATAATTGATTTTCAATAATTTAAATAAAAATAATTACACTTAAAAAAAAGTAAAATTAACTATTTTTAAAAAAAACTAAACTATTTTTTGGATATTATTACAATAAAATTAACTTTGTCTATAGGATTAGTAGAGTATAAAAATATTTAAAAACCTAAAGAATTATATTTTGAAAACAACCGAAAGCATATTGTATCACATTTTTTCTAAAAAAAATACTTATAACACATTTTGTTATATGTGCTTCTGTTGCTAATTCCTGGCAATTTTTTCGTTTGCATTCGATTCCTCTCTCCTATCGAATCGATTTAAAAACGAACTTATAAAAAAACACCTCAAGATTATTTACTGAAATTACAAAAGTCTGTTTAACACATAATTTGTGTCGAAAGGATTCTTGAAACTATACTTATATAATAAAAAGAAAAACGACTAATAACTAATAAAAACTAAAATGAAAAAGATACAAAATTGTTGCTGTAAATAAAAAAAGCCATTTCTGCGGCAACAGAAATGGCAAGGCTTAAAGAACATTTATCACTAAATCAAGAATCCCATTAGAGAGTTGAAAATTCAACTTTCAAGGTGCCTTGTTAATTACTTAAACCAATACAAAGAAATGAAAAAAAAATTAAAAATATACTCATTGCTTTTTATCCTGTTGTTATCAGCCGGAATTAATGCCCAAAATACAACCCCACTTATTCAATCTAAGCTTGACGGAACTGTAGTCGATGATATTACAAATCAACCTATTATAGGAGCTTCAATAAATATAAAAGGAACAACTCACGGTGTTCAGACGGATGCAGAAGGAAAATTTTATTTTCAGACCGGTCAAAAATTTCCTTATACATTGATTGTCTCTTACATTGGATACAAAAAAGCGGAAATAGTTGTAAACAAAAATCCTGTTACAATTCATCTAAAAGAAGAACGTCAGGAATTAGATGAGTTAGTAGTTGTGGGTTACGGTGCTCAAAAACGTAAAGACATTACAGGATCTGTAGCTTCAGTACCTAAAGCAAATTTAGCTCAGGTTACCTCATCTGCAGATAATTTATTACGGGGCGCAATTGCCGGAGTGGTAGTTACGCAAAGTTCAGGACGTCCCGGAGCTTCTTCAAGTGTACGTATTAGAGGAGGAAATTCGATTACTGCGGGTAATGAACCACTTTATGTAGTAGACGGAATATTGATTTATAATGACAATAATAATGGTACAGCGGGAGTTTCAAACGCCGGTTCATCAATCAATGTATTGTCTACTATAAATCCCGGCGATATTGAATCTATCGAAGTATTAAAAGATGCGTCTGCAACTGCAATATATGGATCTCGTGGTGCAAATGGTGTTGTAATCATCACTACCAAAAAAGGTACAAAAGGACAGGATAATATTTCGTATCAGGGTTATTTTGGGTTTCAGAATGTTTCGAAAAAATTACATTTAATGAATGCCAGCCAATGGGCAAGCTTACGCAATGACGTTCAGGCAAGTATTGGACAGGCTCCGTCTTTTTCGGCTGCACAAATAGAAGCTTTTAAAACATCCGGAAGTTATGACTGGCAAGATGCTCTTTTTAGAACTGCTGCACCGGTTCAAAATCATCAATTATCATTTTCAGGAGGAGATGAAAAATCAAGATACGCAGTTTCGGCAGGTTACTTTCAACAGGATGGAATTGTGATTGCTTCTGATTTCAAAAGAATTTCTCTACGTGTTAACTACGAAAGAAATTATTCCCAGAATTTTAAATTTGGTGTCAATGCCAACTACAGTAATTCAGTTTCAAATGGTGTAGGAACCAATGGAGGAGCTACAGCCGGAAGATCACCAAGTCCTTTAGTTGTTGCTTTATATCAACCGCCAGTAGTACCAATTAAAAATGCTGACGGAAGTTATAATTTAACAAACAATCCTTACGCAACAGCGGTTAATGGTATAATACCAAACCCTATAAACGATTTGGTAAGTACGACCAATGAAACTAAAATTAATAGAATTTTGACCAGCTTATTTGGTGAATATAAAATAACCAAAAAACTGGTTGCAAAGGTTGCCGTGAGTGGTGACGTAATTAATACAAAACAAAATTATTATGCTCCGGCAACTACTACAACAGGTGCTGGAACAAAAGGGTTAGCATCTGTTGGAGACAGATTGGTAAGTTCTGTACTAAATGAAAATACTCTGAACTACAATACCACTTTTGGCGAAAACCATAAGTTCTCAGTTTTAGGAGGATATACACTTCAATACACTCAGGGTGAAGTTGTAAATGCCGGCGCCAATACTTTTGTAAATGATGCCAACACTTATAATGCACTTCAGGATGGTGTTGCGGTAAAACCATACAGCGATGCATTCGAAAGTGTATTAAAATCATGGTTGACCAGAATAAATTATTCTTATAGAGGAAAATATAATTTAACGCTTTCTGCCCGTGCAGATGGTTCGTCAAGATTTGGTTCTGAATCGCTATGGGGATATTTCCCATCAGCAGGATTTTCATGGAATATTATGGATGAAGATTTTGCCAAAAACATAAAAGGTGTAACTGAAGCTAAACTTAGAATAACAGCCGGAACAACAGGAAATCAAGAGATTGGCAACTACCTTTCTCTTCCTGCAATGGGTTCTGTAAATTATTCTTTTGGAGGTACTTTATACACGGGACTAGCTCCTACCCGACTGGCAAATCCGGATTTGAAATGGGAAAAAACAAATCAATACAACGTGGGTTTAGATTTGTCTTTATTAGACAGAAAAATAAACTTTGTGTTTGATGTTTACTACAAAAAAACAAATGATTTGCTTATTAATGTCCCAGTGCCATTAACTTCAGGATATGCTACAGTTCTTCAAAATATTGGTGGTGTTGAAAATAAAGGTGTTGAAGTTGGTTTGATCACAGAAAACATCAAAACAGAGAATTTCTCCTGGAATTCTAATTTTGTCTTCTCTGCCAACAAAAATAAAGTAGTTTCTATAGGAAACGGTGTAGATCAGTTTTTTCCGGTTGTACCAAATGGTTCTTTATTGCAACAACAACCCGTTACTGTAAAAGTAGGATTGCCTCTTGGAACTTTCTGGGGATATAAAACCAACGGAATTTTCCAGACTCAGGAAGAAGTAAATACGCAGCCTAAGATTAACAGTTTAGCCAACACAAAAGTAGGTGACAGAAAATATGTTGATACAAATGGCGATGGCGTGATTACAGCTGCTGACAAAGGAAATCTTGGAAGCTCACAGCCTAAATTTGTTGGAAGTTTCAGCAACACGATTTCTTATCACGATTTTGATCTTAATTTCTCTTTTCAGGGTTCTTATGGCGGAAAGGTCTTTAATGCATTAAACCAACAATTAGAAATTTCTACACTGGGAACAAATGCTAATGTTACACTAGATGACCGCTGGACTCCAACGAATCCAAGCAATGAAATTCCAAGAGCAACAAGTTCTCCTCTGGGAATCGTATCAGAACGTTATGTAGAAGATGCTTCTTTTTTAAGATTAAAATTAATCACTTTAGGGTACACATTGCCTAAAAGCCTTTCTCAAAAATTAGGAACAAAGAGTATTAAATTCTATATCTCTGCCGAAAATTTAATTACATGGACAAAATATACCGGTTATGATCCGGAGGTAAGTTCATACGAACAAAACAACTTATATCCTGGAATTGACTTTGGCTCTTATCCAAATTCTAAAACATTCATTTCCGGCCTGAACGTAACTTTCTAAGTAAAAAATATACATAATGAAAAAGATCATACTAACAATACTATTAAGTGCCGGTTTATTTGCATCATGCACAGATTTAGAGGTAACACCAACCTCTTTTGTAACCGAAGACAATTACTTTAAAACACAAGATGATGCTATTGCCAGCGTAACTGCTGCCTATGCCTCATTAAGTCTTGATCCGGGAGAACAAAGCTTATTTGGTCGAAACCTTTATTTCTTAACAGATATGGGATCTGATTATGCAGCAGCGGGAGTTTCTGCAACGAATCCTCAGGTAAGAGCGATGAGTAATCTGACTCATGATGCTACCAATGATCGTGTTCAGGTTGCCTGGCGACAAATCTATAACGGAATAAACAGAGCTAATGTTTCTATCGATAATATACCTAAAGTAGCGGGTACAGAAGCTGTAAAAACAAGATTAATCAATGAAGCAAAATTCATCAGAGCCTTGTTGTATTTTCAGGCAGTTCGTCTTTGGGGCGGAGTTCCAATTGTTTTGCATGAGCCAACTTCGATACAATTAGAAAGCTTGAAATCAAGAAGAGAAACTGTAGACGCAGTATACACACAAATTATTTCAGACTTAAATGCCGCTGAAACTTTACCGGCAACTTATCCTGCAAGTGATGCAGGACGCGCAACATCAGGAGCTGCAAAAGCGATTTTGACCAAAGTATACCTGACAAAAAAAGATTATCCAAACGCTATATTAAAAGCCAGAGAAGTAATCAATGGCGGTTACGGATATGCGCTTTTCGAAAGTTTTGCTGATATCTTTAATAAAACCAAAAAGAACGGAAAAGAGCATATATTCTCTGTTCAGTTCGAAGCAAATCAGGCAGGAAACGGATCAAGCGGAAATAATTTTCAAGCCACATCATTCATTGGTTACACAGCAACAGAACCGGCAGATATTGTCTCAGATGTAGCTTTGTTTTATGACATATATGCTCCGGGAGATACAAGAAGAGATGTAAGTTATGCTAAAACATTACCTATTACCGGTACAGCAAATACATATACTTTCCCGAAACCAATTTTCAAAAAATACATTGATTTTAGCAATTTGGCAACACCGGGAAATGTCGCTATCAATTTTCCAATTATTCGCTATGCTGATATCCTTTTGTCTCTGGCAGAAGCCATAAACGAACAGGGAATACCAACGCCCGAAGCTTATGAATTGATCAATCAGATACGACGAAGAGCTTTTGGAAAACCAATTGCTACACCAAACCCAGCCACAGATTTGTCAGGATTAAACCAAACGACTTTTAGGGCTGCTATTCAGGAAGAACGCAAAAAAGAATTTGTTCAGGAAGGACAAAGATGGTTTGACCTGGTTCGTTGGGGAACCCTTGTTACCGAAGTGAAAAAAGTAACGGCTAAAAACTCTGTTACAGAAAGAAATAACCTATATCCGATTCCGCAAAGCGAAAGAAGTTTTGATCCCGTAGGATTGCCACAAAACCCTGGATATTAATCAAAGCTCTAATTATCAATAAATAAAATGATTAAAAAACTGTTCATTCTCGCCCTATTGGTTGTTGTACAATTTCAGCTATTTGCACAGAAGAAACAACCTAACATCATCGTCATTTTGGCAGATGATTTAGGTTTCTCAGATATTGGTGCTTTTGGCTCAGAAATTAAAACTCCAAACCTGAATAAGCTCGCTAAAAACGGACTTATTATCAAGCAGTTTTACAATGCCGGACGTTGCTGTCCTTCCCGTGCGTCATTGCTCACGGGATTGTATCCGCATCAGGCAGGTATTGGAGATATGGTTCAGGACAAAGGATTTCCTGCCTATCAGGGATATTTAAACGAGCATTGTATCACAATTGGGCAAGCACTAAAACAGGCAGGATACAATACTATTGTTTCTGGAAAATGGCACGTTGGTCTTGTACCATCGGCCTGGGCGCTGAATCGGGGGTTTGATGATTCATTTACTTTACAAAACAATGGAAGTAGTTATTTTAACTCACAGCCTTTGTATAACGACGGAAGAAAAGTCACTTTTATGAAAGGAGATAAAGAAATTATCCGCACCGATACTTCTACCTATCTCACCCAGGAAATTACCAATTTCGCGCTTAATTCTTTAGAAAAACAGCGCAATCAGCAACAGCCTTTTTTTCTATATGTGGCTTATAATGCTCCACATTGGCCCATTCAGGCATTGCCCGAAGATATTGCAAAATACAAAGGCAAATATTTAGAAGGCTGGGATCAATTGAGAGCAAGTCGTTTTAAGAAATTAAAAGAACTGGGAATCATTGATAAAAACTGGGACTTATCAAATCGTTGTGAAAAAGTACCCGATTGGGAAAAACTAAGTGCCGAAGAAAAAGACAAATGGGATACGCGAATGGCAATTTACGCCGCTATGGTCGACCGAATGGATGCCGGAATTGGAGAAATCCTAGCGAAAGTGAAATCTTTGGGTGAAGAAGATAATACGCTTGTTCTCTTCCTTTCGGATAATGGCGGAAGTGCCGATGATGTGAAAAACTGGAATTATGTTACACAAAAAAATGGAACACCAGGATCAGTTGCTTCGATTGACAGTTACGAAAGTCCGTGGGGAAATGTGAGCAATACGCCTTTTCAATTATTCAAAAAGAACACCCACGAAGGCGGAATTGCGACACCTTTTATTGCTTATTATCCAAAACACATTAAGGCTGGAACACAAAGCAACAGAGTAAGTCATTTGATCGATATTTTTCCAACTCTTTTGGAGTATGCCGGTATTCAATATCCCGATTCTTTTCAAGGAAAAAGTCTGACAGCTTTAGAAGGTATTAGCTTAAAAAAAGAATTTGAAGGACAACAATCTGATGCTCATGAAGCTTTGTTTTGGGAACATGAAGGCAGTAAAGCAGTACGAAAAGGTGATTGGAAAGCTATAGCCGAAAACAATCAGCCTTGGGAATTGTACAATCTTGTCACCGACCGGACAGAAACCAAAAACCTGGCAAAATCCGAACCAAAATTACTCCAAACCCTGATTGAATTACATCAGCAATGGTCCGTAAAAGTAGGTGTCGAAGATTGGAATAAAATAAAATAATCATCAGTGTAGCCTAACAGAAATTTTCTAAAGAATAGTAATAAACATAAAAATATATAAAATGAAAAAGTTTAAAAATAATATTGCAATCAAAAGTCCTAATAAAGGGCTTTTGATTACGGCATTAATAGTCGCCCAATTAAGTTTTGGGCAATCAAAACCAGATCCCAATTACAAAGGTGTAATTGGCAAAACCCTTGCAGATTCTAAAGAATATTGGCCAGATCCTGTAAAAGCTCCCGAAGGTGCGCCAAACGTTGTCTGGATTTTACTGGATGATGTTGGTTACGGAGCTACAAGTGCTTTTGGAGGTTTGATCAATACGCCCACTTTTGAGAATTTAGCCAATAATGGTTTACGTTATACCAACTTTCACACCACTGCAATTTGTGCACCAACCCGTGCAGGATTATTAACAGGTCGTAATGCACACGCCGTTCACGTAGGTGGATTTTCGCATACGGCTATGTCGGCTGGATTTCCCGGATACGATGGTAGAATCCCGTCTTCGGCAGGAACAATTGCTGAGATTTTACGCGACAATGGATACAACACTTTTGCCGTTGGAAAATATGGGGTCACGCCAGACGAAGATGCTACAGATGCCGGACCGTTTGACAGATGGCCAACCGGAAAAGGTTTCGACCATTTCTACGGATTCTTAGGTTCAGAAACCGATCAGTATAATCCCGATTTGGTTGAAGATCAAACTTGGCTTAACGGAAATACGAGACTAAATAATGCAGGAAATGATAAATCTAAAAATCAATTTACAGCTGATTTAAAAGGAAAACACTTAAGTGAATTAATCACTGATAAAGCCATTACTTATATCGATCGCCAAAAAACTGCAGCGCCAAACAAACCTTTCTTTTTGTACTATGCGCCGGGAGCAACACATTCTCCGCATCAGGTGGCTAAAGAATGGAGCGACAAATACAAAGGTAAATTTGATGAAGGCTGGGATGTTTACCGCGATAAAGTAATTGCCAACCAAAAGAAATTAGGTTTAATTCCGGCTGATGCCAAATTGCCAACGCGCGATTCATACGTAAAAGCATGGAACACTTTGTCTCCGGATGAAAAGAAATTATATGCCCGTTTTATGGAAATCTACGCTGGATATCTTGAATATACCGATTACGAAGTAAGCCGAATCGTAAATCATCTGAAAGAAATAAATCAGTTAGATAATACTGTTTTCTACATTGTTTTAGGAGATAACGGAGCTAGTAAAGAAGGAACAGGATCTGGAACTATCGATCAGCCTTTATTGAAAAAATTATTCGGAAATGGTACAAAAGAAGATGCTGTAAAAGAAAATCTTGCGAAAATTGATCTTATGGGAACTCCTGAAGCTGTTGAAGGAAATTATCCTTACGGATGGGCATTGGCGGCAAATACACCGTTTAGAAATCTGAAACAAGATGCACATTCTGAAGGCGGAACACGTAATCCGTTGATTGTGTATTATCCAAAAGGAATAAAAACTCCCGGAATTCGTAATCAATACGGTCATGTAATTGATATTTTACCAACCACTCTGGAAACTGTTGGTATTACAACCCCAAAAGAAATACGCGGAATTGCTCAGGATTCGATTCAGGGAACTTCACTAGCGTATTCTTACGCTGATGCAAAAGCACCTTCAAGACATAAAATTCAATACTATTATATTTTTGGATCAAGAGCTTTGTACAAAGACGGATGGAAAGCTGCAGCACCTCATCATCCTGATTTTATTGATATCGTTGATAATGGCGCTTTGGCTAAAAATACAGGACCAAGTACCTACGACAATGATGTTTGGGAATTATACAATCTAAATACTGACTTTAACGAAAGAGTCGATTTAGCCAAAAAAAATCCTGAAAAATTAAAAGAACTTCAGGCTGCTTTTGACGATCAGGCGAAGAAAAACAACATCTACCCTTTTATCGATTGGCAGGATGTTTTGAAACAACGCGTTCACAAGAAAAATAAATAAAAACCCCTCGGTACTATTAATCATCCTGCAAAGAATGATTAATAGTACTGATATTAAAACAAGTAAATTATGTCAGCAACAAAACCAATTTTGAAAAAAGGCATCTTCGCCTTGATTCTTGTAGTAATTGCAGTAAGTTTTTACTACCTCACGATCTGGGTCACTCCATATTACGTGCAAAAAAAGTTTGCAGAAAAAAGTCTGGGCATTGTCAACACTCCCCGATTTGGAGATCAGCCCAATGCTGACAACAGCAGGGTAATCCCATTACCAAATCCTGACTTTTTGTATTCAACCATCAGTTATGATTTGAAAGAAAATGTGTTGAAAATTTCAGGGATTGTTCCTGATTCGACGTATTGGTCAATCTCGGCTTATCAGGAAAACACCACTAACTTTTTTGTAGAAAACGAAGAAAAAGTAAAAGCTAAATTCGAATATTATTTAGCGCCTGAAGGAAGTACCGCTGAAGCATTGAAAAATATTCCGAAAGAGAAAATCATTTACAGTCCTACAACTAAAGGATTGATTTTGTTTCGCTATTTAGTTTCACAAGCATATCCGGTAAAAACATTGGCGGAATTGCAACATGGTGTTACGGTAGAGAAATTAGGGAAGTAAGTATAACCTTTGTCAAAGTAACCCCAGTCTTTGTCATTCCAAGGAACGAGGAATCCCACTCGTTTATCGTCAAAGATTGTCGACATTGTTTGCGGAGTTTCGAGTGTGATTTTTCCCTTCGGTCGAAATGACAAAAATGTGCATAATAACTTTATCACAGAGCACACAATGTAACTCTGCAAAGATTGTCCCAGCCCCGATAGAAGTGGAAATCCTTTTGTGGCGGGGTTCGGAACAAAAGATTGGAACGGATAGCGGGATTAGCTCCTAAAAAAACACAACATTCAACTAAAAAAAAAGTAAAAATGGCTTTAAATCAAAAAATTAAAAAGATAGGACTTGCAGTAGCACTGATCATTTTGGCTATTGTATTTGGGAGTGCCGTTGGTGTTTATAACATCAAATCAGGCAAAAGCGATTCTCAACGCATCATTGGCAATTGGCAAACGGTCGATAAAGACAAAGACCTCAACTCGGCTGATTTGCTGACCATTGCTCAAGTGGCTGTTTACGGTCCTTATGCTTTGACAAAAAAAGAAGTTATCTACTTAAGTACAAGTACAGATAGCGAAGGAAACGCATTAGACCCGAAAGCTGATTACGTAATTAGCGGAAAAAAACTAGACGCTAAATACTGGAGTATCACGGCGTATGACGAAAACGGTTTTTTAATTAAAAACACAATCAACAAATACAGCTACAATCTTGAGGATGTAAAATATGAAGCGGATAGTACTTCGTATAAAATTAATCTTTCGGGAACGGAGAAAAAAGAAAACTGGCTGCCTATCAATGACGTTAAAAAAGCGAGTTTGATCATTCGTTTGTATTTGCCTTCTGAAAAACTAAGAGACAATTTAACGCTTGAAACGCTTCCAACGATTCAAAAAGTAAAACAATAATCAATACATATTATAACAAATTTTGAAAAAAATAATAAATAAAACTCTACTAAATCCATAGAATTAGAATAATAATTTATTTATTTTTACATTATCTAAAACGTACTGATTTTCAATATAGTTATAAAACATAAAAAAATAGAAATCATGAAAAGAGTAGACTTTGAAATTATAGGAAAAAAAATTGTCGTGGGAGCGATCGTTTTTTTAGTTCCGCTAGCTGTTTTGGCGGGAGGTTTAGCATTAATTAGTAATTTTTTAAAATAAGAAATCATGGCAATAGTTCAAAAAGAAAAACTAACAAGAGATTTAAGCATCAGTCTTTTAATATACAGTTTGCCTGTACTGGCAATTTTCCTTTATTTTAAACTCACAAACGGAGTTATAACAGAATCACACCTTACTTTACCCTCGTTTTTAGAATTTACAAAACCCGCTTTCGAAAACATTCGTACCTGGGGATTAACCGTTTTCATGCTGGTTTTGGGAGTTATAGAATTCACCGCAGGTTTATACGATGACGAATGGACGGGCGAAGAACGCAAAGTCGATATCATTTGTTTCTTGGCGCCAAAATTACTTTTACCTCCGGTAATCGCATTTTTTAGCTTAACAGCATTACCTTATTTAATCCCAAATTTGGCCAACTCGCTTTCATGGGTTCCGTTTTGGGGAGGATTTTTTCTAATCGCAATTGCTGATGATTTAACGCAATACTGGTACCACCGTTTGCACCACCAAGTTCCGTTTTTATGGAGATTTCATAGAACGCACCATTCAGCTCCGTATATGGGCATGGCGATGGCATCGAGACAAAACTTTATCTATACGGTTTTCTTTTCTCAAATTTACTTGACAGCAACCTTAACTTTTTTAGGTTTAGGATTGCCTGCATTGTTTGTTTTGGTGATTAAAAGTTTCATCACTCTTGGCGCACATTCAAGCATCAAATGGGACAAACCTTTTTATAAATACAGAATATTACACCCAATTGCATGGGTTCTTGAACGCTTAATTTCGACTCCTGCAACGCATCACGCACATCACGCCGATACAAGCGGAGATGGTGTTGGGCATTTTAAAGGAAACTTTGGGAATATGTTTTTTATCTGGGACATGATTTTCGGAACCGCTTTGATCACCCGTAAATACCCAACGTCTTACGGAATGAAGTCCTACAAACAAGAAGAATGGTACGCACAATTTTTATGGCCAATATTCAAATCTAAAAAAGAAGGAAGTGCTTTGGCAGAAGGCGTTTTATCAGTTCCTATAAAAGCAAAAGCAGAAACTATTTCTCCGAGTCCGGTGTATTACGAGCAGGCTCAATCTTAAAAATACCATGAAAAAAAATAAAATAACGACACTGTTAATCGGTTTCAGCATTGCTGCAAATGCACAAGCGCCAAAACAGGCGTCAACTTATACCCAAAAATCAAATGAGGCAGTATATTCAAAGTTAAACTTTGATGATACTGCCGATTTTACCGACGCCAAGAGAGGTTTTATCGCCACTCTTGCCGACGGTAAAATTCTTTCTAAAACAGGAAATGTTGCTGTAAACCTCAATGATTTTGCTTTTATAAAAGGCAAATCTCCGGCAACAGTAAATCCCGCTTTATGGCGTCAGGCACAACTCAACAACATCAATGGCTTGTTTAAAATTACCGATGGTGTTTATCAGGTTCGTTCTCTTGATATTGCGAATATTTCGTTTATAGAAACCAAAAATGGCTATGTAGTTATTGATGCTTTGACGATTGGCGAAGCGTCGACTGCTGCTTATGAACTGGTCAAAAAACACGTTGCTAATAAACCTATATTGGCCGTAATTGTCACGCACAGTCACGGTGATCATTATGGTGGTATCGAAGGATTAGTTTCTGCAGAAGATATCAAATCCGGTAAAGTAAAATTTATAACGCCAAAAGGTTTCTACGAAGAAGCGGTGAGCGAAAATGTACTTTTAGGAAATGTAATGCGTCGAAGAGCCGGATATCAATTTGGGTTAGGTTTAGAAAGAAATGCAACTGGTCAGGTCGATGTGGGATTAGGAAAACCGTTTTTAAGCGGAGGTTCGTCCTCCCTTTTACAGCCCAATTTTGAAGTCGAAAAAACAGGACAAAAAATCACGATTGATGGTTTAGATCTGGTTTTTCAGCTTACGCCAAATTCTGAAGCTCCAGCCGAATTAACGGTCTTTGCTCCTGCTCAAAAAGTTTTCTTTTCTGCCGAAATTGCCAGTCATACGTATCATAATGTCCTTACGCCTCGTGGTGCAAAAACCAGAGATGCAAAAGCATGGGCAGGATATCTGGATGAAGCGATTGATTTGTTTGGCGATAAAACCGAATTCATCGTTCCGTCGCATACCTGGCCGGTTTACGGACATGATAAAGGAATTACTTTTCTGGAAAAACAACGAGATTTATACAAATACGTGCATGATCAAACCGTTCATCTGGCCAATAAAGGTTTAAATAAAGATGAAATTGCCGAAGAAATAAAACTTCCTGCCGAATTAGGCAAAGAATGGTACAATCGTGATTTTTACGGAACAGTAAAACACAATGCCAAAGCAACATACCAATTCTATCTGGGCTGGTGGGACGGAAATCCTGCTGATTATGATAAACTGCCACAAGTAGAATCGGCTAAAAAATATGTAGAATGGTTTGGCGGCGAAGAAATAGCTTTGAAAAAAGCAAATGAAAGCTACCAAAAAGGCGAATATCGTTGGGTTGCCGAAGTACTGAAACATGTGATCTTTGCGAATCCTGAGAATGTTGCGGCCAAAAATTTACAAGCTGATGCTTTTGAACAAATTGCGTATCAGAGTGAATCCGGAATTTGGAGAGATTTATATTTATCAGGAGCCAAAGAACTTCGCGAAGGTGTAATTGTTCCTAAAAACCCTGTGAATCGTGCTGCCGGATTTTTGTCGACACTAACTCCCGAAGCAATTTTCGATTATTTGTCTGTAACTGTTGACGGAAATAAAGCGGCTGGAAAAGACGTAAAATTGCGTTTCATTTTCCCTGAACTCAATAAAAATATTCTCGTTTATCTTAAAAACGGTGTTTTACATCAAAGTCAAACCCGAGCAAATGATAAAGCCGAATTTACATTAACCATTCCAAAAGCCAAGTTCGTAGCCTTACTATCCAATCCTGAAGAAGCAAGAAATATTCTAACTTCTGACGGTGTGAGTTTTGAAGGTGATCCGTTTAAATTCAGAGAATTGGCAGGCACATTCGAACCCGCAAATCCGTATTGGAATATTGTTACACCCTAATCTAAAAAATCATGAAAAATAAAATATTCAAAAAGAGTATTGCAACCGCAATTTTACTTTTTACAGTCGTAGGTTTTTCACAAAATAAAAGTTCAAATACAGTTTCATTAGAGGTCTTTTATTCAAAAATTCAAAGCCAAAAAAATCCACAAATAATTGACGCCAGGGGAGCTGAAGAATTTGCACTCAACCATATCAATGGCGCACAGAATTTTAATCTGGAATCAAAAGATTATGAGAAACGCATTGCCGCTTTAGACAAATCAAAACCTGTATTTACCTATTCGATTGGTGCAGGAAGAAGTGTTTGGCTCGCTGATGATTTATTAAAAAAAGGTTTCAAAGAAGCGTATAGTCTTGAAGGTGGAATCGCCAACTGGATTGGAAACGGAAAACCTTTTTATGCGAGCTCAAAAAGCAAATTAACACTAGCCGAATACAAAAAAATTATCGCTGAAAACAAAGATGTATTAGTAGATATTGGCTCAATCTATTGTGGCGCCTGCAAAAAAGTAAAACCGGTTTTAGAAACCATAAAAGCACAATACGGTTCTAATTTAAAAATCGTAGAAATTGATCTGGAAGACAGCCCGCAAGTAATTGCCGATTTAAAAACCGTAAAAGTTTTCCCTACGTTGATTTTATACAAAGATGGAAAAATTGTGTTCAAAAAAGAAGGTTTAGGCGATTTGAAAAATGATGTTGATGTGGCTTTGGCTGTAAAATAAACGCAATCATAATCACCATTTTTGTCATCCCGAGGAACGAGGGATCTCCGCAAGAAACTAACGCAAAGTTTATGCAGCATGTCGAGCTACTAGCGGAGATCCCTCGTTCCTCCGGATGACAAAAATGCGCATAAAAACTTTGACAAAGATTATCACTAAGTCCATTATTTCTAAAACAAAAAAACATGGCATTATCAAAAACAAAAAAGATTGTTTTTCCAATCCTGATTATAATTGCTATTCTGGCTATATTTTTATTCTGGCCCATCAATACAGATGGAACCTTAATAAAACCAGACCCAAAATTACTTGAAGGAAAAAAGGAATTTCTGGCTGAAAAAATTCCTGTAGATAGTTCTTTTAAAAAACCAAATATCATTATTCTTCTTGCCGATGATTTAGGAAAATATGATATTTCGTTATACGGAGGAAAATCAACCCCAACTCCGCAAATAGATTCTCTGGCAGCGTCAGGAGTTACTTTTCAGGATGGTTATGTTTCGGCTTCGATTTGTTCACCTTCTCGTGCAGGAATTTTAACCGGGCGTTATCAGGAACGTTTTGGACATGAATATCAGCCTGGGGATCGGTATCCAAAAAACAATCTTGAATATTATGGTTTCAAGTATCTGATCAATACCAATAATTGGAGATTGAATGATAAAATCAATTATCCAAACGAAGCTTCGATAGCCACACAAGGTTTGCCACAATCTGAAATTACGTTTGCCGATTTGGCCAAAAGAGAAGGTTACAGCACAGGAATTATCGGAAAATGGCATTTGGGACACAACAAAGGCTTTTTTCCTTTAGACAGAGGTTTCGATTATCATTATGGGTTTTATCAGGCGTTTTCGCTTTATACTCCTGAAGATGATAATCCGGATATTATCAACCATCATCACAAAGATTTTACAGATAAAATGATTTGGGGAAATGGACGCGTTGGAATCGGACAAATTCGTCGTGATACCAACATTATACACAATAAAGCCTATCTAACCGAAACATTTGCTGATGAAGCAGAAGCTTTTATTGATCGAAATAAAAACAAACCTTTCTTATTGTACGTGCCGTTTAATGCGCCACATACACCTTTTCAGGTTCGCAAAAAATACTACGATCGTTTCCCGAATGTAAAAGACGAGAACAAACGTGTCTATTTTGCCATGATCAGCGCCTTAGACGATGCCGTGGGAAGAATCAGGGCAAAAGTCAAAAAAGAAGGTCTGGAAGATAACACCTTAATCATTTTTGCCAGCGACAACGGTGGTGCCGATTATACTTTTGCTACGACAAACGCACCTCTGAAAGCAGGAAAGTTTTCTCATTTTGAAGGTGGCGTAAATGTTCCGTTTGCACTTTCGTGGAAAGGAAAAATCAAACCTCATACAATCTATAAAACTCCGGTAAGTACATTGGATATTTTTGCTACAATTGCTGCTGCTATTCATTCTGATTTACCAAAAGACCGAGTTTATGATGGTGTTGATCTTGTAAGTACAGTCAACGAAAATAAAGAAGCACACAAAACTTTGTACTGGCGTTCCGGCGATGCAAAAGCCATAAGAAGCGGTGACTGGAAATTAATCATAAGCGGAAAAACCCATGAAGAATGGCTTTATAACTTAGCTTCAGACAAATCTGAAACTACAGATCTTGCTCAAAAAAATCCGGCAAAAGTAAAAGAATTACATCTTGCATTGAAAAATTGGGAAAAGGGTTTAGTAAAACCTTTATGGCCAAATTTAACTCATTATGAATTTGATTTTGGCAAACAAAAATACTTTGTCGATTTGTAATCTATACACAAAACCAACATTTATCTATCCTAACAGGTTTTCAAAACCTGTTAGGTATTTAATTTTAAAAATAAACAATACAAATATTCGGCTAAAGCCAATGTCAACCTCATAATAATAACCTCCAGCTAAAGCAGGAGGCTATTCAAGAAAACTTTAAAAAAACTCAACCATAAATAATAATACCTAACAGGTTTTAAAAACCTGTTAGGATAACCAACAATAAATTTAAAATGTCAACCCCAACCAAAACATTTACCATTCACGAAGACTGGACCGTCGTAATTCTCGGATTTATAATCATCGGAATTTCCCTTTTTATTTTTCTTCCCGAAGTTCCTGTTTTCAAATGGTCTACCGGATCAGATTTATTCCACGATGTATTTGATTTCGGAAACCTAAAAATAATCGGATTACAATTTTTATATCTCATTTCTATCGGAACTTTAGGCGCTTTTTTAATTGGCAAATCGGTAAAATACTTTTTATTGGGTTTCCCGGTTGTTTATATCCTGACTGTTATTGCGCTAATTATTGCAGGAAATACAGCCGTAAAAGGACTGAATCTTGAAGCTGTCATTTTCAGTTTGGCAATTGGTTTAGCAATTGGCAATTTCTTCCAACTTCCGGATTGGTTTCGGTCAGCACTTTCGACAGAAGTATTTGTCAAAATAGGATTGGTATTATTGGGAACCAGTGTTATTTTCTCAGACATTCTAAAAGCTGGTTCTTTAGGATTAATTCAGGCTTTGGTGGTAGTTTTATCCGTTTGGTATTTTGCTTTTTGGTTGTGTAAAAAATTAAAAGTCGATGACGAATTGACCATGATGATTTCAAGTGCCGTTTCTATTTGTGGCGTTTCTGCCGCTATTGCCACATCCGGAGCCATCAAAGGAGATTCCAAAAAACTGTCTTATGTAATTTCGATTGTATTAGTAACCGCAATCCCAATGATGATTTTCATGCCTATAATTGCCAAATATTTCAATTTTCCCGAAGAAGTTACCGGAGCCTGGTTAGGCGGAAGTATCGACACATCCGGCGCTGTTGTCGCTTCTGGTTCTTTGGTAGGCGAAACCGCTTTGAAAATTAGCACGATCGTAAAATTCTCCCAAAATGTATTATTAGGAATCGCTGCTTTTGCGATCTCCTTTTATTGGACCTACACACACAACAATTCAGCCGAAGCTGTTGAATCAAAACCTACTTTGGGTGTCATTTGGGAACGTTTTCCAAAATTTGTTATCGGTTTTATTGCCGCTTCCCTACTCTTCTCTTTCCTGCTTACTGCTGAAACCAGAGAGGGCGTAAAAGATAGTTTGAAGAACTTACAAGGCATTTGGTTTGCATTGGCTTTCACGAGTATTGGTTTAGAAACGAACTTTAAAGATTTACTGAGTAATAATAGCCGAAAACCTTTGTATGCTTTTTTAATCGCGCAGTTATTCAATGTGATTATTACGCTGATTATTGCTTTTTTGTTGTTTGGTAAATAAACTACTTCAAACTTAAAAAAATATTGTTTCATACAGAAAACATTTTATAAACATAGCCAACGGTTTTAACCGTTGGAGCGCAATAAATTGACAAAATCCGTATTCCCAAGGTTGAAACCTCGGGCTATGTCTCTCCTGTTTTTCACGTTTTAAACTTTGACAAAGTGAAACTCCTCCAATTTCCAAAAAATTAAAATATCAACTATAATGAAAAAAACAATTCTTTCCCTAAATCTTCTACTCTCTGTAGTGGCTTTAAATGCACAAAATAAAACAACTGCTGAAAAACCCAACATCATTTTAATCATGGTCGATGATATGGGCTATTCTGATTTAGGAAATTACGGTTCCGAAATTAAAACACCCAACTTAGATAAATTAGCCAGCGAAGGTTTACGCTTACGCGAATTTTACAATAACTCAATTTGTGCGCCAACCCGCGGCTCTTTGCTAACGGGACAATATCAGCACAAAGCCGGAATGGGATTTTTTGATGTCAATTTGGGATTACCGGCATATCAGGGATATCTAAACAAAGAATCTTTGACATTGGGAGAAGTTTTCCGTTCTGGCGGTTACAGCACTTTATTATCCGGAAAATGGCACGTAGGTTCTGAAGATCAGGCGCAATGGCCAAATCAAAGAGGATTTGATAAATTCTATGGGATCTTAAAAGGAGCATCAAACTATTTTGATACCAAACCTTTGCCATTTGGAAAAACGCCTTATCCTGTAAAATTGATTCGTAATAATGAAGAACTGCATCCCAAAGATGATTCGTATTATTTTACAGATGAGATCGGGAATAATGCCATGACTTTCTTAGACGAACAAAATAAAGAAAACAAACCCTTCTTTTTGTATTTGGCATTTACAGCTCCGCATTGGCCGTTGCAGGCAAAACCGATTGACATTGCTAAATATAGAGGGAAATTTGATGAAGGCTGGGATGTTCTCAGAGAAAAAAGAATCGAAAAACTAAAAGCAAACGGCATTTTACCCGCGAATCAAACCGTTTCTCCACGAGATCCGGAAGTACCGGAATGGAGTAAACTAACCTATGACGAGAAACAATTCTGGAAAGCCAAAATGGAAGTTTATGCCGCAATGCTCGATAATATGGATCAGAACGTGGGCAAAGTTTTAGAGAAATTAAAAGCGTTGAAGAAAGATAAAAATACGCTGATTATTTTCATTTCAGATAATGGAGCACAAGGTGGTTTCAATTCGTATAATCCGTTAGGAAGAGGTTTGGTTCGAAATGACGGACCCGTTGGAACTTCAGAATCGTTTGATTACCAGGAACAAAACTGGGCGTATTTGTCTAATACTCCATTACAACAATACAAAAATAATATGCACGAAGGCGGATTCAGTTCTCCGTTTATTGCGTGGTTTCCATCAAAAATAAAAGCGGGCAGAATCGACAAAGGAACAGGACATATTATTGACCTTGCCCCTACTTTTTACGAATTGGCCGGAATTGAATATCCCAAAGAATATAATGGTGTGACGACAAACCCTTTGGTTGGAAGCAGTTTGTTGCCTGTTTTATTTAATAATGTTTCGCAGGTCGATAGAGGCGCACCATTATTTTGGGAAAGAGCCGGAAACAGAGCCGTGAGAGATGGCAAATGGAAATTGGTTTCGACCTATCCGTCGTACGAATGGGAACTTTACAATATCGAAACAGATCGTGGCGAAACTACAAATGTCGCACAACAAAACCCAGGAATTGTGAACAAGCTTTCGGCTTCTTATTTTGACTGGGCTGATAAAACGGGAGTGGTTGAATACAGTAAGTTCAAACTGAAAACAGAGGTTATGCCTGGCGGTGCAACTTTGAAAAAGTAATTTGTAATTAATCCTAAACCAAGTCCCAGCGGGACGATATATTTATAGAAATTTAATTTGACAAGAAGAATCCGAACCCCAGCGGGGTGGTATATATGTCGCTCCTCCGGAGCTTTAATACGGGGAAATATATAATTGCTATAAATATATCACTCCTCCGGAGCTTTAAATAATATTTACCTAAAACACTTAAAGACAGAAAAATAAGTATAAAAATAAACCTTATACTTTTTTTTCTGTCTTTTTTATTTCACACAGAATAAACACAAACCACTATAATACAACACATTAAACCCAAACCATTAAATTAAATCACTAATAACCTGCAACTTGTTAAAAAAAATATTTGGTTTTTATTATATTAAATTTAACTTTGTCTATAGAATTAGTAGAGTTTAAAACCAAAAGAACTACATTTTGAAAACAACCGAAAGCATAGCATTTTACATTCTTCCCAAAAAATATACTTATAACACTTTTTGTTATATGTGCTTCTGTTGTTAATTCCCTCACCTCCTTTTCGTTTATAAGTGATTTTTATCCAAAGAATCAGAATTAAAAAAACGAAAATTCTTAAACCTCAACGGTTTCTTATTGAATATTATACAATCATTTTGATGCTTTTTTTCATCAGGAAGAAGTATCACGCATAACTATAAATCATCCAAAAACAACAACTAAATACGAACAAACATGACACAAATACCACTACAAAACCGAACCTAAATATTTCTACGGCAATAGAAATGGCAAGGCTTAAAGAACATTTATCACTCAATAAAGAATGCACCAGAAATCCAATCTCCCGGCATTTTAATTACAAAAAATCAATAACCAAGAATGAAAAAAAATACAAAACTTATTTTATGGATTAGCATTTTGTTCATCTCCATCGGAATAAATGCTCAAAATACGGAACCAAATATTCAATCGAAACTTAACGGAACAATAGTAGATCAAATATCGAATCAGCCTATTATTGGCGCTTCGGTAAATATCAAAGGAACTACACATGGCGTTGAAACTGATATTGATGGGAAATTTTACTTTCAAACGGGACAAAAATTCCCTTACACTTTAGTCATTAGTTACATAGGGTACAATTCTAAAGAAGTTATAGTTGACGGAAGTCCGGTGGTCATCAAACTAACGGAACAGGTTGAAAAACTAGACGAAATCGTGGTTGTAGGTTACGGAACATCGGCCAAGAAAACCTTTACAGGAGCAACCTCAAAAATTGATGCGAAACAAATTGCCAATCGTCCGGCACAAAGTTTTGATCAATTGTTAGGCGGTCAGGCAGCAGGATTAAACATTGTTCAGCCCAGCGGATCTTTAAACAGTACGCCTGTTATTAGAATTCGAGGAATCAACTCTATCACAAGTTCGCTTTATCCTTTAGTAATTGTCGATGGTGTTACCGTTTTTACCGGAACTGCCGGAGGAGCAATTGGCAACAACCCGTTATCAGACATTAACCCAAATGATATTGAATCGATCGACGTTTTAAAAGATGCTTCGGCGGCAGCAGTTTACGGCTCTCGTGCAGCAAATGGTGTGATTGTGATTACGACCAAAAAAGGAAAAAAAGGAAAAGTAAACGTTAATTATGATGTTTGGGTAAGCTGGAATAAAGCAACGAATTTACCAAAACTTTTGAATGCCGAAGATTATGTAAGCATCAAAAATGAAGCGAGAACCAATGCGGGACTTACACCTGGTTTTGCATTAGGACAAAATGCTGACGGATCGACAATAGGAACCAATTGGTATGATGTAGCATATCACACAGGGGTTTCGCAAAATCATAATTTAAGTTTCTCCGGCGCAACAAATTCTACTAGTTATTTTATTTCTACCAATTATTCTAATCAGGAAGGAATTCTAAGAACGAATGAATTTGTTAGAAAAGGAATCCGATTGAATTTCGAACATAAATTGAACAACTCGCTAACTTTAGGAACTAATTTCTCGTATAACAATTCACTAAATTCAGGACCAAACTCAGGATCATCAACGCCTAACTCGATTGGATCTTCGGCTGGAAATGCAGTGAACACACAATATATTGGTTTACAACCTTTGGGCCGACTTACTTATATTTTACCGTCAAACGTTTCGGTTTATAATCCTGATGGATCTTACAACATTAATCCGAGTAACGGAAATATTGGCTACGGAGCAAACAGTCCTTCACTAGGAGTTTTTAATGCTTATAACTTACAGACGATTTTAGATCTGGATAAAAACACTTCTGAAAACAACACTTTTATTGGAAGTATTTATGCCGAACTTGAAATCATCAAAAACCTGAAATTCAAAACGGTTTACGGTATCAATAATTTTGTAGTAGAAAACAAAGAATTTAGAAATCCGTTTAGTGGAGATGGTTTCTCTACTAAAGGAGCTGCAACAAACTCTAATACCAAATATTCCAGATCAAACTGGACCAATACCCTTACCTACTCGACTGTATTTGATCAAAAACATAGTTTGAAAGTACTTTTAGGACAAGAGAAAAATGTTCGCGAAATTGATGGTTGGGGAGCAATAAAAACCGGTTTGACTGATCCTTTCTTCACGAGTTACCAAGGCGGATTTACAAGCATTGCCCCTGGTCCTTCGGTTCAGACAGAAAATGTTTTGCTTTCATATTTTAGCAGTATTGCTTATGATTATGACAAAAAATACCTGCTGAATCTTAACTTCAGAAGAGACGGATTATCAGCATTGGCATCTGGAAATAAATGGGGAAATTTTGGCGGGGCTTCTGTAGGATGGAATGTATCTGAAGAAGATTTCTTTAAAAGTTCTTCTATAAAAAATGTCTTAAATGCTTTTAAAGTAAGAGCAAGTTACGGAATTGTGGGCAACAGCGAATTAAACGATTATGCCGCTTTATCGCAATATAACGCAGGTACTTATGCAGGAGTTCCAACGCTTAGTTTTGGGCAATCAGGCAATCCGGATTTAAAATGGGAAACAAGCAAAAAGTTTGACTTCGGGATCAATTTTGGATTGTTTGACAACCGCATTACAGTTGAAGCAGATTATTACAAAAATAACATCAACGATTTGATTTTGAATGCGCCTCAATCCTTATCACAAGGAATCCCAAACAATTCTATTGCAGCAAACGTTGGATCTTTATACAACAAAGGATTTGAACTTTCGATTAATGCAAACATTATAAATGGCAATGATTTTCAGTGGAATGCAAGTTTTAATTTATCAACAATTAAAAACAAAGTAACTTCATTAGGCGGTTACGGAGATATTTATCCAACGGTTCTAAGCACTTTCGGAATACAGAATATTACCAGAGAAGGTTATTCTGTAGGATCTATTTTTGCCGTACCAACAACGGGAGTAAATCCTGAAAACGGAAACCGTGTTTATGTCAACGCCAATAACGAAGAAGTACAATACAATGCACTTACAAAAGCTTTTACCTATCTCAATGGTGGTACTGCTCCGGCAATCGACAACTATCGTGACGGTCGTATTCAGGGACCCTCGTTACCCACTTATTACGGAGGTTTGAACAACAATTTATCGTATAAAAATTTCGATTTGTCGATTGGTCTGACTTTCTCCGGAGGAAACAAATTGTACAACGGTACAAGATCTACTTTATCTGATCAGCGTTTCTTCAACAACGGAACTTTCATCAAAGATCGCTGGACAACTCCGGGTCGGGTTACAGATGTTCCTAAGTTAATTTACGGAGACAGTTTTTCAGGAGGTTTCTCGTCAAGCAACTCTGCTTATGTAGAAGACGGATCTTACCTGAAAGTAAAAAACATCATTTTAAGCTATAGAATTCCGGTAAAAAACGAGTTGGTCAACAAATACATTTCAACAGCAAAAGTATATGCTCAGGGCTCTAATTTATACACCTGGACAAAATACCGCGGTTCAGATCCTGAGATTTCAATCAACGGGAACTCCATCAATTCCGGAAAAGATCAAAACGTGCCGGCCAATTCAGTAGTATTCACTTTAGGACTTAATGTAGGTTTCTAGGCATTCATCTTAATTAAAAATAAAAACATCATGATTTTCAATTATAAAAAAAGCATACAAAAAGCCTTTATTATCACACCATTTCTAGCTTTATTATTGGCCGGATGTAGCGATAATGCTTTAGATACTGTTCCTGAAACGAGCATTTCTACAGAAACGGCTTTCAGCACACCAGCCAAAATTTTAGGTCAGGTAAACGGACTATACGGTCAGTTTAGCAATCCGTCTTTTTACGGTGGCCGCTTCATTATTTTTAATGAACAAAGAGGAAACGAATTCAGTCAGAATGATGGTAACAATTCAACCGGAGCCAATGTTTGGAATCAGACGATAACTTCATCAGGAGATTTTGTAAACTCAGTTTGGAGCGTTGCTTACACGACTATTAACTTTTCGAATATTCTGATCGATAATCTGGCAACATCTACTGTTGTAACAGAGGATTTACGCAAGAATTATATCGCCGAAGCTAAGTTTGTAAGAGCGATTTCGTATCTAAGTTTAGTGCAAACCTATGCAAAACCTTATGCGCAAAATAGTGCTGCACTGGCGCTTCCGTTACGCTTAAAAGGAAATACATCGGGCGGACTTAACGACTTAGCCTTTAGCAGCGTTGCAGATGTTTATAGTCAAATTTTAAAAGATCTTGACGAAGCCGAGGTCGATTTACCAGAAAGTTATGCAACAGGAATCCTTACAGTTTCAAGAGCGCATAAAGCATCAGCAATAGCTTTAAAAACCAGAGTTTATTTAAGCAAAGGCGATTATGCAAAAGTAATTTCCGAAGCTAGTAAACTGGTTCCTGCAACAGCTCCTTTTCAATACGTTTCAGGAAGTTTGACACATCGTTTAGAACCTAATGTTGCTAACGTTTTTGGAGGTTCGTATGTAGGTAACGAAGCTATATTTTCAATTCCGTTTACTACTGCGGCAGAAGCTCCAGCCTTGCAAAGTGCACTTGGCGCAAACTACTTAACTCCGGTTATTTATTTTAATACCGCAGGAATTATTGCAGATCCTGTTTATGCTTCTCCAACTTCTGCAGATGCCAGAAAAGGTTTGGTGATCACTAATGCCACCGGACAAAAATTACTGAACAAATTCAAGAAAAATGGTGCCCCTTTTACTGATTATGTTCCTGTAATTCGATACGCAGAAGTCCTTTTGAATTATACCGAAGCTGCGGCACAAAGCGACAATTTGCCTTTGGCCAGAACGCTATTATCGGCAGTTCGCAATCGTTCTGATGCTGCTTATGTTTTTACAACAGGAGTTGCGACAAAAGACGAATTGGTCAATACAATTCTAAACGAAAGAAGAATAGAATTGGTGGGCGAAGGATTTCGTACGCCGGATTTATTGAGAAGAGTTCAGGCGCTTCCTGCCAAAACAGGAAATGCTGGTGCTGCACCTGAAGTCTTGCCAACAGCGGCGAATTATGTTTGGGCAATCCCAAGTAATGAATTAGCTTATAACAAACTGGCTCCGAGATAGAATACTACAACCCATTAGATGCAAGTGGAAAAAAAAATATTTAACACATAGAAACATAGGTTCTAGATTTTAGATAAGGGAACAAAAAGAAATAAATTTCTTTAACATAGCTCATATAGCTATGTGATTTATTCTAAGTGAAAAGCCTCTTTTCATAAAGTAAATGTATGTTTCTATGTGTTTAAAAATAATTATATAAACAAAAAAACAACAAAATGAGAACTAATTTAAAATGCCTGGCTATACTCTTCGCTGCGACGGTTATCCATGCACAGCAAAAAAATACAGCTGAGAAAATTTTTATCAACGGAAATATTATTACCGTTGATGCCAAAAACAGTACAGCGCAAGCTGTTGCCGTAAGTAACGGTAAAATTCTGGCTGTGGGAACGAATAGCAAAATCGAAAAACTAAAAGACAAAAACACGATTGTTGTCGACTTAAAAGGAAAAACGGTAGTTCCCGGATTTATTGACGGTCACAGCCATTTTATGGGTTTATCGAGATCTACAACAGTAAATGTGGGATCTCCGCCAATGGGAGATGTTAAAAACATTGCCGATTTGGTAAGCCGTATTCAGGATTTTCAAAAGAAAAACAATGTCGCTCCAGGCGAATGGATCGATGCTTTTGGATATGATCAGGATCAACTTGAAGAAAAAAGACATCCAAGCAAAGAAGATCTTGATGCTGCTTTTCCCAACAATCCAGTAACGATTACGAACATCAACGGGCATATGTCGGTTTCTAATTCGTATGCTTTAAAACTCTCAGGAATTGATGCCAATACAGCAAATCCTCCCGGTGGTGCCATCGAAAGAAAAAAAGGAACTAACGAACCAACAGGATTATTACAAGAAAATGCAAGCCGATTATTGAAAAGACCTGCGAAACCTGCTCCAACTTTAGACCAGCAGATAAAAGATTTAAAAGAGCAGCAATTATTTTATGCCAGTAATGGTATTACAACGGCTCAGGACGGATATTCAAGTTATGAATCTGTTGAATTATTGCACAAAGCCGCAGAAAGAAATGAATTGTTTATTGATATTGAAGCTTTGCCGGGATATCCAACTTTAGAAAAAGTATTGCAAAATCCTGATTTTAAATTTGGTGTACTAAGAAACCACTTAAAACTGGCCGGAACAAAAATGATTGCCGATGGTTCTCCACAAGGTAAAACGGCTTTTTTCAGTAAATCATATTTGGTAGAAGTTCCGGGTTGTAACCACGACGAATGTACCGGTTTCGCCAACATTACCCAAGATCAGTTTAATGATTTAGTTATTAAGGCTTTCCAAAATAATGTTCGCCCATTTGTGCATTGCAACGGAGATGCCACGATCGATATGTACCTGAAAGCGATAGAAAATGCCAATAAAACATTAAATACCAATAGTAACGATCGCAGACCGGTAACGATTCACTCTCAGTTTGTAAGGCCTGATCAGTTGGATACTTATAAAAAACTGGGCATCATTGCCGCTTTCTTTAGTAATCACGCCTTCTTTTGGGGCGATGTACACCTTCGCAACTTAGGTCCGGAAAGAGCTAATTTTTTAAGCCCATTAAAAACAGCCATCAAAAAAGGTGTTGTCGCCACGAACCATACAGATTATCCGGTTACACCATTAAACCAATTGTTTTTATTGTGGACCTCTGTAGAAAGAAAATCACGTTCAGGTCAGGTTATTGGTCCGGATGAAAGATTAACGCCTATCGAAGGACTTCGTGCCATCACGATAAACGGCGCTTACGAATATTTTGAAGAAAATAGCAAAGGTTCTATCGAAACCGGAAAACTGGCGGATCTAGTGGTACTTTCAGACGATTTAACCAAAATAGATCCTTCTAAAATAAAAGACATTACTGTTCTGGAAACCATTAAAGAAGGAAAAACAGTCTTTAAAAAATAATAACTAAAACTCAAAAAATATGAATCAGACCAACCTAAATCCCGCACCTGTTGTATCAATGAGAATTAAAAATACTGAAATTTCCTGGTTGAGTGAAGCTGGAAAAAATGCGCAGGATAAAAATAAAAAATTGAAAAAGAGCTTAAAAAAGAAGAAAGAAAATGATTGAAGGTAAAATTGAAACAGTAGCCATTAGAACCCCGGAAAGAGTAGCAGAAATTTCCTGGTTCAATGACATTATTGGTGGAGATACAGCATATTTAGGCGTATTAGATAATGATCGCCGAAGCAGTTACGAACATTGTCGTGAAATAACATTAGAAGCAGAAAAACTAGGTTTTAGCAACATCTTATATCCATCTGCCTATACCGTAGGACAAGACGGACTGGCTTTTGCGGCAAGTGTTGCGCCGGAAACGAATAACATTACATTTTTGTTGGCGATCCGTACCGGAGAAGTACATCCGCCCATGTTGGCAAGAGCGATTTCTTCATTAGATCACATCTTGAAAGGAAGATTGATTTTAAACATCATCAACTCAGATTTACCGGGAACCCGTGAAGATCCTAATCTAAGATACCAACGATGTTCTGAGGTGATTCAGATTTTGCAGCAAGGCTGGACACAAGACAGAATCTCGCATAAAGGACAAATTTATCAGTTTGATTTGCCATCTGATCCGGTAAAATCCTATCAGCAAAACGGCGGTCCATTATTGTATTTTGGAGGAACTTCCCCTGGTTCCAGAGCCGTTTGTGCGAAACATTGCGACGTGTTTTTGACCTGGCCGGAATCTGAAGAATCGATGTATGCGACTCTGAAAGAAATGAGCGAACGTGCTGCTGCAGAAGGAAGAACGATAGATTTCGGGTTAAGAATTCATGTCATTGTTCGTGAAACACAGGAAGAAGCCAGAGCTTACGCGAAAAAGCTAATCTCGAAGTTTGATGAGAAAAGAGGTTTGGAAATCAGAAGCCGTGGCGAAGATTCGCGTTCGTTAGGAGTTTTAAAACAAGATGAATTAAGAGAAACTTCGGATGAGGATGGTTATGTAGAAGATATCTTATGGACCGATATTGGTAAAGTTTTCTCTGGCTGCGGAAGTGGTTTGGTAGGAAGTGCCGATCAAATTATAGAAAAACTGAATCGCTATATGGATATGGGTTTCCGCTCTTTTATTTTCTCCGGTTTCCCTTTGATTGAAGAAGCGAACTATTTTGCCAAATTGGTGCTGCCACGTTTGCCAAATGCATCGTTACCGCATCTGCAAGGAAGAATTCCAAAAGAAACACCTACAACACCTTTGACCAATGCCGAATTGGTTTAGTTATAAAAACAAAAAATCAGAATGTCAGAAATAGAAAAAAAACAAGAATATAAAAGAGAACTCGGTCTTGCCGATGCAGCTTTATTGGTTGCCAGCGGAATGATTGGTTCGGGAATTTTTATTGTGAGTGCCGATGTTACCCGTAATGTAGGATCAGCAGGCTGGCTAATTTTGGTTTGGTTAATTGGCGGATTCATGACGTTGATTGCAGCTGTGAGTTACGGAGAATTAAGCGGAATGTTCCCAAAATCAGGAGGTCAGTATGTTTATCTTAAAGAAGCTTATAATCCGCTTGTGGCATTTGTGTATGGATGGAGTTTGTTTACCGTAATTCAAACGGGAACAATTGCTGCGGTTTGTGTATCGTTCTTTAAATTTCTGGCGTACTTTTTTCCTTTATTTAGTGAAGATTTGGTTGCTTTTAGAATCGGAGAATCCTTTACCATTTCGCCGGCACAGCTCTCCTCTATTGTCTTGTTATTCATCTTAACCTATATCAATACCAAAGGCGTAAAACTCGGAAAAATAATTCAGAAGTTTTTCACCGGAACCAAACTGATAAGCTTACTAGTTCTTATTGTCTTCGGGTTTATATTTTTTAAACCCGAAGTATGGCAGGCAAACTGGACGAATCCGTTTCATTTGCAAAAACTAAATCCGGATGGTTCGTTTTTGCAATACATGAATACGCCTGCTTTTTGGGGCGCAATCGCTTCTGCTTTGGTGGGAACAGTTATTAGTTATGATGCCTGGAATAATGTGACGTTTGTTTCGGATGAAATAAAAAATCCAAAACGAAATATCGGTTTGAGTCTGCTTTTAGGAACTGCCGTGGTAACGATTATATACGTTTCTTTAAACATCATGTTTACTGCCGTTTTACCCGTTGAAGCCATTGGAACACCTGAAAAAGACCGAGTTGGAATTGCCGCTGCACAAGCGATTTTTGGCTCAAGCGGAACTTCGATTATCGCGTTAATGATTTTGATTGCTTCTTTTGGTTGTGCCAACGGAATGATTCTATCAGGCGCGAGAGTGTATCAGAGTATGGCAAAAGATGGTTTATTTTTCAAAAAGACAGCGATTTTAAACAAACATTCGGTTCCGGCAAATGCACTTTGGATTCAATTTTTTATGGCGGTTGTTTTGAGTTTAAGCGGTCGTTACGGGAATTTATTAGACATGATTTCATTTGTAGTTGTTCTGTTTTACGTTATCACTATTACTGGAATTTTTGTTTTGAGAAGTAAAAAACCGGAACATGAAAGACCTTATAAAGCCTTTGGATATCCATTTTTACCTGCCATTTATATCATTATGGGATCAGCGTTCTGTATATTATTAATCATTTACAAACCCACCTATACCTGGCCGGGATTAATCATCGCAGGAATAGGAATACCTGTTTTTTATATCAGGGAGAAGTTTTCAAAACCCAAAACCGAAGACATTTAAGCGGTTGGGGTAATTCTTTAACACATAGAAACATAGCTTATTGGTTGCTTAAAAAAAGGGGTTTCACTTTAGAATAAATCATCCCGAAGCTTCTGGACTATGTGAGAGAAATGTATTTCTTTTTGTCTCCTTTTCGAAACATAAAATCTATGTTTCTATGGGTTTAATAATATTTATGAATCCAAAAAGTTGCTTTAGAATACCTCGTTAGACTAGTTGATTTCGCATAAAGATGTTAGTACGAACCAAAAAACAATTTATTATGAATTCATTTTATCAAGAAATAGCCAACAACCATCAGAGTTTATTGATCCTTCCTCAAAAAAAGGTAATCCATCAATTTATTGAGGATTTATTCTCTGTTTTATTTTCGAATACTTCAAAGCGTTTTGGAGATTTATCCATTATCAAAAACAAATTTGAAGTTCTAGAAAAGCAATTTAATGAAATCGTAATTGATTATGCATCCAAAAAAGACGACAGTTTCGAGCAAACTAAGATATTTTTTGAAGCATTGCCTCATCTGTACAAGAAAACACTAAATGATGCCGATACCATTTTCAGGAAAGATCCTGCAGCTAAATCTATAGAAGAAGTTTTATACGCTTATCCCGGTTTTTTCGCCATAGCCGTTTATCGGTTTTCGCATCAAATCTGGGAACAGGATTTAAAGCTTTTAGCCAGAACTTTTTCAGAATATGCACACATCAAAACCAGTATCGAAATTCATCCTGGCGCTCAAATCGGCAATGATTTTGCCATCGATCACGGCACCGGAATTGTAATAGGCGAAACGACTATTATTGGCGATAATGTACAAATATATCAAGGTGTTACGTTAGGCGCTTTGAGTGTAAAAAAAGAGGAAGCCTTTATAAAAAGACATCCCACGATTGAGAACAATGTCATTATTTATTCGAATAGTACGATTCTGGGCGGACAAACCGTGGTAGGAAGAGATTCGATCATTGGAGGAAATGTCTGGCTGACGTATACGGTTCCGTCAAATTCAGTTGTGTATCATAAAAATGAGATTAAAGTGAAGGACAATAATCCGTTTCCGGAGCCTATTTTTTATTCGATTTAAAATGTTTTTTTGAACCATGTAAGTAATATTTGAACCATATAAGGAATATAAGAGCATATAAAAAAGGTCTTGCAAACTTTGTCAAAGTTCGAAACTTTGACAAAGTGTTTAGCCACACAATCTCTAACCGCAATCTTGTCATCCCGAGGAACGAGGAATCTCCGTTAGTAGCTCGACAAAGATTGACAATTTTGCATGCGGAGTTTCTTGCGGAGATTCCTCGTTCCTCGGAATGAACAAAAAATGAGCGTAAGAAATGAAATACTAAACGAAAACATTCTTATGAAAATGACCGCCATAGCCCCGATAGAAGTGGAAATCCTTTTGTGGCGGGGTTCGCCACAAAAGATTGAAACGGATAGCGGGATTAGCTCCTGAAAAAAAGATTTGGTTTTATCCTAGAAATTGGGATGACAAAAATGAACATAATAATATTGAGCATAAATCTTTGAAAAAGTTGTCAATAAAAAACGCAACGCATTTAAACTAAAATGAACTTATAATCACTTATATGGTTTAAAAACAAAACATCATGAAATATCAAAATATACTAGAAACCATAGGAAACACGCCTCACGTAAAACTCAACAAGATTTTTCCAGAGCATCAGGTCTGGATTAAGATTGAAAAGTCGAATCCGGGTGCGAGTATCAAAGACAGGATTGCATTGGCAATGATTGAAGATGCAGAGGAAAAAGGGCTTTTAAATCCTGATTCGATCATTATAGAACCCACTTCAGGAAATACCGGAATAGGGCTTTCGCTGGTGGCTGCGGTAAAAGGATACAACGTTATTCTGGTGATGCCGGAATCAATGAGTATCGAAAGGCGTAAAATCATGAATGCTTATGGTGCGGAATTTGTTCTGACTCCACGAGAAAAAGGAACTTCGGGCGCGGTAGAAAAAGCTAAGGAACTAGCATTATCAACTCCCAATTCGTTTTTGCCTTTTCAGTTTACAAATCCTGCAGATGTCGAAATTCATGAGAAAACTACGGCACAGGAAATTCTACAAGATTTCCCTGATGGAATTGATTACCTCATCACGGGAGTTGGAACGGGCGGACATATTACGGGAGTTTCTAAAATTTTGAAACAACATTTTCCTAATCTTAAAACTTATGCTGTAGAACCTGCCTTATCACCGGTTTTAAGCGGTGGTTCTCCTGCCCCACATCCTATTCAGGGAATTGGACCAGGATTTATTCCGGAAGTTTTTAATCGGGATTATGTCGATTTGATTATTCCGGTAGAAAAAGAAGATGCTTTTTATTTTGCTAAAAAATTATCAAAAGAAGAAGGAATTTTTGCCGGAATATCGACGGGAGCTTCTTTGGCGGCAATTTCAAAACAAATAAATAAAATCCCGAAAGATGCGGTTGTACTGACTTTTAATTATGATACGGGAGAACGATATCTTTCAGTTGACGAGTTATTCGACCCGCTTTCATAATTCTGTGATACAACAAATTACATGTTATTATACCGTAAATTAAACAGTAATAAAATCAAAGGCTACTGTTTTTAACATAAATTTACTGATAGAACAAAAATGTGTTTTTCTATGCGAAGATTTCACAAAAACATTAAAAATAAAATTAATCTTTAAACCATTACACCATGGCTGAACAAAAACAACAACAGACGGCATTAGGAGATGTTGCAGCAAGACAATTAGCAATTGCAACACGTACGGTTCCCCAAATTGGGACAATTTCGCCACGCTGGTTAACGCATCTTTTGCATTGGACACCAGTAGAATCAGGCGTTTTTCGTTTGAATAAAGTAAAAGACGGAAGTCATATCGAAGTCGATTGTTCTGCACGTGACGAAAGAGTTTTACCTAACACTTTTGTCGATTATATCGATAATCCAAGAGAATACAATCTAGCGGCAGTACAAACGATTGTAGATGTGCACACAAGAGTTTCTGACTTGTACAGCAAACCATACAATCAAATTTCTGAGCAGCTTCGTTTGGCAATTGAAACGATCAAAGAACGTCAGGAAAGCGAATTAATCAACAACAAAGATTATGGTTTGTTAAGCAATGTTGCAAAATCGCAAATTATCAAAACCAGAACCGGCGCACCAACTCCGGACGATTTAGACGAATTATTGACAAAAGTATGGAAAGAACCGGGATTTTTCTTGTTGCACCCTTTAGCAATTGCTGCTTTTGGCCGTGAATGTACTCGTCGTGGTGTTCCGCCTCCTACTACATCTTTGTTTGGATCTCAATTTTTAACATGGAGAGGCATTCCGCTTATTCCATCAGATAAATTACCTATCGTAAACGGAAAATCTAAAATCATTTTATTGCGTACAGGCGAAAGCCGTCAGGGCGTTATCGGATTGATTCAACCTGGATTACAAGGCGAGCAATCACCTGGATTATCGGTTCGCTTTATGGGAATCAATGAAAAAGCAATTGCTTCGTATTTGGTATCTCTTTATTGCTCATTGGCAATTTTGGTAGACGATGCAATCGCAGTTCTTGAAGATGTAGAAATAGGTAAGTATCATGAGTATAAATACTAACCACGACGGTTTACCCAACATTGAGGATTTGCAGCTTTTAGCGAACGAATTGTTCAAGTCATTGCCTAATGAGTTTCCTAAGGAAATTTCGTTGAGCCCTGATCGTAGTGAACATCCTCGTGCTACAAAAATTGCAGAGACTTTGTTGAATTCAGGGAACTTACGCGGTAATAATGCAACTCTTCCATTACAAGATGTAGCAACGCCACCTTCTGGTGCGCCTGCATTTAGTGGTTTTGGAGTTTCGCCAACTGTTGCCAATTATGGTTCAGGAGCTTCGGCTTTGTATCCAAACGCCGGAGCCGGATTTGATCCTCAAAGTGGCGTTTCTCCATCGGGGATTCCACACGGAAATAATGTAAATGTCAACAATCCGCAAACGGGTTTTCAGGATGCTAATTTCAAGAATAGCGGAACGGCGCAATCAAATGAAGAATTGTCTTTTTCGAAATTGCTTTTGAACCATGATTATCTGCCTTTTCAAACCGACAGTTCTTCTTTTGAAACGGAATTAAAAGTGGCATTGTCATTTGTTGATACACAATTTACAAAACGTCTTGATTTTCCGTTAAACGGAAATGAAATACCCAATTCGTATTATTTTTTAGATCAGAATCCGTTTGCTTTTGATCAGAGAAATTCGAATTTGGTTGTTGGAAATACTTTTGAAAAACCAGATTTTGGTACTATCTCAGGCTCTCATTTTGATGCTAATCTCATTAAAAAAGATTTTCCCATTTTGAGAGAAACTGTAAACGGAAAACCTCTGGTTTGGTTTGATAATGCTGCTACGACCCAAAAACCACAATCGGTTATTGATCGTATTGCTTATTTCTACGAGCATGAAAATTCAAACATTCATCGTGCAGCACATGAACTTGCGGCTCGTGCCTCAGATGCTTATGAATCCGCCCGTGAAAAAGTAAAAACATTTCTAAATGCAAATTCTGTAAACGAAATTGTATTTGTTCGCGGTGCCACAGAAGGAATTAATCTGGTGGCTCAAAGTTGGGGCGATCATAATCTGGTTGCCGGAGACGAAATCATTGTGAGTAATCTGGAACATCATGCGAATATTGTTCCGTGGAAACGTCTGGCGGATAAAAAAGGTCTAAAACTTCGTGTAATTCCTGTTGATGACGACGGACAAATTTTATTGGATGAATATTCAAAACTACTGAATTCTAAAACGCGTTTGGTTGCTTTTACGCAAGTTTCAAATGCTTTAGGAACTGTAACTCCGGCTAAAGAAATTGTAAAAATGGCACACGCCATTGGTGCAAAAGTTTTAATTGATGGCGCACAATCGGTCTCGCACATGAAAGTCGATGTTCAGGATTTAAATCCGGATTGGCTGGTTTTTTCCGGTCATAAACTTTTTGGTCCAACGGGAATTGGCGCTTTATACGGAAAAGAAGATTTGCTAAACGAAATGGAACCGTATCAAGCTGGCGGAAACATGATTCAGGATGTAACTTTTGAGGAAATAAAATACCACAAAGCACCGAATCGTTTCGAAGCCGGAACCGGAAATATCGCCGATGCCATTGGTCTAGGCGCTGCAATAGATTATGTTACTAAACTAGGTATCGACGCTATTGGTCACTACGAACATCAGTTACTGGAATATGCGACAAAGCTGCTAAAAGAAATTCCGGGTGTTCGATTGATCGGGACGGCGAAAAATAAGGCGAGTGTTCTTTCTTTTAATTTACAAGGTTATACCAACGATCAGGTGGGTCAGGCTTTGAATAAAGAAGGTGTTGCAGTACGAACCGGACATCATTGTGCTCAGCCTATTTTGCGAAGAATGGGTGTTGAAACTACCGTTCGTCCATCATTGGCTTTTTATAATACTACTCAGGATGTTGATACTTTTATCAAAACATTATGGGAACTTAAAAAAGTTAGATTTTAAATAATATAAAGAAGTGTCTTGTGCATTTTCTTAATGAAATAATTACTTTTTTTGATATTTTAAGTAATTATAACTAAAAGCGATTGTTCCTTGAACAGTCGCTTTTTTATTTAGAATGGCATTTGGAGTGGAAAAAAATTTAACCGCAAAGTTCTCGAAGTTTTAAGCTGATCTGAAAATTTTCTGACGAAGCTCGCAAAGCTTTGAGAATCATTTTATCCCGATGGGCATTTAGAGTGGCAAAAAATTTAACCGCAGAGAGCACAAAGGTTTACGCAAAGTTCGCGAAGTTTTAAGCTAAGCTCAAAATTTTCAGATGAAGTTCGCAAAGCTTTGAGAATCATTTCATCACGATGGGCATTTAGAGTGGCAAAAAATAATTCGAGAAATTCTTGGAATTCGTGGCGAAAAAAAACTACACCAGATACAGCAGATTAAAAACAAAAAACCATCCCGCGTTAAGTGGAATGGTTTTCTTTTTTTACGTTTGAGCGTAATTTATATTAATGCTTCAACAGCTGGCGACACTACTTGTGAATCAATTATTGATAAAGTTAGTTGATCTGAATACCCTAAGAAAAAAGTATCTAATATTTCCTGAAATACAGGATGAGCACCTTCTACCTGAGAAAACAAGGTCATCGACGAAAATAATTTACGAGCACCTAAATCTCCTAAGATACCTTCGGCTGATTTTCTTTTAAAGGTTAACAAAAGTTCTGAAATCTCTATAAGATGTTTGGCTAAAACAGGATGATCCAGAAACTCTTTAGCTTCTTTAAGATCAGTGATAGCATAAAACTTTGATATATTACTGGTGCCTAGTCCTTGTATTTGCGGAAAAATAAACCACATCCAATGGGTCTCTTTCTTTCCTTTTTTTATTTCGGAAAGAGCAGTAAGATAAAGTTTATTCTGCGCATCTAAAAAACGTGTTATATCATTATTTGAGTAAGCCATTATTATAGAATTGTATTTATAAATTTTTGTAAAACCATTTTGGTTCTTTCCTTTTTCTTTCTATTAAGAATTAAACAAAAACCTTTTTAGAGATTCGTTTTTAATTCCGTTTCAAAGACATTCAAAACTACTTCTCAACTCGCTAAAAAAGATTATACAATTCATGTCCTTTGTTATATAATTTATAGAATGTGGGAAAATAGTTTTCAGTTCCAGTTTTCAGTTTCTAACCGAGACTGAAAACTCAGACTGAGACTGAGACTAAAAACTAAACTAAAAAAGCTGCTCATCTCTGAACAGCTTTTTTAGTTTGTATTATTTAAAAGATATTTAATCTCTAAAATCATTTAATGATTTCTCGATAATTTCAAGACATTCGTGAATCTGAGCTTCGGTCATTACTAATGGTGGTGCCAATCTAATTTTGTTACCGTGAGTTGGTTTTGCCAATAATCCGTTGTCTCTAAATTTAAGGCAAATTTCCCAGGCAAGATCTGAATCTTCGCCACAATTAATTACGATAGCATTCAACAAACCTTTTCCACGAACAAGCGTAATTAGGTTATTTCTTTCTGCAATTTCGTTTAAACCTTTTCTTAGAATAATTCCTAAACGTTCTGCATTTTCAGCCAGATTTTCGTCTTTAATTACTTCAAGTGCCGCGATTGCTACTGCTGCTGCAACAGGATTTCCTCCAAAAGTAGATCCATGCTGACCTGGTTTAATTACATTCATGATTTCGTTATTACACAAAACAGCCGAAACAGGATAAACTCCGCCAGAAATAGCTTTACCTAAAATCAAAATATCAGGCTGCACATTTTCATGATGTACCGCTAATAATTTTCCGGTACGTGCAATTCCGGTCTGAACCTCATCTGCAATAAACAACACATTATGTTTCTCGCACAATGCTTTAGCTTTCGATAAATACCCTTCAGAAGGTACATACACTCCAGCTTCTCCCTGAATGGGTTCAACCAAAAATCCCGCTATATTTTTTGATGATTCCAGAACTTTTTCAAGAGCTTCAAGATTATCGTATTCAATTTTTATAAATCCTTCTGTAAAGGGTCCAAAGTTTTTACGGGCACCTTCATCATTAGAAAATGAAATGATCGTAGTAGTTCTTCCGTGAAAATTGTTTTCACAAACAATAACCTGCGCCTGATTTTCCGGAATACCTTTTACTTCATACGCCCATTTTCTACATACTTTAAGGGCTGTTTCTACAGCTTCTGCCCCAGTATTCATTGGCAGAACCTTATCAAAACCAAAATATTTTGTCACAAACTCTTCATAATCACCTAATTTGTCATTATAAAAAGCACGTGAAGTCAAGGTAAGTTTCTGTGCCTGATCTACCATTGCTTTTACAATTTTAGGATGGCAATGCCCTTGGTTTACCGCAGAATAAGCAGATAAAAAATCATAGTATTTTTTACCGTCGACATCCCAAACATATACACCTTCTCCTCGTTCTAAAACAACTGGAAGTGGATGATAATTATGAGCTCCGTATTTATTTTCTTTTTCAATCAAAACCTCAGATTTTGAAGAAAGGGATTTTTCAGTATGAATCATGATTTATTTATTTAAAGCACAAAAGTATTAAAATTTATTCATTACCAAGGCATAAACATTATTTTGACTTTTAAAATTCATTATTTAAGTCAAAAATAACATTTTTAAGGCGATAAAAAATCAATTTTATTTATTTAATGAAAGTCTTTTATTCCTTTTTATTAAAAAAAACAATTACTTTTATGAATCTGAACAATCAGCATATATTCCGTTAGGAATAAAATATTGGTAGAAAAAGAAGATCACAAACCAGTAAAAATGTTCCGTAGGAACTACATATTTACCACAACAATAAAACAGTAGATAATTACATTACAATTTAAAGAATGGATATATTAGACGAATTTGACATTAGCATCATAAAAGAATTAGAAAAAGATGGAAGAATGGCTTTTTCTGCAATTGCTGCTAATTTGAAAATATCAAACACTATGGTGCACCAACGCATTAATCGAATGATAGAGCAAGGTGTTATTGGTGGAATAAAACCTATTATTCAGGAAAAGAAAATTGGTTATGACTGGGCTTCGTTTACGGGAATCACCTTAAATAAAGATTCTGATTCTGATCGCATTATTGAAGCATTAAAAGATATTCCCGAAATTACAGAATGTTATTATGTAACCGGTTCTTTCACGCTTTATATCAAAATCGTTGCAAAGGATCACGAGCATATGCGAAAAATTCTTTATGAAAAAATCGACAATATTCCGGGTATTGCCAAAACTGACTCTATTATAGAATTAGGTTGCGCCTTTAAACGAAATATTACATTATAACAATAGTAAATAATCATGTTCAATTACCCAAAAATATTAAAACTATTTTTTGTTTTTTGTTGCATCAATTTTCAGATTACTGCACAAAAAAATAATACAAAAGAAGTCATTCGTCTGGAAAAATTAGCGCAACAGGTTTCTATCATCAGAGACAAATGGGGAATTCCGCATGTTTATGGAAGAACAGATGCTGATGCGGTTTTTGGGTTATTATATGCGCAATGCGAAGATGATTTTAAACGTATCGAAATGAATTATATCGAAAAACTGGGTCGGCTTTCTGAGATAAAAGGCCAATCGGTTTTATACAATGATTTAGAAATCCGTCTTTTGATTGATACCGAAGAAGCAAAATCAGATTATAAAAAAGCACCGCTTTGGCTTAAAAAAATTTTGAACAGCTATGCTGATGCTATCAACTTTTATTTATACAAACATCCTGAAATAAAACCAGCTCTTTTAACACATTTTGAACCGTGGTTTCCTTTGCTATGGACAGACGGAAGTATTGGCGCCATTAGTACCGCTGATCTTTCGACAGGAGAACTAAAAGCCTTTTATTCCGGCAACAATGATAAAGTCGCTTATGTTGAGAGAAAAAAAAATGTGCAAACCGGCTCCAATGGATTTGCTTTTTCGCCATCGAAAACTGTTGATGGAAATGCTATTTTGTACATTAATCCGCATACTACATTTTACTTTAGACCTGAGGTTCAGATTACAAGCGAAGAAGGTTTAAATGTTTACGGAGCTGTAACCTGGGGACAATTTTTTATCTATCAGGGTTTTAATGACAATTGCGGCTGGATGCACACTTCATCAAACGTAGATGTTGCAGATATGTATGCCGAGAAAATCACCAATAAAAACGGTAAATTATTTTATGAATTCGATAAAAAACTATTGCCTGTTATCGAAAAAGAAATTACAATCAATTATAGTGAAAACGGTAAACTAATCCCAAAAAAATTCAAAACCTATTTTACCAACAATGGTCCAGTTATGGCAAAACGTGACGGGAAATGGATTAGCTTAAAATCGAACAATCGTTCGATGACAAGTTTGATTCAGAGTTGGGTCAGAACAAAATCGACCAATTTCGAAGAGTACAAAAAGGCAATGAATTTGAAAGCCAATACATCCAACAACACCGTTTATGCAGACAGTAAAGGAAATATTGCTTATTGGCACGGTAACTTTATCCCAATACGGGATAAAAATCTCAATTGGGCAAAAGTCGTTGACGGATCTATTTCATCTACACAATGGAAGGGTTTGCATGAAGTAGACGAAACCGTACATATTTATAATCCGGTAAACGGGTGGCTGCAAAATTGTAATTCAACACCCTATTCTGTTGCCGGAGAAAATAGCCCTAAAAAAGAAAACTACCTTCCTTATATGGCACCGGACGGAGAAAATTTTAGAGGAATAAATGCCGTTCGTATTTTCACCAAAGGCGATCATTATACTTTAGACAAAGTAATCTCGGACGGATATGATACTAAATTATCAATTTTTGAAATTCTGGTTCCAAGTTTGATTTCTGTTTTCGAAAAAAATATTAAACCTACAGATCCGGAGTATGCTGAACTAATCGAACCTATTACCATTTTAAAGAACTGGGATTATTATGCCAAAGAAAATTCAATAGCCACAACATTAGCGGTCGAATGGGCGTATAAATTGGATCCGATTATCTTAAAAGCATACATTGACGAAGGAGAATTAGATCAGGTGGAGAATACTAAAAATTTTGCAAAGAATGCGACTGTCAAACAACTCCTGCCTCAATTACAAGAAGTTCTAAAAGATTTAAAATCAAAATGGGGAACCTGGCAAGTTGCCTGGGGTGAAATAAACCGTTTTCAGCGTTCCAGCGGCGATATAGATTTAAAATACGACGACTCGAAACCAAGTTTACCAATTGCTTTTGGTCCCGGTTCCTGGGGAAGTCTGCCCTCTTTTAAAAGCAGTTATCAAAATAGCTCAAAGAAACGTTACGGATACAACGGAAACAGTTTTGTATGTGCTGTTGAATTTGGACCAAAAATAAAGGCAAAATCATTATTGGCGGGAGGAAACAGCAGTGATCCCAATTCAAGACATTTTGATGATCAGGCAGAAATGTATCAAAAAGGACAATTTAAAGATGTTTTATTTTATAAAGAAGATGTACTTAAAAATGCTAAAAAAACATATCATCCCGGCGAATGATTTTTAGCTTAAAAATTAACTTAGAAACCTCGGAAGAAATACCTTTCGAGGTTTTTTTGTAACATAATATTTCAGATATTTGTTAAAAATTGCAAAACTATGAAAAATCTGTCTCTTCTTCTGTTTGCTTCTATTTTGTTTTCTAACACTATAAATGCACAATTAAAAGCTGTAAAATATACAGACGGTTCTCAGGCGTTAAATGGATTATTTGTAAAATCTGTAAAGAAAAGCACTCAAAATCCAGGTATTTTACTTTTACCGGCGTGGCTTGGAATTGATAAAGCGTCTAAAGATATCGCAGAAAATTTATCTAAATTAGGTTACAATGTTTTCATCGCAGACATATATGGCGAAGGAAACTACCCAACAAATACTGCCGAAGCTGGAAAACAAGCCGGTTACTACAAAAAAAATTACGAAGTCTATCAAAAACGTATTGATGCAGCCCTAAAAGAATTAGTAAAATCAGGAGCAAACGCAGATAATATAGTTGCTATAGGATATTGTTTTGGCGGAACAGGAGTTCTTGAAGCTGCCCGCGGAAATTTGAATTTAAAAGGCGTTGCTTCATTTCACGGAGGTTTAGGCAAAGATGCAAGCCGTCCAGTTGAACCAATAACAACTAAAGTACTAGTTTGCCATGGTGCTGATGATCCGTTTGAATCAAAAGAAGAAATCACTGCTTTTCAGCAAGAAATGCGCGACTCAAAAGCCGATTGGCAAATGATTTATTATGCAAACGCAGTACATTCTTTCACCAATCCTGAAGCTGGAAGTGACAACTCAAAAGGTGCAGCATACAATCCTGTTGCTGCAAAGAGATCATTTGAGCATTTACAGCTTTTCCTGAATGAAGTATTCAAAAAATAGCACTTTATAGCCCACAGATGGTGCAGATTAAACGGGTTTACACAGATTTTATAAAAATTAATTCGTGCTAATTTGTGAAATTTGTGGCGAAAAGAAACCAGCTTAAACCCGTTTAAACCGGCCTAATCTGTGGGTAAAAAATAACAACCAAAACCAAACCAATTTACATCAAATGTCACATAGTCCGATTAGAAAAGACAAAACCTGTTTGAATTGCAGGCACGTTGTTGAGCAGAAATTTTGTCCAAATTGCGGGCAGGAAAATACCGATTCCCGAAAAACATTTCACCATTTATTTATTCACTTCTTTGAAGATCTGACGCATTACGAAAATGCTTTTTGGCGTACCATTAAAAACCTTTTATTTAAACCTTCTTCTTTAACTAAAGAATATCTTTCAGGAAAACGATTGTCGTATTTAGCTCCTGTGCGTCTATATATCTTCATCAGTTTTATTACTTTTCTTTTAATTGCTCTGTTTCCAGTTCATGTAAATGATACTGTCCATGAATCTTCTAAATTAGAAAAAGTTAAAGAAAAAGTTTCGTCTCCTACTAATTCATTAAATGAAGATAAGGATGTACAAACTTTACTAAACTCTAAATCAATATCTGAAGAAAACAAAAAAGCAATTCAGGATCTGTTGGATAACCCCAAAAAAAGTGATGACAAATTAATCAATTTAGGATATAAATCTGTTGAGCAAATCGATTCCATTCAAAAATACGGTTCAAAATCTGAAAAGCTTTCTGACTTTGGTTATTGGATCAATAGAAAAGTGCAGCTCATAAAAGACAAAAATAGTGGTCGGGAAGTTCTCGATAAATTCATAGAATCTTTTATACATAATTTGCCTAAAGTTTTATTTATTATCATGCCTTTTTTCGCTTTCTTTTTATGGCTTTTTCATAATAAAAAGCGTTGGTACTATTTTGACCACGGAATTTTCACACTACATTATTTTTCATTTTTATTACTCATATTTTTAATGCTCTTTTCTATTGAAAAATTAGGCGCCTTGATAAACCTTTCTTTTGTAAATTTTATAATTAATTGCATTACATTTATTGGAATAGCATGGGCATTTTATTATTTCTTTCCTGCTCATCATAGATTTTATGGCGAATCAAGAATTGTGTCTTTTACTAAAAGTATGGTATTATTTATCATAAATTCATTTTTTATCTTATTTTTACTCATTGTCTTTGCCTTTTATACATTTATCAATTTACACTAATACCAAATGAAAAAAATCATACTCCTATTATTAATTGGTTCTGCCTTTTCATGCAAGAATATGCAGTCGGCTGCATCAAAAGACAATTCAGATCCAAGCAAATACATAAAAGCCATCAAGGAGAAAGACTTAAAAGAAATGCTGTATGTTATTGCTTCTGACGAAATGGAAGGTCGAGAAACCGGCTCTAAAGGACAGAAAAAAGCCGGTGTTTATATGATCGAACAATACAAGAAAAACGGCGTTTCGTTTCCTAAAGGAGCCACGGATTTTTACCAGCACATTCCTGCCGCTTTTTTGAATGCAAGACGAAATGAAAACTTACCGGATTCTGAAAACATCTGGGCATATATTGAAGGTTCTGAAAAACCGGATGAAGTCTTAGTAATCTCTGCTCATTATGATCACGTAGGCATAAAAAATGGTGATGTATATAATGGTGCTGACGATGATGGTTCAGGAACTGTTGCATTAATAGAAATGGCAAAAGCATTTGCTAAAGCGAAGAAAAACGGGCACGGACCAAAACGTTCTATCCTTTTCTTGCACGTAACCGGAGAAGAACATGGTTTACACGGTTCTCGTTATTACTCTGAAAATCCTTTATTCCCTATTGCCAATACCATTGCCGACATTAATATTGATATGATTGGACGTCGCGATGTAGAACATGCCAAAACTAATAACTATGTTTATGTAATTGGCGCTGACAGATTATCAACAGATCTACATAATATTGTCGTGGCTCAAAATGAGAAATACACCAAAGTAGATTTAGACTTTAAGTTTAATGATCCTAAAGACCCTAATCATTTCTACGAGCGTTCTGATCACTATAACTTTGCAAAATTAGGTATTCCTGCAGTTTTCTTCTTCAACGGAGTTCATGAAGACTATCACGGAAAAGGTGACGAACCAGAAAAAATCGAATACGACGCCTTAACAAAAAGAACGAAGTTAGCATTCGTTATCGCCTGGGATTTAGCCAATAGAGAAAACAGACCGGTAGTTGATAAAAAGTAGCCTCTAAGGCACTAAGTAAGGTTCTAAGTTTTTAAAGTAAAGACGCGCAGCAGAACGTCTTGTTAAAAGTCGCGAATCTTCAGGTTTAGAAAAAACAGAATCCAAAACAAATAACAAACATAAAGTTTGGACAAGAAAAAGGGATGAGTTAAAAAAACTCATCCCTTTTTTATATTTATATATTCTAAGAAAACCTTAGGAACTTAGTACCTCAGCAACTTAGAGCCTTTCCACTAGTCATTCATAGAGATCAAAAACTCTTCGTTATTTCTTGTTTTCTTGAAACGTTCGTTTACAAAATCCATCGATTCTACTGGGTTCATATCTGATAGATATTTACGCATAATCCACATTCTTTGTAATGTTTTTTCGTCTAATAATAAATCATCACGACGTGTACTTGACGAAGTAAGATCAATTGCGGGGAAAATACGTTTGTTTGCGATTTTACGATCCAATTGAAGTTCCATGTTACCAGTACCTTTAAATTCCTCAAAGATCACCTCATCCATTTTAGAACCCGTTTCAGTCAATGCAGTTGCGATGATACTTAATGAACCACCATTTTCTACATTTCTTGCCGCCCCAAAGAAACGTTTTGGTTTTTGTAATGCGTTTGCATCAACACCACCACTTAATACTTTTCCGGACGCTGGCTGAACTGTATTATAAGCTCTTGCCAAACGTGTAATCGAATCTAAAAGAATCACTACATCGTGGCCACATTCTACTAAACGTTTTGCTTTTTCAAGGACGATATTAGCAATTTTCACGTGTTCTTGTGGTTCTCTGTCAAAGGTAGAAGCAATAACTTCTCCACGAACACTACGTTGCATATCTGTAACCTCTTCAGGACGCTCATCAATCAAAAGAACGATAAGATACACTTCTGGGTGATTTGCTGCAATTGCGTTTGCAATGTCTTTTAGCAACATTGTTTTACCCGTTTTAGGCTGAGCTACAATCATACCACGCTGTCCTTTCCCGATAGGAGAAAATAAATCGATAATACGGGTTGAAACTGAACTGCCTTTTTCGGCTAATTTAAATTTTTCAGAAGGAAAAACTGGCGTAAGGTGCTCAAAAGAAACTCTGTCGCGAACAACTTGCGGGTCGTGACCATTGATTTTAAGTACACGAACTAATGGAAAAAACTTCTCGCCTTCTTTTGGAGGACGAACCACTCCTTTTACAGTATCTCCGGTTTTAAGACCAAATAATCTGATTTGTGAAGTTGATAAATAAATATCATCCGGAGAGGCTAAATAATTATAATCTGATGAACGTAAAAAACCATAACCATCCGGCATCATTTCAAGAACACCTTCACTTTCGATAATTCCATCAAACTCAAAGTCTGAATCCCTGAAATTATTCTTTTTGTTTTTATGATTTGGATTTTGATTCCCGTTACTAACATTTCCGTTTGTGTTTCCATTTTGATTTGGATTCTGTGGAGCTGCAGTGTTTTGGCTGGGACTCTGGTTTGGATTTTTAATCTGGTTCGGATTGACCTTTTTAACTAAAAGCGGTGCTTCTGTTTTTTCAGCAGTCGAAGTTTCTGCTACAGCTTCGCCTTCCGGAATTGCTTCTTTTGTGGCTTCTTTTTCTTTTTGCAAAGCGACCTTTTTCTCGTAAGCTGATTTATTAAATTTTACGATTTTTGGTCCTTTTTTCTCCGTTACTTCATTCTCTGCAGCTTCTTTAACTTCAGGAGCTTCATTAACTTCGGGAGTTTCGGGAGTTTCATTAACTTCTGCAACTTCCTTTATTTCTGCAACTGCTTTAACTATTGGAGCTTTTGCTTTAGGAGTTATTTTTGCTGCCGGAGTTTGTTTTACAACTACAGGAGTTTCTATTTTTTCTGGAGTTTCCTCTATTTTATCAAATTCTAAAACTGGAGCATTTTTACTGATGGCTGCTTTTTTTACAGGAACAATTCTTGCTCTTTTAGGCTTATCATCAATATTCTCCGTTTCAGTTACAGCACTAACAGGTGGTGCTACAGTGGTTTCCTGATGTGCTAAAATCTGACTAATTAAGGTCTCTTTTTTGACACCGGTAAACTTTATAGTTTTAGCTAACTTAGCTATTTCTTGAAGCTCAGAAAGCTTCATTTCTTTTAATGCAGAAATATCAAACATGAATGTTCTATGAATTTAATTATTTTAACGGAAATACTGTAAAAAGAATAGGTAGATAATTGTTTTCAATTGACCGCAGTATGAAGTGCTTACGGTATTATGATGCAATAATACGAATAAAATTTAATCATACAATAGTATTTTAAAAAAAGAAAATATATTTTTGTAAAACAATTTCACACCATGATACAACGAATTCAGACCGTATATTTAATTCTTACCTTTATAATTACAGGTGTATTACTGTTTTTTATTCCGCTTTGGACATTAAATAATGGGAAACCATTTTACTTTATGCAGGACCAGTTTTATACTGTGTTATTAGGTTTAAGTACTGTCTTAACTGTTTTCAGTATCATTTCATACAAAAAAAGACAAAATCAGTTTGTCATGGGCAGACTGAACATAATATTAAATTTAATTTTATTAGGATTGTTTGTATATCGCTCTCTAAATCTATCTGGAGAAACAGTTGCTGTTTCAGAGAAAGGTATTGGGATGTTTCTACCAATTGTTGCTATCGTATTATTAGTTTTAGCTAATAAGGCCATCAAGAAGGATGAAGATCTTGTAAAATCTGTAGACCGTTTGAGGTAAACCTATAAACTTAAGTTTTTTGTGCGAAGAGAACCCGAATTTTATAATTCGGGTTTTTTTGTGCCTTAAATTTTATAATCACTCCCAATATCATCTTAAACAAAGACCGAAAACAGCTTTGTAAGATATTTTTTTCATAAATTTGCGTTTTAGTTCCAAAAACAATCATGATATACAAAATAAGGATACATCTTGCCGATGATCATCAAGTACTTATTGATGGCCTTACCAATTTGCTGCAAACCGTAAATAACTTTGAAGTTGTAGGTAATTCATTAGACGGAACTACTGTTTATGATGATGTCATTAATAACAAAGCCGATATTTTAGTTTTAGATATTAGTATGCCTAAAAAAGATGGGATCGAAGTATTAAAAGAATTCAGCCAAAAAGGATTTCCATGCAAAGTGATTATCCTCTCCAGTTATGATGACTTAAAAATCATAAAAGAAGTAATGAAATTAGGCGCCAAAGGTTATCTCACAAAAAAATGTGCCGGTGAAAATATCATAGAAGCCATCCAAAGTGTTTATCAGGGACAAGAATACTTTTGTGATGCTGTAAGAGAGAAAATCTTTAATAGTTTTGCAAATAACAATCCAAAATTAAACAAACCGCTTTATATTGAGAATCCTATATTAAGTGCTCGCGAAATCGAAATTATTACGTTGATCTCACTTGAATATAGTGGAAAAGAAATAAGCGAACAACTTTTTATTAGCGTGAATACGGTAGAAACCCATCGAAAAAACATCATGAAAAAGTTACAAACCAAAAACACTATCGGGCTTGTAAAGTATGCGCTAAAAAACAACTTAATAAATCCTTAGTCTTATTTTAAAGTCAAAATCTATTACGTAATTATTTATGGGGTTACTGAGAGTTTTTATACTATTGCTTTTTTTCACTTCTACAAGTGGGACTATTTTGTTTAGTCAGCAAAAGTCAACTCTACCTCCAACACAATCCGATAGTATAAGTCAGGAAATCGTTAAAAAAAATATTTTTCCCGAAGCAAGGAAATTTGAAAAACTGAGAAACAAAAAAATTGTTAGTTTATCTATTGTTCTTGTCATAATATTGTTCTTTTTATTTTATTTCTTTTATCAGAATAATAAATTAAAACAGAAAATTAAACGGAAAGATACCAAACAAAAAATACTCCTTAATATTATTAACGCAGGAATTGACAGTCATGAAATCGAAAGTAAAAAAATTGCTTCTTTTTTACATGACAACATTAATTCATTATTGTCTTCTGTAGGTTTGCACCTGAATACTTTTACGGCACAAAACAATATAAAATCTGACGAAATTCAGAAAGCAAAAAATATACTTCAAGAAGCACACGATCTCTTGCGTGATATGTCTCATGACCTGATCCCTACCCTTTTGGTTCGTTTTGGACTAATTTATGCATTGGAAGACTTATGCGAAAGGAACTCTAATTCGAGTATTAATTTCGAATTTTCAAGTGCAATCCCAACTGATAAAAGGTATACGGAAAAGTTTGAAATGAAGGTTTATTTTATTGTGTCTGAATTATTCAGCAACATTATAAAACATAGTGACGCAAAAAAAGCTCAAATTTCATTGCAGGAAAGTAATAGTCAATTTACCATTATCATTCATGATGACGGAAAAGGTTTTAAACCCGAAAAATTAAATGAGGTCGAAGGCTTTGGCCTGAACCGAATCAGGGCACGAATCAAAAAATATAAGGGAAGTTTTGCAATTGTCTCAAAAGAAAATGAAGGAACTTCGATTAAAATCAGAATACCGTTACCGCATTAAGCAAGACTATTTCTTTCCGATCTCGATGATCTCTAAATCTTTAATTTTATCGTCGTCGATAACAAATCGCAACATAGTACGCACTTGGTGAAAACCGCTTTTTCCGGCTGCACCGGGATTCATGTGCAAGAGATTATGTTTCTTATCAAACATTACCTTTAAAATGTGCGAATGTCCGCAAATGAATAATTTAGGCGGATTCAGAGCCATTTCTTCTCTAATCGCCGGATTGTATTTTCCGGGATAACCACCGATATGAGTGATCCAAACTGAAACATTTTCGCATAAAAACCTATTATGCAACGGAAATTCTAATCTCGCTTGTGCATCATCAATGTTTCCGTAAACGCATCGTAAAGGTTTTAGCTTCTTTATCGTATCCGTAACATTCAAATCTCCAATATCTCCTGCATGCCAAACTTCATCTGCCTGATTTACATATTTTAAAATAGTATCATCAATATGACTGTGAGTATCTGAGAGGAGAAGTATTTTTTTCATTCTTTTTGAAGCAAACAAAGGTTTAAGAGGCGCAAAGGTACAAAGGTTTTTCTTTATAGTTGTTAAGGGCCTGAGTTGCTAAGATTCTAAGTTTTTCTTATGTGACCTATAATTTAAACACATTCGATTATAATGTCAAAGCACAATATTAAAACCTCAGAGCCTTTGTTGCTTTGCTACTTTGAACCTTTAAAGAAAATCTTTGTACCTTTGCAATTCAGAACCTTTGAACCTTCACTTTGAGATATTTTATTCAATTCGCTTATAACGGAACACATTATCATGGTTGGCAATTTCAGCCCAACGCATCTTCTGTTCAGGAAACTTTAAACAAAGCTTTTTCGGTTTTATTAAATTCGCCGATTAATATAATGGGCGCCGGAAGAACTGATACCGGTGTTCATGCACAGGAAATGTATGGCCATTTTGATTATGAAACTCTATTTGATGTTCCAACTTTAGTGCATAAACTAAATTCGTATTTGCCAAAAGACATTGCGGTTTTTGATATTATCCCGGTTCATGATGAGGCTCATTGCAGATTTGACGCTACAAAAAGAACGTATGAATACCATATCAATACTGTTAAAAATCCGTTTACGGAGGAATTGAGTTGGTATTTTAATCAAAAATTAGACGTAGCTTTGATGAATGAAGCCGCGAAAATCTTGCTGAATCATACGGATTTTCAATGTTTCTCGAAAGTAAATACGGATGTAAATACTTTTGATTGCACGATTTTTGAGGCCCATTGGAAAAGCGAAAACAACAAATTGGTTTTTACCATATCCGCCAATCGGTTTTTACGAAATATGGTTCGTGCCATTGTAGGCACTTTGGTAAACATTGGTTTACATAAAATTTCTCTCATCGATTTTGAAAACATTATTGCCAGCAAAAGCAGAGAAAAAGCTGGTTTTTCGGTTCCGGCACACGGATTATATTTAACCGAAATTGATTACGATTACATCATAAAATAGCCCTGATTGAAGTCAAAAGCTTTTTTGAAAAAAAATATTGTTTTTGTGTTTTTATGGAGCGACCAGCGGAAGCTTTATAAAAACAGTACAAAAACATATTTTTGAGAAAAACTTGTAACGGAAAGCAGGAATAGCTCCTAAAAAATATAATGAAAGCAAAAGCATTTGATACCGGATTATTCAAACGAATCTTAAAATATACTAAACCTTATAAATGGCGCTATTATGGTGTCATCATTTTTGCAGTCTCATTATCGATTTTTGCTGCACTTCGCCCCTATTTATTAAAACAAACGGTGGACGGCTATATCAAGACGCACGACAAAGAAGGTTTGCTGATGTATATTGTTTTAATGGGAGTAGTTCTTTTGTTTGAAGTTTTTTCACAGTTTTACTTCGTGTATTGGGCCAACTGGCTGGGACAGGATATTGTAAAAGATATCAGGACAAAACTTTTCAAGCATATTTTGAGTTTTAGAATGAAGTATTTTGATTTGGTTCCGGTAGGACAACTGGTAACCAGATCTGTGTCAGACATTGAGTCGATCGCTCGTATTTTTAGTCAGGGTCTGTTTATGATTATTAGTGACTTGATGAAGATGCTGGTCGTACTGATTTTTATGTTTTACATGAACTGGAAACTGACCTGGATTGTGGTCGTTGCGATGCCAATTCTGGTTTACATTACCCGAATATTCCAGCGTAAAATGCAGGTTGCTTTTGAGGAAGTTCGTACGCAAATTGCCAATATGAACTCGTTTGTACAGGAGCGCGTTACGGGAATGAAGATTGTTCAGCTTTTTAACCGTGAGAAAATCGAAGCTGATAATTTTAAGGAAATCAACAACAAACACAGGGTTGCCTGGATAAAAACGATTTTATACAACTCAATATTTTTCCCGATTGCTGATATTATTTCGTCGATTACTTTGGGATTAGTTGTGGTGTATGGGGGATTCAAAATTTTGAACGGAGATCATTTTACGACTTTTGGTGATCTATTCTCTTACACTATGTTTATCGGGATGCTGTTTAACCCATTGCGTCAGATTGCGGATAAGTTCAACGAGATGCAATTAGGAATGATTGCTGCCAATCGTGTATTTGATATTATAGATACACAAGATCATATACAAGATACAGGAACGCTTGAAGCACCCGTTTTTAATGGAAGTATTGAATTCAAAGACGTCCGTTTTAGTTATATTCCGGAAGAAGAAGTGATAAAAGGTATTGACCTATCGGTTGATGCCGGACAAACCATTGCAATTGTAGGTTCTACAGGTGCCGGAAAATCAACCATCATTAATTTACTGAATCGCTTTTACGAAATCAACAGCGGAACTATTTTTATCGACGGTCATAATATCGAAAACTATACTTTGGCTTCGCTAAGAAAACAAATCGCGGTCGTTTTGCAGGATGTGTTTTTGTTTGCTGATACCATATATAATAATATCACTTTGCATAATCCGGAAATTACCCGTGAACATGTTCTTAATGCTGCCAAAAAAATTGGTGTTCACGATTTCATTATGAGTTTGCCTGATAATTATGATTTTGATGTAAAAGAGCGTGGCGTAATGCTTTCGTCAGGACAACGCCAGTTAATTGCCTTTTTGAGATCGTATGTAAGCAATCCGAGTATTTTGATTTTAGATGAAGCAACCTCCTCTATCGATACATATTCTGAAGAATTGATTCAGCGTGCGACCGAGACAATTACTAAAGGAAGAACTTCTATTATTATCGCACATCGATTGGCAACAATTGTAAACGCCGATAAAATTGTAGTAATGGATAAAGGTTTAATTGTAGAACAAGGAACACATCAGGAATTACTGAATAAAGTCGATGGTTACTACAAAAATCTCTACGACTCCCAATTTTCAGTCGCTAATTAGATTTTGAAATGCTAAAAAAATTCTTAAAAAAGTTAAATAAGCGTTATAGGAATCATAAATGTAATATCTGAGCGAAATTATGTAATTGTTATAGTTTTTGAATTATTTATCTTTGAGAGACAAAATTCAAATGCAAAAGAAAATGCCACAAAATAGATTTTATCCAAACGAAGAATTCAAAGAAATAGAAATAAACGCCTCATTACAACTTAGATATGCAATTTCAAACAAAGGCCGACTTATAAGCTTTACGGATGAAATTCAAAACGGACGTCTTTTAAAAGGCGGTCTAAGTGATGGATATCCAACCTTTAGATTTAAGGTTAAAAATGACGACAAAATTGTCAATAAATATCTTTTTTTATACAAATTAGTTGCCCATTATTTCATTCCAAAAGCTTCAGAAGAACAAACTTATGTACTTCATTTAGATTACAACCGAAGTAATGATGATGTAAATAATTTACGTTGGGCTACAAAAGCCGAAATGATGGCGCACAGTCGTAAAAGCCCGCGCGTTATTCAGGCAAAAAAGAATCTGATCGAGCACAACTTAAAAGCCGACGGAAGAAAATTAACAACTACCAAAGTAATGTTAATCAAGAAAATCCTGGCCAGACCTGAACAAAAAACACGTCTTAAAATGATCGCCAAACAATTTGGCGTGAGCGAAATGCAAATAAGACGAATTGCCAGTGGTGAAAACTGGGGACATATTAAAGTTTAATTATAAGTTATAAATTGTGAATTATTAATTCTCTTACTATCACACTTAACAAAGTCGAAGTTTTTCAACACGAAAAGACTTCGACTTTGTTTATTTTGACAAACAATTTAATTTGAGACTTCGTTTCTAAATCTGTTTTTTCAGTTCAGAATTCACAATTTACAATTAACATTTTGACCTATCTCTGTGAAAAGATCAAAATCAGTGTGGGTAAAAATAAAATTTCAAGTGTTTTTTAAAATAATTCCTTAAATTCGCAATCACAAATAACAAAAGAATAAATCGAAAAATGAGTTTCGGAATAAACTTCATTTTTCGGTAATAAATACTAAAAACCAAAAAAATGAAATACGACATTATTGTTTTAGGAAGTGGTCCTGGCGGATATGTAACAGCTATTAGAGCTTCACAATTAGGCTTTAAAGTAGCTGTAGTTGAAAAAGAGAACTTAGGTGGTGTATGTTTAAACTGGGGTTGTATCCCAACAAAAGCATTACTAAAATCAGCTCAGGTTTTTGATTACTTAAAACACGCTTCTGACTACGGATTGAAGGTTTCTGAATTTGATAAAGATTTCCCTGCAGTAGTGCAACGCAGCCGTGACGTTGCTGACGGAATGAGCAAGGGGGTTCAATTCTTAATGAAAAAGAATAAAATTGACGTTATCGAAGGTTTTGGAAAACTAAAACCAGGAAAAAAACTTGACGTTACTGATAAAGACAATAAAGTTACTGAATATAGCGCTGATCACATTATCATCGCAACCGGAGCTCGCTCTCGTGAGTTACCAAACTTACCACAAGATGGTGTAAAAGTAATTGGTTACCGTCAGGCAATGACATTACCAACACAACCAAAATCTATGATCATTGTAGGTTCTGGAGCTATTGGAGTTGAATTTGCACATTTCTACAACTCTATGGGAACTGATGTTACTATTGTAGAATTTATGCCAAATATCGTTCCTGTTGAAGACGAGGATATCTCTAAACAAATGGAGCGTTCTATGAAAAAAGCAGGTGTAAAAATCATGACCAACTCATCTGTTGAGAAAATTGATACTACCGGAACTGGAGTAAAAGCAACTGTAAAAACGGCTAAAGGAGAAGAAATCCTTGAAGCTGATATCGTACTTTCTGCAGTTGGAATCAAAACTAACATTGAAAACATAGGTTTAGAAGAAGTTGGAATCGCTGTTGACAGAGATAAAATCTTAGTAAACGCTTATAACCAAACTAATATTCCTGGATACTACGCAATTGGAGATGTTACTCCGGGTCAAGCTTTAGCTCACGTAGCTTCGGCGGAAGGAATTAACTGTGTTGAAAAAATTGCTGGTTTACACGTAGACCCAATCGATTACGGAAACGTTCCTGGTTGTACTTATGCAACTCCAGAAATCGCTTCTGTAGGTTTAACAGAGAAACAAGCTAAAGAAAAAGGATACGAATTAAAAATTGGTAAATTCCCATTCTCAGCTTCTGGAAAAGCAAAAGCTGCCGGTGCTGCTGACGGATTCGTAAAAGTAATCTTTGATGCAAAATACGGAGAATGGTTAGGATGCCACATGATTGGTGCTGGTGTTACAGATATGATTGCTGAAGCAGTTGTAGCCCGTAAACTAGAAACTACAGGTCATGAAATCCTTAAATCTATTCACCCTCACCCAACAATGAGCGAGGCTGTTATGGAGGCTGTTGCTGATGCTTACGGCGAAGTAATTCACTTGTAAAAACATACCGTTTTACGGTTATATATAATTTTCAATTTAAAAATCCGATTTGCGAAAGCAAGTCGGATTTTTTTATGTTTATAAAGGCGTTTGCAAATCATTTTTCCAATTTTATTTCGCTTAATAAACACAAATGATCGTTATAAAAGATTTTATTTAAAACTACTAAACCTTTTTAAAAACCAAAAAATTAAAGCAGTTACAAGTAGAATAACACTTGACCAAATAATATACTTTATCTCAAAATGATATATAAAATATCCTCCTAACAACGTACCAAACGTTACAGCAGAATTTCCGCATGTGGTAAAAATGCTATTAATAAATTCCGCAGATTCCGGCGCCGATGAAGTCAGGTTTACATTGCTTATTAAAAATCCTGATGTATGTACAAAACCCCATACCATTACCAGCAATAACATAGGAATATAGTAAAATCCATAAAAAAACAACAAAACATGAACAATTAATAGCGCTATTATAAAGACTAAAATAGTCGTCAAAACATTTTTACTCAAAAATCTTCCTGCCAGCCAATTACCTCCAACTCCGCTTATCCCAAAAATTAATAATGTATAACTAATCTGCATTCCATTCATTCCGGTAATTTTACCCAAAAAATCTGCCATATAGCCGTATGTAGAATACATTGCGGCTATCATTAAAAATGATAAAATAAAATTTATCCAGAATACAGGCTTTTTAAGAATTTTACTTTGCGATCCAATCGTTTGTTTTTCAACAATTAGAGTTGATGGTAAAAAAAGTAATACCCCAATAAAAGATAAAACATTAATAATAGCACATAGTATAAAAGACGATTGCCAATTAAATAATGTTGCCATAAATGTTGCCAGAGGAATCCCAAAAACACAGGCAAGAGTAAATCCACCAAAAACAATGGCAACTCCTTTTGAAGATTGATTATCAGGTAAAGTATTTGCTGCCAAGGCAAGAGCAATAGACCAAAATACCGGATGCAAAAATGCCGGCAATATTCTTGCTATTAATAAAAACGAAAAGCTATTAGCAAATACAGACATAATGTTTGAAATAGCAAAAATTCCCAATACAAACAACATTAATTTCTTTTTATTAATTGAGGATAACAGAAGCATTACAAATGGGCCAAATATAGCCACTGTCAATGCAAATGAACTTAAAAGCCATCCTGCTTTATCAATTGTGACAGAGAAAGCCGAAGCAATTTGTGGTAAAATTCCAATAACTCCAAATTCTGTGGTTCCAATCCCGAAAGTACCTAAAGCTAAAATGTAAAGTGTGCGTTTCATAAATTTATTTTTTGCAAATTTGCAGAAGTAATAAATCATTTACACTTTACTTACTTTTATGTACTACACTTACTTTTAAGAAAGTTAACTGATTTTTAAACAGTTATACAATGCCTGATTTTTTTTATGATAGAAAACTCTATTACACTCCAATCGAATTTGCTTTAGCGCATATAGGCGGAACTTGGAAAATGCCAATATTGTGGAGATTACAAAACACTATTTTACGTTTCAGCGAATTAAAAAAAGATATTCCGCATATTACAGACAAAATGCTTACGAGCCAATTAAGAGAACTTGAAAGTAAAGGACTAATTACTAGAAAAGTTTATCCCACTGTACCTCCAAAAGTAGAATACAAATTAACAGAAAAAGGACAAAAAGCAATACCTGTAATTGAAACAATTATGAAATACGGATATAAACTTATTAAAGAGGCAGGAATTGAATATCCGCCTTTAGAATAAATACTTTTGGGGAATATTTTTACAATAATATACATTTTTACAAACTAATAAAACATCAGATTTAACTTATTTGTATTACCAATAAAAAGACAAATAAATTATTCCTCTTTTGATCTAAAACAAAAGAAGATTATAATATTAAAATGATATTTTTGCAGCACCCAAAATTATTTTAAGATGAAAAACCTACTCTTCATTATTACAATTTCTTTTCTTTTACCAAGTACCTTTTTTGGTCAGTCAAACAAAAGCACTTTTCAAAATTCAGTAACAGAAAATACTTTTTCAAAATCATATAATTATCTCAATGATTTCGAGAAAATCTTAACCTCATCCCAAATTACCACTTTAAATACAACGCTAAAATCTTCTGAAAAAAAATCAGGAACTAAAATTATTGTAGTCACGATTTCTTCCATACAACCTTATACAACTGTTCCGGAGTATGCTTCTAATTTGAAAAACTATCTATCCGATAATTTGAAATTGAATCCCACATTTCTAATTGTATTAAGCAAGGAGTTAAGACAAATCCAGATTCAGAGCAGCTACGAGGCACGCAATAAACTAACCGAGGAAGAAACGAAAAGCATTATAAATAGTTTTGCAATTCCCGAATTTAAAAAAGGCGATTATTATAAAGGTTTAGAAAATGCAGTAACGCAGATCATAAAAAAACTGGAATAGAATTAAAATACTACTTTATAGAATCCGATTTGCTTTTGTAAATCGGATTTTTTTGTTTTTACGCTGTAAATAAAACCTCAACTCCTTAAAACATTCATAAAATCAACAAGTCCACTTTTTACTATCTGACAAAAAATTTATATTTACGTAAAAAGAAATAATTATTCTAAAAATATAAGTGATGGAAAATACACCAATATTCTTTGCCGACGGAGAAAGTCCAAAAATCATTGACGCATTCAGAAAAGCACAGGAAACTTTTAAATATTTCTGGAGAGAACTATCTTGGGAATACCGTAGAATCGTTCCGGCACTTGACGTTGCCTGCGTAAAACTGGCATTTACACAAGAAATAAATGGCAATACAGTGGTAGAACATATGTGGATCAATGATATCAATTTTGACGGCGAGAAAATCAAAGGTATCCTGGTAAATGATCCGGACGAATTAACTAATGTTACTAATGGTGAATATGTCGAGATTCCGGCAAACCAAATTAGCGATTGGTTATTTGTAACCCAAGACAAAACTTATGGAGGTTTTACGATACAGTCAATGCGTTCAGAAATGAGCGAAACCGAAAGACAAGACCATGACGCAGCGTGGGGATTAAATTTTGGGGATTTTGATGATATTCTGGTTGCTTATGAACAAAAAGAAAAGCCAGAAAACCTTACAGAACACCCTATGAGCAAGAATATGAAGGAAAGTCTTCTTGAATTTATAAAAGCTAATCCTAATGAATTAACTGCTCAGGATGAATTTGGATATACTTTTTTGCACCGTGAAGCCATCGCAGGAAATAGTACAATTGTCGAAGTACTATTAGAATCCGGTGCTGATAAAAATGCGAAAACGCACAACAATAAAACACCTTTAGATTTTGCTCAAGAACTCAAATGGGATCATTTAGTTCCATTATTATAAAGACATTATTTAAAATCCGATTTATGAAAGTAAGTCGGATTTTTTTTGCGTATTCCCGGGCCACAAAAGGATATCGCCCCAATTACGCAAAAAACAATAACGATAAAAGAACCAATTAACAATAATATCCAAACCTAAACTTCGTATAATAATTTGTATTTTCGTTTGGCTAAAAGCTGATGATTCAGTTATTACATCAATAAAAATCTTATTACTATTTATACCGCTTAAAATCATAATGAAAAAACTAATAACCTACCAAATTGATTCTTTCACAAAAGAAAAATTCAAAGGAAATCCCGCCGGAGTTGTTGTAAATGCAGATGGACTGAATGATTATCAAATGCAACAAATTGCGCGCGAATTAAACAATTCCGAAACTGCATTTCTTTTCCCTCCTGACAGTACAGATTGCGATGGAGTAATTCGATACTTTACCCCAAATACCGAAGTTCCAATTTGCGGACATGCTACAATTGCAGCCATGTATGCAAAAGCAATCGAAGAAAAATTAGATTCCTGCATTCTACGATTCAAAACCAAAGTGGGTATTCTTCCGTTTGAAATAATTAAGAAAAACGAAGACTATCAAATTATAATGACTCAGGGAAGTTTTGAACTTAGTCCACCATTTGATGCTGATGTAACACAAAAAATGATCACAGCATTAGGTCTTGAAAAATCAGATATCGACGAAAAATGTCCCATTCAGATTGCTTCAACAGGACATTCTAAAGTAATGATAGGAATCAAAAGCAGAACAAAACTAAATTCCTTATCTCCCAATTATGCTGACTTAGCACATTTAAGTAAAGAGATTAACTGTAATGGTTATTTTGTTTTTACTTTCGATTCTAACGATAAGGATATATTAACCTACGGCAGAATGTTTGCCCCGGCAATTGGCATTAATGAAGATCCTGTTACCGGAAATGCAAACGGACCTTTAGGAGGTTATTTGGTACAAAACAAAATCGCTGATTTTAAAAATAATGAATTCGAGTTCAACGGAAGACAAGGCGAAAAAATAGACCGTTTGGGAATTATAAAAGTTAAAGTTAGTATAGAAGACAACAAACCAGCATTGATTCAGATAAAAGGTGATGCCGTAGTTGTTTTTAGAGCCGAAATAGAAATCTAAACAAGCACTTATTCATTTTACAAGACCAAGTAACTATAATGGAAATAATTAAAATCAGAAAAAACGACCTTCCTGCTTTGAGAATCTTATTCTTAAAGGAAAGACAAACCACTTTTTTGTGGATTGATTCTTCTAGTTTTCATTTGAAAGATTTTGATTCAGAAATTAAAGACGAAGAAGTTTTAGTCGCTATTCTTGATAATGTTGTAGTTGGTTTTATCTCTGTCTGGCTGCCCGAAAATTTTATTCATCATTTATATGTCGATCAAAAATATCATGATAAAGGCATCGGAACCCAATTACTTAAAGCGGCAATTGAAAAAGCCAATTTTCCTATTACTTTAAAATGTCTTGAGAATAATACCAAAGCCGTTGCCTTTTATAAACAAAAAGGATTCATAGAAAAAGAAAGAGGTCCATCTGAACATGGAGATTATATTTTGTTTGAGTTGCTATGAATTTTACATTAATAAAATAAATGAACAACGAACCAGACGAAATATTCGCTTTATTATACTCTAGAATTAAAACCACCAACAATAGAAAAATTAAGCCATGTAATTAGGCTTGGCAAAAGTACCAATTCAACGAAATATCTTACTTTATTTTATGCTTTTGCTGACCAAAAAACGTCAGTAAATAAACTAGTAATAAATCATGGAAGAATTAGTAATTGAAAAATCAGTATTCGAAGAAATACCAACAGAAAAAATTTATTCTGAAAAAGCAATTCGGGTTGGGACCTTTTTAGGAGGACCGCTGGTTGCGGGTTATTTTATGGCTGAAAACTTTAAAGTTTTTGGCGATTATAATAAAGTAAGAAATACATGGATTATAACAATTCTTTCGACAATAGTCATCTTCAGCTTGATTTTTATGATTCCTGAAGACGTTAAAATTCCTAACATTGTATTTCCATTTATTTATATGGGGATAGCAGCTTATCTGACGAAAACATATTAGGAGAAAAATATTGTCCAACACATTCAAAATGGCGGTCAAGAGTTTAATTGGTGGCGAACAGTAGGTATATCTCTTATTGGGTGTCTCGTAACTTTAGGCGTAATATTTGGCATTGCCTTTTTTAGTGAAGCGGCAAACGAAAGAATTTCGGAGTCAACAAAAACGTATGGAGCAATGAATCACGAAATTGTTTACCAAACTAATATCAATGAAAACGAAGTCAATAAAATTGCCAAGGCCTTTACGAAAGAAACTTTTTTTGATGACTCTATTACAAAATACATCTACTTAGAGAAAATCGATAACAATTACGAAATATCTATATCCTGCAATGAGTCAATTTCATATGATCCAGTTGCTTACAGTTCTTTTGTCGAGCTAAGAAAAAATATGCAAAAAGACTTTCCTGATAATAAAATTATTTTCAAACCAGTTGTTAAGGACTTAAATAATGTTGTGAAGAGAATTGAGTAATAAACATGAATTTAAAAAAAATAAAAGTTTATCATCTTTTCTGGTTTGTTTCCATAATTGTTTTATTGATCGGAACATTTAATCCTGACGAAACATTAGACATTAATGTTCATGATACATATTTTATAATTGCGCAGCTTCATGTTGCCATTGTTTTGTTTCTCTTTTTCTTTTTAAATGGATTTGGATATTGGTTTGTTCATAGAGTATTAAAGAAATCACTGGAAAAATACCTAACCCTAATTCATTCTTTTATTGTACTTGGGAGTTTTATTTTTTACTGGCTTATCATTCTTTATTCCAAACTTTTTTTATTCAATCCTGATTTTCTATTATTTGATGAGTATCAATTAATCAATATTATTTTGATATCTGAGTTCATGCTTATTGTTTTTATTGCCTTGCCAATTTTTATTACGAATTTATTGATTGCTATTTTCAGAAAGAATACTTAAACAAACTTCCTTTAGCAAACCTGACGGGTTTAAAACGACCAGATCATAAAAGGGCAACTTTCTTTTCTCATAAAGAATAATTTTGATATCCGACAAGAGACATATCATTAAAACACATAAATTTAACATTAAGAAAAAATAAGACGCAACCATTTAACGAAATATTCATCTATTAACTAAACCAATAACCTTTTAAACCATGAAAAAATACTTTTTACTTCTCGTTTTAATTACAATAAGCTCATGTAGTAACGAAGATTCTGATACAAAATTAAAAAAAACATTAGAAGGCAAATGGAATTGGAATGGATCGAGTGGCGGATTTACCGGAACATCTTCTACGCCTGAATCCACAGGCAGAATTATTTATATCGAATTTTCAGGTTCGACTTATAGAAACTATATTAATGGAAAGTTACTTTTTGAGAAAAAATTTGAAATAAAAACTCGAAAATCAATTTTAGGTGGTCAAAGACCAATGATTGTCAGCACTGATACTTTACAATATTTTATACCAATGTCTTTTACAATCGAAAATGATGAACTATTCTTAAGCGACGAATGTTTTGATTGCTTTGGATCTGGTTACACCCGTATGAAATAAATTTTTCAATAAAAACAAAACGATATAAAAAAAACTACTTCAATTATACGCCTTTTTGTATCTGCTAAAAATTCAGATAATAACACTTATACTCCCGCATATCCAAGCATCAGGATTCAAAATTATTGAATTTTTGAAATTTGCTGCAAAAAGTAGTATCAGATTATCAGATTCAAAAGATTCAGTTTTTAATTTGTATTTTCGTTCGATTAAAATCAATTCTTCTTAAGAGAAAAGAATAAAGTTAATTAAAGCCTCAAAAGAAATTTCTTAAAAATCATATTAAATGACAATCGAACAAATTATCGACGCCCAAATGTTGGCTTTTAATAATAGAGACATCAAAAGCATGATGCCTTTATATCCTGATGACATCAAAATCTATAATTTCCCAGATACATTAGCGATTGATGGTAAAAAAGAATGCGAAAAAATGTTCGTTACCTTATTCGAAAATTCACCAAATCTTCGTGCCGAAATAATAAAAACAATCCAATTTGATAATAAAGTAATTGTTCAGGAATATATTTATGGTCGAAATGGAAGTAACGAAAGGACAGAACAAGTCGTGATATTTGAAGTAACCAATCAAAAAATAAGTCGAATGGATATAATGAGAAAATAAAAGCAATCACTAAATCATTTTTATAATTTTATGAAATTGCTTATATTGCAGATAACACAAAAATTATAAACATGACTCAAAACATTGAAAATCTTATTCCTCACCGCTCGCCATTTCTTTTTGTTGATGAGATAGTATCATTTACAAATGAAACGATTGTAGGCATGAAAACATTTGATGAAAAAGACAACTGGCTAAGAAGCAGTTTTCCTGAAATTGAGTATATTCCCGGGTCCATTTTAATAGAAGCGATGGCACAATGCGGAGGTGCCGGCGTAAAACTACTGGGAGTAACAGATGGGATATTTGGATTAGTGAGTATTGAAAATGCAGAGTTTTATGGAGGTGTAGAGTTTGATGACGAAGTAAAATTTATCATTGAAAATGTTCGTTTAAGCCAAAAAATAATTAAACAGCAAGGCATTGCGTATGTTCATGATAAAGCAATTCTCAAGGCAGGCTGGATGTGTATTAAACTATCCTAATTTAGACATCATAATTAACTATAAGGCTCACGAAGTTTTTAACTCTAAAATCTTAAATACAGAATTTAAGAATTAAAACTTGTCCGAAATACACCTTAAAATTGTCCTCTACAACCCTAACTTATTGATTTTTAAAGAATAAATTTGACATTCAACTTTAAAAAACATAAAATGAGTGCAACAGATTTTACCACAACAATAAAAGTAGACCAATCTCCTCAAGAAGTTTTTAACGCTGTTACAAATGTTCGAGGCTGGTGGTCTGAAGAAATTGAAGGCAATACAGCCCAACTTAACGATGTTTTCGATTATCACTACGAAGATATTCATAAAGCTAAAATTAAACTGATCGAAGTGATCCCAAATCAGAAAATTGTCTGGCTGGTGGAACAAAACTATTTTAAATTCACCAAAGACAGAACTGAATGGACGGGAACTAAACCGACTTTTGAAATCACGGAAAAAGATGGAAAAACAGAACTTCGCTTTACTCATTTTGGTTTGAATCCTGAATATGAATGTTTCGAAATATGCAGTGACTCCTGGACAAATTATATTCAGAATAGTTTAAAAAAACTGATCACAACCGGAAAAGGTGAACCAAATGCGACGGGAAAACCACAAACAGAAAACGAAAAAAAACTGTCTGAGAAATAATTCCCGGACTTCCCTCCCATCTTTAGACTACGACAATCGTAGATTTGGCGACAGTGATCCTCCTGATGTTGCCCAACTTTGTATTTAACTTATCTATAAGCGAAATTGCTTTTGAACTGGGTTTTGAACATCAGCAGTCTTTCAGTAAATTGTTTAAGACCAAAACAAATGTCTCACCGCTTGAATTCAGGCAATCTTTTAATTAATTTACCAAAACTTTCAACCAAAAGCTTCCATAATTTTCATAAATTCGTTGTGTAAAAACAAGTTTATGAATCCAATTTTAAAAAATACTTTAGCTGTAATCATTGGCCTTTTTGTGGGAAGTATTGTTAACATGGCTATTATCTTAACGAGCAGTTCGATTATTCCGCCTCCAAAAGGAGCAGACATTACCACAATAGAAGGATTAAAAGCCACCATACACCTATTTGAACCAAGACATTTTATTTTTCCGTTTTTAGCACATGCTATTGGCACTCTTGCCGGTGCCGGAACAACAGCTGTAATTGCAGCCAATCACAAAACAAAATTCGCTTTAGCAATAGGAGGTTTCTTTTTATTGGGTGGTATTGTAAATGTATTTACATTGCCATCTCCTGTTTGGTATGCTGTTATAGATATTGTGTTTGCTTATCTGCCTATGGCTTATCTGGCTAAAAAAATAGCAACAAACGAAAAGTCTTAAATTTAATAATTTAAACTATTATCAAAATGAGCGAGAAATCAATTACCGTAAAACCTGCAAAAACATGTTATGAACATATTGGTGGAAAATTAGGTCAATTACTTCTAGAAACTTTTACTGATAAAGGCTGGATTAGTAAAAACAAACCAACAGACAAACACTTTTATATTACAGATCTGGGCCAAAAAGAATTTGAAAAGCTAGGCGTCGATATTTCACAAATAAAATCGGAAGATTTATAAATAAAACGCAATGAAAAAAATTGGACTCGTAGGCGGTATCAGCTGGGTTTCTACAATTGATTATTATAAACTAATTAATGAAGGCGTAAATAAAAAATTAGGGGGATTGCAATTTGCAGAATGCCTGATTTACTCTTTGAACTTTGGTGATATTCAGGAAAAAACCTGGGCTCATTCGTACGAACTTTTATTAAATGCCTGCTTAAGCCTAAAGAAAAGTGGTGTCGATGCGATTGTATTGTGCGCCAATACAGCTCATATGTATGCAGACAAGATCGAAAAAGAAGTTGGCTTACCATTAATTCACATTGCAACTGAAACGGCAAAAGCCATCACAGAACAAAAAATCACTACCGTTGGACTTTTAGGAACTTCTTTTTCTATGGAAATGGATTTCTATAAAGAACGTCTCAAAAGTTTTGGATTAAATGTGTTAATTCCTGAGAATCAAGAAACAAGAGATTATATTCAGCATGTTTTAAAAGAAGAACTCGGAAGAGGAATCATTAATCCGGAATCGAAACAAAACTATATCAAAATTGCCAACGAACTTATTGCACGCGGTGCAGAAGGTATTATCTTAGGATGCACCGAAATCCCGTTATTAATAGACCAATCCCATTTTGATGTTCCTGTTTTTGATACGACAAAAATACATTCGGAAGCTATTGTAAACTTTATACTCTCTTAAACTTAAATTGTAACTTATGGGCTATTTTGGCGGACTCGGTTCTGGAAAAGGATGGAATAAATTTAACTTCATACTTACACCCAATGAATTTGAATCTCTTTTTACAGAACTTCAATTTTACTTTGTTATCACAAATACAAGAGTTCCTATCGATTATAAAGCAACTGATAAACCATATGTATTTACAGGTTACAAAGATTTTTTTAACGAAATTATAATCGGAGAGAAAGAATACGATAGAAAAGAACACTGGTTTTATGAAGATAAAATTCGAATATCGATTACAGATGATATTGACAAAATAGATTTTGAAAATATTGATGATAAAAACGAAATAGTATCTAAAGAATTTAAACGTGTTAGACCTACTGAACCGGTAATTAATATAACTCCTTTTTACCTTTACTTTATTAAAGATAAAGAAAGTTTAAGTGTGGCCTTCATGAATACAGAAGGAACTATTGGACTAGAATTGACGTATCCCAAATTTGTAAGCTTTTTAACTGATGGAAATAATTCCATAATTGATGCACATACTTTTAATAATTATAATTTATTTAATAAATTAGTAAAAAACATCAAATCAATATCTCATAAAGCGAAAGTACAAAGTCCAGCAAAACTATATCGCCCAAACTTTTGGATCAGCCCGGAAGCAAAAAAAGTAATCAATGAAAATCGATATCTAAAATCTAATGAATTAATTATTTTGTAATCGGATTACATATGAAAAAGATCATAAAAACATTTCTACTATTATTAATTTCAGTTTCATTACTAAATTGTGCTTCTTTTTCAACAAAGGATTTCAAAAACGATTATACTACAATTGACAACAAAAATTTGGATTCTTTTAATGGAAAATTTACCTTCTCACCAATAAAAAAATTCGACAAAAAAAATGAGCATTCAAATATAGAAACTTCAAAAAAATATATCAATTCATACAATTACATAACAACCGAAAGTTTAAAATTTGAAAATATAGATTCTATTATAAATGGCCTTGTCAACTATCATATCGAATTAAAAATCAGCAATAATACCCAATTAAACGTCGAATTATTCAGGAATAATTACAGCATAAAAAAACAGCAAATCAAGGGTGAGCTAAAAAAAGACGGAATGTTTTATCTCGACAATAAATATCTTAAATGTACCGGAATACCCTACCTTTTTGGCGGATGTAATAACAATAAAAGACGCATCGCCATTTCTAAAAACAATAATTTAATTATAAATGAAGCCGTAGATAATACAGGCGCATTCTTGTTCCTTTTTTGGGCCGGACCAAGTTATAATGGTATTTATGAATTTAAACGTCTGGACTAAAATTATTAAGTACTTTTTGATTTTCATAGATACTTATTTTATAACTTAGTTAGCTTTTAAATTCCAGAACCATGACTAAGAAAGAAATAGCCCAGGACTTTTTAAAACTCGCTGCAAACGGGCATTCTCATGAAGCATTTCGTTTATATGTTGGTGAAAAATTCAAACATCATAATGCCTATTTTAAAGGTGATGCCGATACGTTGATGCTGGCAATGGAAGAATCAACGAGAACAAACCCAAATAAAGTTTTTAAAATTCACCATATTCTTGAAGATGGAAATCTGGTTGCTGTACATTCGCATTTAAAACAAACCCCTGTCGACTTAGGTTTTGCGGTCGTTCATATACTTAAATTCAAAGCAGATAAAATTGTTGAACTCTGGGATTTGGGACAACCTATTCCAAGAGAACCTATTAACATAAATGGAATGTTCTGATAGAATAATTTTTTTGAGTTATTAATTTAGATTCTGTATTTTAGTAGTTATAAAATAGTACTTATGGAAGAATTTAAAGGTCAAAATATACTCAATCTAGTAAAAGAATTCCCAAATGATGATGCCTGTAAAGCATATTTGAGTAAAATTAAATGGCTGGATGGTTTTAAATGTAGCAAATGTGGATCAGAAAGAGGTTGTGAAAAATCAGGATTCACTTATCATTGTTACAGTTGCAATCATGTTGAAAGTGCTACAGCAAATACATTGTTTCATAAGGTGAAATTTGGTTTACAAAAAGCATTTTTAATAGTTTTTGAAATGACAACCAGTAGTAAAAGTTTATCGAGTATTCAAATTGGAAAACGCTACGGAATTAGCCAAACAACAGCTTGGTTTTTTATGCAAAAAGTTCGGGTTGCCATGAAAAGTAGCCAGAAATATCCTTTGTCTAATATAGTTCATGTTGATGAATTTGTAGTTGGCGGACAAGAAGATGGCAAGCAAGGAAGAAGCTACGATACTAAAAAGACCAAAGCAGTAATAGCAGTTGAATTAACGGATAAAAACAAAGTAAAACGTGTGTATGTTAAAGCAATTGATGATTATTCTGCTAAATCATTGACTCCGATTTTTGAAGAGCACATTAGTACAAATGCTAAAATATTTACTGACAAATGGAGAGGTTATAGTCCATTAAAAAAGAGTTATGATATAGAACAAAAAGAAAGTAAAAAAGGAAAGAATTTCAAAGAGATGCACATTGTGATTCATCAAATAAAATCTTGGATAAGAACAGTTCCAACTCATGTTAGTAAAAAACATATTCAATCTTATTTTGATGAATTTTCTTTTAGAATTAATAGATCCCTTTTCAAAGAAACTATATTTCACAAAACAATTCAAAGAATGATTACAGCAATGCCGATTTATCAAATTCAAATAACACAGAAGTTAACTATGTAACTCAATAATTTTTAATCTCAGTCGCTGAAGACCGAAACTAAAAACTGAGATCAAAACTCGAATCCTTAAACCTGAAACAAAAAAACAATCTTAAAAAATGAATTCCCACTTCAGAATCTCTTTCCTATTTTCTTTCATACTTTTATTTTCTAACAGCTTTTTATTTGCTCAGAAAAAAAATAATTACGCTGCTCAAATTGACAGTTTAATCAGCGTTAGCGATCCAATATTTAATGGCGTTGTCCTGATTGCTAAAAACGGAAAAACAGTTTATAATAAAACATATGGTTTTACCAATTTTGAAACCCGAAAACGTTTAAAAACAGACAGCCAATTTGAAATAATGTCGAATACGAGACAAATCACGGCTGTTTTAATCTTAAAAGAAGTAGAACAAGGCCGAATTGATTTACAGGCACCTATAAAAAAATATTTACCTGAACTTACCCAAGCCTGGGCAGATTCAGTTACGGTTCATCAACTTTTAAATCACACACACGGAATAATCGATTTACAAAAACCGCTGGCATTTAAACCGGGAACTGATTTTAAATATGAAGATTTAGGATATAGTTTACTGGGGGAAATAATAAAATCTGTTACTAAAAAAAGTTATCAGGAAATAGCAAATGCATTTTTTAAAGAACTAAAGATGAAAAATACACTATGCTTTTCTGCAGCTCCAATTAAGAATTTAGTTTCAGGATATATCAACACAAATAATAGTTTTAAGATAGTATCAAAAACGATGATCACTTTAAAAAGTACGGCTTCTAACGGAATTGTTTCGACTGCGGATGATATAGCAATTTGGAATGAAAATCTTCATAAGGGAAAATTACTACAACCAGAGAGTTATCAATTACTGTTTAAATATAACATAACCGCTCAAAATAATTTCTTTGCAAAAGAAAAGATAGGCTACGGATATGGCTTTAGAATCGTAGATAAAGAACCTGTTAAATATGTTGGTCACACAGGTTTAGGCGACGGTTTTTCATCTGTAAATTTATATTTTCCTGAAAGCGATATCAGTTTAATTATTTTAGAAAACCAGATGAATCAAAATCGTGATTTGTTTTATATCAACGAATTTAAAATCAAAAATATCCTGATGAAAAGTGATTTACTTAATTAGAATAAAATAAAATGGCAAAGAATAAAACTACTGAAACAAATGAAAGTATTGTTGATTTTATAAATGCTTTTGTTGAAGATGAAGCCAAAAGAAATGATGCGTTTAAACTTATTCAAATAATACAGGAAATCACTGGTTTAGAACCCAAAATGTGGGGACCAAGCATTATTGGTTTCGGAAATTATCATTATAAATATGCTAGCGGTCATGAAGGCGATGCGCCACTTGTGGGATTTTCTCCAAGAAAAGCAGCGATATCGCTTTATATATATGTCTCGCCAGAAAATAGAGAGGAACTAATTTCTAAATTAGGAAAACATAAAGCCTCTAAAGGCTGTATTTATATTAAAAAATTAGCCGATATTGATATTGAAGTTCTTAAAAATATGATTTCACTTTCTTTAGAATACTTAAAAAATTTATATCCTTCAAATTAAATTATAACCATGATACTTACCATACTAATTCTTTTGTGCGCCGTTCTTATTTTTGTTTTACAACATCCCAGATATGGCAAAAAACCATCAGGAGCAAGATTGGCTTTAATGCAAAAGTCGCCTCAATATAAAAACGGAAAATTCGAAAACATCTCTTTTACACCAGAACTTGCCGAAGGTTACAGCTTCTCTAAAGTTTTCTATAATTTTTTGTTTAAAAAAGTAGACCGTAAAATTCCCACTGATACAATTCCATCCATAAAAACCAATCTAAAGGAGCTCCCTATCAATCAGGATGTTTTGGTTTGGTTTGGACACTCCTCCTATTACATTCAGCTTGAAGGAAAACGATTCCTGATTGATCCTGTTTTTAGCGGCAACGCCTCTCCTATTTACGGAACTACAAAAGCATTTAAAGGAACTGATATTTATACCGCCGATGACTTTCCTGAAATTGATTATTTGCTGATTACACACGATCATTATGACCATCTGGATTATAAAACAATCATGGAGCTAAAACCAAAAATCAAAAAAATAGTTTGTGCACTTGGCGTGGGTTCACATTTTGAATTTTGGAATTTTCCAAAAGAAATTATTATCGAAAAAGACTGGCATGAAAAAATCGAGCTCGATCAAAATTTGACACTTTATACTACTCCATCAAGACACTTTTCGGGCAGAAGTATTAATCGTTGCAATACGCTTTGGACGTCTTTTGTTTTAGCAACCAAAGATTTTAAAATGTATTTGGGAGGAGACAGCGGTTACGACACGCATTATGCTGAAATTGGTAATAAATTTGGACCTTTTGATATTGCACTTATCGACAACGGTCAATATAATCCGGCATGGAAATACATTCATAATTTGCCTGAGGATGTGATAAAAGCCATGAACGACCTAAAAGCAAAACGCGTGTTTCCGGTACATTCTTCAAAATTTCCATTAGCGCTGCATCCTTGGGATGAACCTTTGATAAAAGTGACTCAATTGAATGCCGCTTCAGAAAATCCGATTCCGTTGATAACTCCAAAAATTGGGGAATTAGTAGAATTGAAAAATGAAAAACAAGAATTTCAACAATGGTGGAAAGGGATTAAGTAATTGTAGATTTTAGAATAGAGAGTATAGGATAGAGAGTATAGATATAAAATGCGACTGTAACTGCAAATTGAAACTTGAAACCTGAAACCTGAAACAAAAATAAACCTTGCAAAAAACATGAAACAAAAAATAACCTTTTTCGCAATTACTTTTCTGATCACTTTAAATAGTTTCTCGCAAAATACTTATGTCTTTTTAGGAAGTTACAATCGTGATTTGGCTGCAGAATCTATTCAGGTGTATCAGTTAGATACTTTAGGAGGGAAATTAAGCAAAGTAACATCAGCAAAAAACACTATCAATCCTTCGTATTTGACTTTATCGCCAAACGGAAAATATCTATATGCATGCACAGATACAAAAACGCCAAATGCAGGAAGCGTAAGCAGTTTTGAATTTAATCCGGAAAACAAAACATTGACTTTTTTAAACAAACAATCAAGCGGCGGCGAAAATCCTGTTTATCTCTCTGTTCATAAAAATGGTAAATGGCTGGTAAACGGTAATTATACAGAAGGAAGTGTTTCAGTACATCCACTATTAGAAAACGGAAAAATCGATTCGATTGCACAAAATCACCAATATTCTGATGGAAGTATCAATAAAGAAAGACAAACAAAATCTCATGTTCATTCGACTGTGTTTTCGCCTCAAAATGATTATCTATTTCTACCCGATTTAGGCGCTGATAAAATCCGTTGTTATCGTTTTGATGAAAATCAAAAACAGCCTTTGCTCGAAACAAAAGTGCCGTTTACTAAAACTGATTTAGAAGCCGGACCCAGACATTTGACTTTTCACCCTAATGAAAAATTGGGTTATTGTATCGAAGAAATGTCCGGATCAATAAGTGTCTACCAATACGAAAACGGAACTTTAAAACAAATTCAGCGCATCAACACACATCCTGATGTAATAACATCTGGTTTTGAAAGTTCTGATATTCATATTTCACCAGACGGAAAATTTCTATACGCCACAAATCGGGGCAAAGAAAATAATATTGCCATTTTCTCTATTGATGAAAAGGGACTTTTGAAAAACATTGGTTACCAGTCGACTTTAGGAAAACATCCACGAATCTTTGCCATCGATGAAAGTGGAAAGTTTTTAGTCGCTACAAATGTCAATTCAGGAAATGTAGTAGTATTTAAAAGAAATTCAAAAACCGGATTACTTAAAAAAGTGGGAAAAGAAGTTAAAGTGGAAAATGTTTCCTGCGTTCAGATTAAGAATATATAATCGCTCACGGATTAACCAGATTAAACCGGTTCTCGTAGATTTTTATATCTTATTCTCCTTTTTTGTCATTTCGATCGAAGAGAGAAATCACACTAGTTGATCGACCAAGATTGTCGGCATTTCTTTGCGGAGTTTCATGTGTGATTTGCTTCGCCTGTTCGCTATCGCCAGAGCCTCCTTGGCATCGAAATAAACTTCATATATAAAATCATTTTAATCCTGTAATCTGTGGCAAAACAAACAATTCCCAAAAAACTAAAGTAAATTTTTTATTTTAAATTCGTGCTCATTCGTAAACTTTAGTAGTAAACGAAAACTTTAAAACTTTAAGAAATGAATAATTCAGAATTCAATTTACAACCGGAAATTTTAGAAGACGAAATAACAAAACTAATTCTATTGCAGGAAAGTGATTTTGACGCACTTTATAAAGTAGCTTCAGATCCTTTAATTTGGGAACAGCATCCAATTAAAGACCGATATAAAATAGAAGTTTTCAGACCTTTTTTTGATGCTGCAATCAACTCAAAAAGTGCTTTTTTGATTTTAGATAAAAAAACAAATGAAATTATAGGCAATACCCGTTATTATGATTACAATCCGGAGAAATCCAGTATTGCAATAGGTTTTACCTTTATTGGTCGAAAATTCTGGGGTGGATTATACAATAAATCAAATAAAAAACTATTAATAGATTATGCTTTTCAACATGTAGATTCGATACTATTTCATATTGGTGCAGATAATATTCGTTCGCAAAAAGCAGTATCAAAATTAGGCAGTGTAAAAATTGGTGAAATAAGTGCTATCAGTAATATTCCTCTTAATATGCCTCATTTTGAATATGAGTTAAAGGTTGAAGATTATAAATTATAACATTTACTGAAACAAAAGATAAACAATGAAAAGAATTACCGTTTTCTGCGGTTCCAGTTTTGGTACCGATGAAATTTACAAAGAACAAGCAACTTTACTTGGACAGACTTTAGCTAAACAAAATATCGAATTGGTTTATGGTGGCGCAAATGTTGGTTTGATGGGCGCAATAGCAGATGGAGTTTTGAATGCAGGAGGAAAAGCAATTGGAGTTTTACCTAATTTTTTACGATCGAAAGAAATTGTACATTTAGGTTTAACTGAATTGATTTTAGTAGAAAGCATGCATGAAAGAAAAACCAAAATGAACGACTTATGTGATGGCGTAATTGCACTTCCGGGCGGTTTTGGAACTCTTGAAGAACTTTTTGAAATGCTGACATGGGCACAATTAGGACTTCATAAAAAACCTATTGCCATTTTAAACATCAATGGTTTTTATGATGCATTGATTGAATTAACAAAAGTTATGGTTGAGAAAGGTTTATTGAAAGATATCAATCAGCAAATGTTATTAGTAAGTGATAACATTGATGATTTATTAGATCAAATGAAAAATTATGTAGCGCCAACTGTTGGAAAATGGATTGACAAGGAAAAAGCATAAGTAAAACGCTCATCCCGAGAAGTTAAACAATTAGAGCCAAAAAATAAAAAATTAGAATTATATTTACATTTACTTCTAAACCTCTATATTTTAGCACTTAACATCTAACCTATAACTTCTTATTAAAAAATGAAAGCAGAAAACAACCACTTCGCAAAAGCCGAAATGCTGATTAGAAAACCTGTTTCAGAAGTTTTTCAGGCTTTTACAGACCCGGAAATAACACGTAAATTTTGGTTTACAAAAGGTTCCGGAAAATTAGAACAAGATACCACCACTGAATGGATTTGGGAAATGTATGGTTTTTCACTAACGGTTACAACACTAGTTTTACAGGAAAATCATAAGATTGTGATCGAATGGGGAAATCCTGATGAAACCACATTAGTCGAATGGATATTTAGCCCACTAAACGAACATGAAACTTTTGTAAGCATTATCAATTCAGGATTAAAAGGAGATGCTGATAAAATAATCGATCAGGTCAGAAACTCAACCGAAGGTTTTACTTTAGTCTTAGCCGGAGCAAAAGCATATCTAGAACACAAAATAGAACTGAATTTAGTTTTGGACCGCTTTCCTAAAGGACTTGCATAAAAAAGTTTCATTTTTTTTTTGTTTCAGGTTAGTTACGAAAACTTGAAACCTCAAACCAAAAAAAACAAAAAAAATGGACATAAAGAAACCTGCAGATATCGACGAATATATTGGCGCATTCCCAAATAATATTCAGGAGATTTTGAAGGAAATCAGAACAACAATTCAGAAAGCTGCTCCGCATGCCAAAGAAAAAATTAGTTATTCGATGCCGGCTTTTGACCAAGACGGAATCGTTGTATACTTTGCAGCTTTCAAAAATCATATTGGTCTGTATGCTTTGCCTAGTGGTCACGAAGCTTTTAAAGAGGAGCTCTCAAAATATAAATCAGGAAAAGGTTCCGTACAATTTCCCCTTAATGAACCAATACCATTAGATTTAATAACCAAAATTGTAAAGTTTAGAGTGAAAGAAAACCTTGAAAAAGCAAAAAAGAAATAATTTTAAATGAATTTAACTGAACATTACAATCAGCTTTATACCAAATCTTCCGGAGAAATTTTAAACGGAAATTATAAATTAGATACGCAAATAAATAATGTATCTGATTCCAGATTTGGCATCACGTTATTAATCCGTCCAAGCGAAATAATAAAAGCCAATATTCAGCTGTTTTTAGATGAATTAAAGGCAATTGAACCCAATCAATATTACTATCCTGATTCAGATATTCATATCACGGTCATGTCAATTATTTCATGCTACGAAGGTTTTACTTTAGATAAAATAAACATTCGCAAATATGTCGACGTAATTCAACAAAGTTTAGTGCATCTCGATAAAATTAAAATTGAATTTCGAGGTATTACAGCTTCACCTTCTGCGATAATGATTCAAGGTTACCCTACTGATGAATCATTGAATAATTTCAGGAATAAACTTCGTGAAGACTTTAAAAAGTCAGCTCTGGAACAAAGTATAGATAGTCGATACACAATAGCAACTGCACATACCACAGTTATGCGATTTCAGGAAAAGCTTGAAAACCCAGAAAAATTAATACAAATTGCAGAAAAATTTCGCAATTATGATTTTGGGAAATTCAAGGTAAAAAATATGGAACTAGTTTATAATGATTGGTACCAAAGAGAAAGCAACACAATTCATTTAGCCGATTTTTATATAGCAAATTAAAAAACTTGCGCCTTTGTACCTTCGTGACAAAAACTATTTATTAAACTTCCCAAAGTGCCATAAAACACCAGACGGATCGTGTAAAAAACATTCGCTTCCCCAATCTAAATGCACTGTAGGTGTTAACTTAACTCCATATTTTTTAGTTAAGTTCAAAGCCAATAACTGATTATAGTAATAATCAACATCTTCAACTTCAAGAAAAATCATAGTATTTTCGTTCCAGCTTTTGTCATAATAATCCTGAAGATAAAAGGCTAAATCTCCAGTCTTAAAAACAGAAAACTTTGAATCTAAAACTCCTTCTTCGAAACCTAAATCCCGATAGAAATTTCTGGAAATTTCGAAATCTTTGGCTCCAATAAAAGGTCTGATTGAAATTGCTTTGTGATTCATCTTATTGTGTTTTATAAATTATATAAATTTAAGAAAACCATTCAATTTTATGATCAAGACGAATAAGAAAATCAGTAAATGACTTTCCAATTTCAATATTATGTTTACTATCCAAATCAATAAAAGGAGAAAGTATTATTTTTACATTATCAGATTGATCTATTTCAATCCCTATAAATTCGCCGCTTCCGTTTGAACCAATCCCAATAGTTCTGCTCAATTCTTCAACTATATTATAGTTTTTATTCGCTTCAATAATTTCTTCTAAACTCCAGAGATTAATAAATTCAACACCAATAAACTGGTCAATACCAAAATAATTTTCAAGATAAAAAATATAATCTTTCGGGAGTTTTAAACCTGAATACGACTCAACATCAGCTACTTCAACAGAAGCTTTTATATCCCTTTTTGGAAAATCGCATTTTGACATTATTTCTAGTAGATCATCCATAATCGAAATGCTGTTTTATAAATTGATATTATTATAATAAACCAGGAACCATTTGTTTTTAATGAGTTTGAACTGTCTTTCGACTTCAAAACCACTATCAGGAATCCAAAATCTTTCGATTATCAAAGTATCGGTTTTTACCAAACTATGTGCGTAATTTTGTATTTCATTTTTCTCAGAAACCGGAACATTTATAAACTTCCAATTTTCTTTAGTCCAGTTGTGTCTGTCAAAACCCGAAACCGAGATTCCATCAATAGGAAAGTCTACTCTTGAAATCTGAAAAACAGAATCTGAATGAAATTGAGAATTAAATACATCAAAATTCTCCCCTTTTAAAATTGTAGTTTTTTTTGATTCTGATAAAGATTCCTGCTTTTTATGCTGACAGCTTATCAAAATCAAAAATGCAACAATAGATACTACTTTTAGACAATTCATAATCAAAATTACCCCTTCTTCAAAATATTCCCTAATCCTCGACCAATTTGCTCAATGGCTTCAATACCTTTCGTTAATGGAGTTGCAGTAAAATCTTCATACGCATCCATAGATGTTCCTTTGCGGTCATCATGGGCATAAACCAAAATCAGATTATTTTCATTAAATAATCGCTCAAATTTCTGTGGTAATTTGTCAAAGATCGACTGATAAGAAACAGATCCTTTTCTCGATAAATTAAAGACTATTAAATCTGTCAGTTTTATTTCTTCTGAGATCGATTCAAAATCATCCCAATCCATAATACTTTTAAAACCTAACTTAGCATTTAATTTCAAATTAACAGCAATTTGCTGGATTGCCTGATGCGTTTTATATTCAGCGTAAATCACAATCGGAATACTTAATTCTTGAGATAATCGGCAGATTTTCTGCAATAAAAGATGAAATCCAATTCCTCTTTCAGAAAAAGGCGGACAAATAAACACCAATCTTTTTTCTTCTATAAAAGTCTTTTGAAACCTGCAGATAAATAAACTTTTATCTACATTATTGATAATTGAATCTACATTTTCTCCAAAAATCTTATCCAGAAAACCCGTTTTTCTTGGCCAGCCTACAATCACAATATCTGACATGATTTCTTTAGAAGTTCTCGCAATTCCACTCGCGGGATTATGGTCGATTCTGGCAATTGTATTTATTTTTACTTCTGAAGCAGATCCCTGAATAACAAATTTATCAACTGCTTTTCTATACTTTAGAATATTCTTTTCGGCCTGATCATTATTTGGTACAATCGTTAACAAAGTGACCGGATTAGCTGATTTTTTATCTTTAATTAAAAGAGCAAAATCCAGTAAAGTAGCCGTCGCAGAAGTTTTGGCTAACGGAATTAAAATATGTTCATCTAAAATTTGATCGCTATGTGCATCTTCATGCGAAACCTCTTCTTCGCAAATTGCTATTTTTTTAGCTGCTTTTTCAGTTGCAAACGAAGCAACAATACAAGTAATTAATATTAAGATAATAGTTCCGTTTAAGATGTTTTCGTCCAGAATCTTTGCTTTAAATCCAACCAAAATAACGGCTAACGTTGCGGCAGCATGTGCACTGCTTAATCCAAAAATAAGTTGTCTTTCAGTCTTCGTATATTTAAAAACAATCTGAGTAAAAAATGCCGCAATCCATTTTCCAAAAATAGCTACAACACTCAAAGTTCCCGCCACAATTAATGCCGTTGGTCCGCTAAGAATCACGCTGATATCAACCAACATTCCTACCGAAATCAGGAAAAAAGGAATAAACAATGAATTCCCGATAAACTCTATTCTATTCATCAATGCCGACGAATGCGGAATTAAAGGATTTAATGCCAGACCAGCAACGAACGCTCCAATAATGGGCTCTACTCCTGCTACTTCGGCTAAAAAGGCCGCAAAGAAAACAACAGAGAGTACAAAGATATAATGAGCGTGTTTTTCGCTTTCTAATTTTTTAAAGAACCATTTTGCGATTCTCGGAATAACCAAAAACATAATGGCTGAGAAAATAGCCAATGAAACTGTTAGTTTTATCCAGAAAGCCTGATTCAGGTTTCCCTGACTGCTTCCCATAATAACAGCCAGAATAATCAAAACAGCTGTATCAGTTAATATTGTTCCTCCAACAGTAATTGCAACAGCCTGATTTTTTGCAATACCAAGTTTACTTACAATTGGGTACGCCACCAAAGTGTGTGTTGCAAACATACTCGCGGTTAAAAAACTAGCATTAAAATCGTATTGTAACAAATAATAACAAACCGGAAACCCTATCGTTAACGGAAAAATAAAGGTAAAAAAACCGAATAATAAACTCTTATTTCGGTTGGCTTTAAACTCATTCATATCCAACTCAAGTCCCGCGATAAACATAATATAAAGAAGCCCAATTGTAGAAAACAAATCTACTGCCGAATTTTTTGCCAGAATATTAAGTCCGTGTGGTCCAATGATTACTCCAGAAATAATAAGCCCAATAATCCCGGGAATATTGATTTTTTTTAATAAAATAGGCGACAAGAGAATAATGAAAAGTATTAACGAGAAAATCAATACTGGATTGCTAAGCGGTAATTCGAATTCTTGTAAAAAATGCTTGAAAAATTCTATCATAATGTAATTTTATCTTCTTTGTGGTATTTCAATTTTTCGCAAAAGATCTGTGCAAATTAAAACAAAACCTCAGAAGTTATTATTTACCGATTTATTTAAAACTAAAAAAATCGGATTCTTTAGTGATTACTTCATTACAAAAATACCTAAAAAAAATGCGAACTTTTCACGAAAACCGCATATTAAGTAATAAAATTTGTTTCGTTGCCAAATTATTAATATTTAATATTTTTTTTAACAAAACTGCAACATTAACAAACGAAAGTAAAAATTCATTGCATTATTCAATTATCTTTGTCTTAATAAATATTGCACAATGGAAGAATGTATCTCTGTTTTTGATATGCTTAAAATTGGCGTTGGCCCCTCAAGTTCTCATACTTTAGGGCCTTGGAGAGCCGCAGAACGTTTTTTAGAAGAGCTGAAAGACGAATCAATTTTAGACCAGGTTAAACGGGTTAAAGTCGACTTATACGGATCCCTTTCATTAACAGGAAAAGGTCACGCTACTGATTTATCAGTAATGTTAGGTTTAAGCAGGCAAGATCCTGAATATATCCCGGTTGACAATATTGCAGGGATCATTAAAACGATCGAAGATACAAACGAGATTGTTCTCGCAAACGAATATAAAATTCCGTTTTATTTTCTTCAGGATATTGTGTTCAATAAAGAGTTTCTTCCTTTTCATGCAAATGGACTAAAATTTACGGCTTACAAAGCTGACGATTCTGAATATGAATCTACTTTCTATTCTATTGGAGGTGGTTTTGTAGTGAAAGAAGAACGTACAAATGCAAAAATCAAGGAGGTCATAAAATGTGCTTTCCCCTTCCCGATTCAAAATGCTGTTGAACTTTTAAATTATACGGTTTCAGAAAACAAATCTATATCAGAGATTGTTTATGAAAACGAAAAATCAATGCGTCCGGAAGCCGAAATTCACTCTGAATTAATGCGCATCTGGAATACGATGTTAGAATGTATGTATATTGGCTGCCATACCGGAGGAATTCTCCCAGGAGGATTAAATGTTCGCAGAAGGGCTTTTGATATGCACCAAAATTTAATAGGTTTATCGAATTATTCGAACCCGCAAACGTGGTTGGAAGAAATCAGGAAAACTGAAGTGAAATTTCGCCAAATCTTAAAATGGGTAAGTTGTTTTGCACTTGCTGTAAATGAGGTAAACGCTTCTTTAGGCCGTGTTGTTACTGCACCTACAAACGGAAGCGCCGGTGTAATCCCTGCCGTTTTAATGTATTATCTGGTAATTGAAAACCACGATGCAGGCGAAAAAGAAATCAAACAATTTTTGATGGTTGCCGGAGAAATTGGAAGTATCTTTAAAAAAGGGTCTACCATTTCAGCAGCAATGGGCGGTTGTCAAGCCGAAATTGGCGTTTCGTCATCTATGGCTGCGGCGGCACTTTGCGAATTAATGGGCGGATCTCCTGCTCAGGTTTTAATGGCTGCCGAAATCGCTATGGAACATCATTTAGGTTTAACCTGTGACCCAATTGGCGGTTTAGTTCAAATCCCGTGCATCGAAAGAAATACAATGGGAGCAATAAAAGCAATTAATGCTGCTGAACTTGCTTTGGAAACAGATTCTAAAAATGCAAAGGTACCTTTGGATAAAGTCATCAATACAATGTGGCAAACGGCAAAAGACATGAACTCAAAATACAAAGAAACCTCTGAAGGCGGATTGGCAATTGCTGTAAATATGGCGGATTGTTAAAATAATAAAGGTTGCCACAGATTAAAGGATTTACACAGATTAAGTAAGTATGAATTAAGCATATTAAAAAAATCATTTTAAATCCTCTAATCTGTGGCAAAAAACTCTTCCAAATTTTACTTCATGAAAAAATATTACTTTCTTATTACAATACTATTTTGTTCCGTTTTAATGCATGCTCAGGAACGTTATTTCCTTAATTCAGATACGCGTTTGTATATTTCTTCGAATGCTTCTGCTGATTTTTTGGGCTATTTTAAATATGGTGCCGAAGTACAATTATTATCAGAAAGCAAAAACGGCTGGTACGAAGTAAAAGCTGATAATTTATCTGAAGGTTATATTCCTGAAAAATATGTCGCTACAAGATTAAACGCCAAAGATGTTAAAGTTAGAGACAATGAAAATCCTATTTTAGAAGGCGGAGATAATTATTACGGCGGAAACCATCTTTTTGTTTTAGTTGCTGGTTTGAAAGCGCGAGCACAACCAGATAAAAATTCAAAAATCAAAGAAATATTAAATACAGGAGATCCTGTCGCTATTAATTACCTTCCTAAGAATCAGGAAGACTGGGTTAATATAAGTGGCAATTTTAATGATGAATATGCAAGGTTTACGCTAAGAAAGTTTGTTGGCAAAAGACCTGATTTCAATACTTTAATAAATGACTTTGACAAACTGGATGTTGCTAATATCACAGAGCGCAAAACCATTGGCGAAAGACTTGTAGAATTAGCCTGGAATAGTGACAACACTACTTTAGCTCCTGCATATCAAAGATATTATGAAGTGGTTAAACAATTAAATGATCCGAAACTTCTTGCTGATACAGAATTAAATATGGCTGTTGCCAAAGGAGTAACAAAACATAAAAAGCCGGAAGAAATTCTTGCTTTCGTTAAAAAATCCGAATTTATTTTGAAAGGAGTAAAAACCAAATCATGGTATTTAACCCAAAAAGATTTGGTAAACACTTTCGGAAAACCTCCTAAAAAAGCAATTGTAAGCGATGAATGTGGCGTTTATCTAAGTAAAACTTTTTATTACTATCCAGATTTAGAAGCTTCTGTAGATGAACAAAAAAATCAGGCCGAAATAACTAAAGTTTTTATTAACGAAAACAACAAGTTAGTTTTAAATCCGAACGCAATATTAGACAATTCAGTAACTGAAAAAGCATTTATCGAAAAATACGGTACTTATATTGGTGCTTCTATAAAAGTACCACATTCTTACTCCATACAAATAGAAGACAGCGAATTTAAGATAGAATTTAAAGATGGAAAGTTATTTTCGATCGAAATATTCTTCTATTGCTGATTTCAATCTATAATTATTCAATACTTTTACATCTTCAAAAAAAAACAAAATGTCAGTAGCAAAAAAAGATTATAAAAGAATCACAACAAAGTCATTAATCGAAATGAAAAGCAACGGAGAAAAAATCTCTATGCTAACGGCTTACGATTTTACAATGGCAAAAATTGTTGATACCGCAGGAGTCGATGTGATTTTAGTGGGCGATTCAGCATCAAATGTTATGGCGGGTCATGAAACGACGTTGCCAATTACTTTAGATCAAATGATTTATCACGCTTCATCTGTAGTTCGAGCTGTAGAAAGAGCACTAGTTGTGGTAGATTTACCTTTTGGAAGTTACCAATCTGATCCAAAAGAAGCTTTGCGTTCTGCTATTAGAATCATGAAAGAAAGTGGCGGACACGCTGTGAAACTTGAAGGAGGGAAAGAAATAAAAGAATCTATCAAAAAAATATTAAACGCAGGAATCCCAGTTATGGGACATTTAGGTTTAACACCGCAATCAATCTACAAATTTGGAACTTACAGTGTTCGCGCCAAAGAAGACGAAGAAGCAGAAAAATTGATCGCAGACGCAAAATTGCTTGAAAAAGTAGGTTGTTTTGCTATCGTTTTAGAAAAAATCCCTGCCCATTTAGCAGAGCAAGTTGCCAAAAGTATTTCGATTCCAGTTATTGGTATTGGTGCCGGCGGTGGCGTTGACGGACAAGTTTTGGTTATTCATGATATGTTAGGAATGAACAATGAATTCAGTCCGCGTTTCTTACGTCGCTATTTAAATTTATACGAAGAAATGACAAAAGCAATTGGTCAATATGCTGCTGATGTTAAGTCTAGTGATTTTCCTAATTCCGGTGAACAATATTAGTTTTTTTTAAGGTTCAAAGTAACAAAGTCTCAAAGGTTTTAAAATTATAAGTTCAATGCCATTAAGTTAAGCGTTTTTTTGAATGCAGACTAATTATTTTTGTGTCAATAACGCTATCAGAATCCGCAATCGCGTTATCTCGACGAAGGAGAGATCACACAAAAAACTCGACAAAGATTGGCGAATATCTGAACGGAAATACTAGTGTGATCTCTCCTTCGTTGAGATGACAAACTTTGAATTTAAGCTTGGAGACTTGGAGAGAAAATTATGATAATAAACTTAACTTAACAAAATTGAGCTTTAACTAGAACAACATTTGAAATTCATAAAAAAGCTTTAGCCAGAATTTCTCCTTATCTAAAATTCCCAACAAATACAATGAAAATAATATCAGATAAAAACAACTTACAAATACTACACGAAGACAACCATATTATTGTGGTTAACAAACGCGTAGGCGATATTGTACAAGGTGATAAAACGGGTGATAAACCTTTATCTGATGTTGTAAAAGAATACATAAAAGACAAATACAATAAACCTGGTGACGTTTTTCTGGGAGTGATTCATCGTTTAGATCGTCCTACAACCGGAATTGTTGTTTTTGCCAGAACAAGTAAAGCACTTACGAGAATGAACGAAATGTTCAGTAATCGTGAAACACAAAAAACCTATTGGGCAGTTGTCAAGAATAAACCTCAGGAAACAACTGCCAAATTGGTTCATTATATTAAAAGAAACGAGAAAAACAATACTTCAAAAGCACATTTAAAAGAAGTTCCGGACAGTAAATCGGCAAGTTTAGACTATACTGTTTTTAAAGAACTTCAGAATTATGTGGCACTGGAAATCAATTTACATACAGGTCGTCATCATCAAATTCGCGCTCAATTGTCAGCAATTGGATCCCCAATAAAAGGAGATTTAAAGTATGGTTTTGACCGAAGCAATCCTGACGGTGGAATTCATCTTCATGCAAGAAAACTGGTTTTTATACATCCCGTTTCTAAAGAAAATATTACAATTGTAGCGCCAACTCCGGACGAAACAATCTGGAATGCAATTTGATTTTATGAAACAATTGTTAATTTTTTAATTTTTATCGATTAACTTGCATAGGCAAAAACAAGTGATCATAAAAATGGACTTTAAAAACGACATCGGGTACAGAAGAGAAACGCTGAAAAAATTGTTGTACAATATTCAAAAAAGCGAAGACTTAATTGTAAAAGCTTTGTACGATGATTTTAAAAAGCCAGAATTTGAAGCTGTTTTAACAGAAACAAATTATGTCATTTCGGAATTAAAAGATACCATAAAAAACATTAATAAATGGGCAAAACGAAAACGTGTTTTCCCATCCCTTCTTAATTTTCCCTCTACAGATTATATTTTTAAAGAACCATATGGAAACGTATTGGTAATTGCTCCCTGGAATTATCCTTTTCAATTGGCTTTATGTCCTCTAATCTCTGCAGTTGCAGCGGGAAACAGAGTTGTTTTAAAACCATCAGAACTTACACCCCATACATCAGCAATAATCGCTAAAATCATAGAAAAAACATTTCATGTCAATCATGTAGAAGTTTTTGAAGGCGGTGTCGAAGTATCAAATAAATTATTAGCCCAACGCTGGGATTATATTTTCTTTACAGGAAGTGTTTCAGTTGGTAAAATTGTAGCAAAAGCCGCTGCAGAAAATTTAACTCCAATCACTTTAGAATTAGGAGGAAAAAATCCTTGTGTTATAGACGAAACTGCCAATTTAAAATTAGCAGCCAAACGTATTGTTTGGGGAAAATTTATTAATGCAGGTCAGACTTGTATTGCGCCGGATTATATTCTGATTCAGAAAAACATGAAAGTTAATTTCATTACTTTTTTAATTGAAGAAATCATAAAGGCTTACGGTAAAAAAATGGATAAATCCCCTGATTTTGCCCGTATCATTAATACCAAAAACTGGTTGCGACTCGCAAGTATGATTGAACCTGAAAAAGTAATTTTTGGAGGAGAAACAGACGCTAATGAACTTTATATTTCACCAACATTAATTGAAGAACCGGCACTCGAAAGTCCTGTAATGAATGAAGAAATATTTGGACCCATTTTACCAATTTTAACTTACGAAACACAAACTGACATTGATACTATAATCAATCGCTATGAGAAACCTCTTGCATTTTATATTTTTAGCGAAAATAAATCGTTCGCCAAAAAATTAATCAAAACATATTCTTTTGGCGGTGGATGCATTAATGATACAGTTATTCATTTTTCTAACAAAAGACTTCCTTTTGGAGGTGTTGGATACAGTGGTATGGGCGCTTATCACGGACAATTGAGCTTTGATGTCTTTTCTCACCACAAAGCTGTCGTAAAAAAAGGCAATTGGTTAGATTTACCAATGCGATATGCACCCTATAAAGGCAAATTATCATCTATAAAAAAGGTACTGGATTGGATGTAATAAGTGAAAAACAATTTTGTAATGTTTGCAGATTTTCAGACGGATTTGATTAAAAATATTATATTTACGTCACATATTTATCTTAAAAGACAAAATATAAAAACAATACCACTTAATAAAAAATGAAATCTATCGTTGAACAAATCAAAGACATTAAGAATCAAGGTTATCACTTAGATTTTTCAGATGTCTTTAACAGTGCTTTTGAAAACTATAAAAAAATAGCACTTTATGCCGGATTAATATTATTAGTATTTTCAATACTTTTTGGTATTATCGGTTCTATTGTATTAGCAGCAATTTTTGGTGCAGATAAATTAAGCAATCCTGCATTTTTTAATATTCAGCCTATCCATCTCTCCAGTACTCAAGTACTATATTATGTTCTGGGAACAGTTCTTTTTTCAGCATTATTAAGCCCTTTTAGTGCCGGTTTTTTAAGAATGGCATACTGTGCAGATCGCGATCAGCAATTTAATGTTTCAACAATTTTTACATATTATAAAACCAAACATTTTTTACAAATATTTCTGGCAACTGCAATCATATCATTGTTTAGTGCTTCAATTTCTACATTTCTGGAAATTCAGAAACTTAGTAATTTAGGAATTATTATCTCACTGATTATATCTTATTTTACGTTTTTAACAATTCCCCTTATAATATTTGGAAATTTAAAAGCGCTTGATGCAATAAAGTCAAGTTTCATTATTATTTCAAAACAACCACTTGTGCTTTTTGGACTAATGACTACAGTTGTAGCGGGTTTAATTGTGGGTTTTATGGCTTTTTTTATTGGAATTCTTTTTACAGTTCCACTTAGTTATTCAATGACATATGCTATATATCATGCAATTTTTAAAAATGACAAGGAAGATCCAATTGATTCAATTGGTCAATCGGATTTAGAATAAACAGAAAATTTTATATAAAAACAGAACTTAACCTACTCTGATTTAAAATTTTTTAAAAGAAATTTTACTAAACCAAACATACCCCAAATTCAATGGTAGAAAACTATAGTTTTTTCAATTCGTTGATTTCAGGAATTACCTCCCACGGTAATGCCCTAGACTCAATCATTACAAACTGGTATGTTTTCACCTCAGATATTATTTTTTTTCACAATTCTAAATTTATCATTTTAGGATTAATGTTATTTGGTTTTCTGGGGATACTAGTTTATCAATTCTTTCGGATCAGAGCCAGAATTGGTTATTTTATAGAAAAAAAGCTAGAGGTAGAAACAGGTAACAGAGAATATCAACTCTACATTCTCTTCTTTGGTATTGCGATTATTGTAATCGAAATCATTAATGAAATCTTTAAAATCAGGCCTAAAAGCTTATTAATCGTAAATTTATCAATAGGATTTGCAGTCCTGATTATCTATCTTATAACAAATAAAGTAAAATTTTTACGGGATCATATTCAACCCATTTTTATATTCTTTTTCTTTATTTACATAAGTTATGTGGCAAACAACATTATTATTCTTCCAAATGATGTTGTACCAATAATAGTTTTTTTAATTTCATTTTTCTTTTCTTACAGTATTCTAAAACCCATAAAAGTCTATTGGTTTTTCATTATTTTGGTTTTTGTTTTTTTAGTTCTCACAATTATTTTCGATCTGATTCCTCTAAAATCATCAATCTTATTGATTAATTTCTGTATTCTGATTTTCATACTCAATCAGGTAAAATATGCCGTTTTATTAAACAATCTTGACAATTTCAGATTTACAAATGAGATTGTTCACAAAGGAAACTCATTAACAATTGCCACAAATAAAAAAAATGAAGTCCTGTTTTGCAGCGAGACCATAACATCAATTTTAGGTTATTTACCGGAAGAAGTGACTGGTTTAAAATTCTGGAAATTAACGAAAGAGACTGATTATATTGACAATATTAAAAACTTAAACCACGCAGAAAACAAACTTTATATTCGAAAATTAAAAAGCAAAAATGGCGAATACAAGTACATTCAGTGGAAAGATAAAAAATTCTCCGACGACTTAATTATAAGCATTGGTCAGGACGTTACAGAACAAATTAATGTTCAGGACCAATACAAAAATCTAATTCAGACCGCTACAGATATTATATTTGAGATTGACAATAATGGCTGTTTTACTTTTGTAAATGATTTTGGCTTTTCGATCTTGGGTTATTTTGAAAATGAAATTATCTCACAACACTACTCAAATTTTATTCATGAAAATTATCAAAGAAATGCAGTTGATTTTTATGAAAATCTAGATCCTAATGAAAATAATTTTCCAACAATCGAAATTCCAATTTTAAAGAAAAACGGAAAAACATTATGGATCTCCCAAAAAATAATAACCCGTAAAAATGATTTGGGACAAACAATCGGTTTTGCTGGTATAGCCAGAGATATTACTGATATTAAAAACATAGAAAACGAGAAAAAAAAGCGTCTAAAAAAAATAGAAGCTTACAACAATTCAACAAAAAAATTATCTACTTCAGATTTTAGCAAATATGCTAATTTAAATACTGTTATTGATTACATTATAAAAGAAGCAGCTACGGTAACGAAAACAAATCGCGTCAGTTTCTGGAAATACAATAAAGACCTGATTACGTGCAAGAACTTATTTAGCGTTGATAATCAAAACTTAAGCGACAAAAATATTCTTGACAAACAATCTTATCCAATTTATTTTGAAACTTTAAAAAACAAAGCCATCATTAACGCCCCGGATGTATTTAATAAACTAGAAACATCAGAATTTCAAAAGCTCTACTTTACCAAAAATCAAATTAAATCAATGTTGGATGTTCCAATATTTTTGAGTGGACAATTGGCGGGAGTAGTTTGTTTTGAGAGCACTGAAGAAAAAAGAGATTGGGATAACGAAGACATTACATATGCCCGAACGATTTCAGATATAATTTCTATTGCTATTTCATCTCAAATGCGTCTTGAAGCTGAGCGAAGATTAGAATTTAAAAGTCAATTACTTTATGCGCTTTCACTATGTACTGAAAAGTTTTTATTGAGCAAAACTACTCATGAAATGTTTCAGAAAACTTACGATTTAATAGGCAAAGCTGCTAAAGTCGATCATATGTACTATTATGAAAAAGATTTTACAACCAACACTGTTAGTCAGAAATACAAATGGTCAAGAAAAGGAATCAGGCATCAAACAACGGATTTACAACAACTTACAGAGGATAATTTAAAAGAAATTTATGAAGCTGCTAAAAATAGAAAAATACTAAACAAGCTGACGCGTAAACTTGAGAACACTTTTTTTAAAAAACTATTAATTGATAATGAAATCAAATCGATTTTGATTTTACCTTTATATATAAATGATATTTTTACCGGTTTCATAGCTTTTGATGATTGTACAAAAGAAAGAAAATGGTCTGAAGAAGAAATCTATATCTTTCAGGTTCTTGCCAATAACATTTCATCAGCATTGGAAAGGAATCGAAATGAGGCTAAAATTCTTGAAAGTGAAGAGAAATTTAAATTGATTGCCAATAATATTCCCGGAACTGTTTACCTGTCTAAATTTGACGCTTTTTCGACAAAAATTTTCCTTAACGACGAAATTTTAAATTTAACAGGTTATTCTAAGTCAGAATTTATTGAAAATAATTTATCTTTTCTATCCCTTATTCATCCGGAAGATAAAGATGAAGTAATCAACAATCAAATTGATAATTTACAAAGCGGAATACCTTTGCACAATATATACCGGATTCGAAGAAAAACAGGCGAATATATTTGGGTAGAAGAATTTGGAGATGTCATTAAAAAAGGCTCTGAAATTGAATTTGTAGGCGGGATTTATTTTGATATCACCAACAAGAAAGAAACTGAAGATGCCATAAAAGCCAAGCAACTGGCCGAAGCTGCAAATAAATCCAAATCGGATTTCCTTGCCAATATGTCCCATGAAATCAGAACACCACTAAATGGTATTATCGGCTTTACCCATTTATTAATGAAAACGGACTTAGAAGAAATTCAGGAAAAATACATGACCACTATTAATCAATCAGCACATTCGCTGTTAGAGATTATAAATGATATTCTCGATTTTTCTAAGATCGAAGCCGGAAAACTAGAATTATTTATCGATTTATATGATATTAAAAAAGTATTAGGTCAGGTTTTTGATCTAATTGTGTACGAATCGAATCAAAAAAATCTTAAATTAGAATTAAATGTCGATAACAATGTTCCTAAATATATCTGGACAGATATCGTCAGGATCAAACAAATTTTAATTAATTTACTTTCAAATGCAGTAAAATTCACGAACGAGGGTTCAATAAAACTGAATGTTTCTATTCTTAAAAAGAATACAAATAATAATTGTACTATCCGCTTCTCAGTAATTGATACAGGAATTGGTATTCTAGAAAAAAATCAAAAGAAAATTTTCAAAGCTTTTTCACAAGAAGATAGTTCCACAACAAGAAAATTTGGAGGAACTGGCTTAGGGTTAACAATTTCAAATCAGTTACTAGCCTTAATGGAAAGCAAATTACAATTAGAAAGTAAAATTGACACAGGGAGCAATTTTTATTTTGATTTAAATTTAAAAACAAGCAACCAAAGTATTAACGAAAAATACAATGATGAATTAAAAAAAATCAACCTTGAACATACTACCAAAAACACAACTAAAAGCTATAAAAACATTACATTTTTAATTGTAGAAGACAACAAAGTAAATATGTTATTATTAAAAACTATTATCAAAAACCTCTACAGCACAGCTTATATCTATGAATGTGAAAATGGTTACGAAGCCGTAACTCAATTTGAAAGTATTAATCCCGATCTTGTTTTTATGGATATTCAAATGCCAATTATGAACGGTTACGAAACAACAAAAGCCATTAGAAATATCAATTCAGGAAGAAATATTCCAATAATTGCTGTAACAGCCGGCGCTGAGAAAGACGAGAGAAACAAATGCCTATCAGCAGGAATGGATGATTATATCTCAAAGCCAATTATAAAAGGAACTGTAGAAGAAGCCTTAGTAAAATGGTTAAAATAGTTAAACTAAATCGTTTCATATAACTTGTAATTCCCAAAAAATATATAAATTAGTACAACAAATAATTTACAATAAACTAAAATACAATATAATATGAAGTGGCAAGGCAGAAGACAAAGTGATAATGTTGAAGACCGACGATCAATATCTGGCGGGAAAGTAGTCGTTGGAGGTGGTATTATTGGTATTATTATTTTATTAGTAAATGTTTTTGGCGGAGAAAATGCTCAACTTATCACTCCTGTTTTGGAACAATTGCAAGGCGGTCAACAACAAACTGAAGCCACAGCCACGTTAAGCAAGGAAGATGAAGAAATGGGTAATTTTGTCAGAGTAATTCTCGCAGACAATGAAGACATTTGGAGTAAAATATTTGCTGAACACGGAATGAAGTACAAAAATCCAAAATTAGTACTCTTTAGAGGTTCTGTAAATACGGCTTGCGGCGGAGCATCATCTGCATCCGGACCATTTTATTGTCCGGGAGATCAAAAAGTATATATGGATTTAGGGTTCTTTGAAGAACTGAAGACTAAATTCGGTGCCAAGGGTGGCGACTTTGCCATTGCCTATGTTATAGCACATGAAATTGGACATCACATACAAACCTTAATTGGAACTTCAGCAAAAATGCATCAGGCACAAGAAGGTAAAAGTCAAGCCCAAGCTAACAAACTCTCTGTTGCCTTAGAATTACAAGCTGATTTTTATGCAGGAGTCTGGACACACTACAATCAGGAAAATTTAGATACCGGAGATATCGAAGAAGCGTTAAGCGCCGCTAATGCAGTTGGTGACGATGCTATTCAAAGAAAAATGTCTGGACAAGTTATTCCCGATTCCTTCACGCACGGTACATCTGAACAAAGAATGTACTGGTTCAAAAAAGGTTTTAAAACCGGCGATATCAACCAGGGAAATACTTTTGAAGAAATAAGATAATTATAATTCATAGACCAAACTATTATAACCAAATGAGCATGATTTAAACATCATGCTTTTTTTTGTTTTTATAATACACTTAACAAATAAGTTTTGATAATATCATTCCTTTTTGCAACCCAGAGATAAACAAAATTCATTTCACCCTTTTAAATTTATTTTGGAAGTTTGGGTTTACCGCAAAAGGATATCGCTGCCATCCCTAACGCAATCTAAGATAAAGAGAAGTGTCATTATTAAAATGAAATCCCAATGTATTTCCCATTGAACCTTTACAAACTTTACAAGAACATTAAATCAATAGTTTTTTTGTGCTTCTCTTTTAAAAAAGCAAATTAGAAACTATTTAAGAAAAAATGCATAAGAAGCAAGGAAAGCAAAAAGAAAAACAACTTTCCACAATTGCATTTGGTAACAAAATATTATCCGGTCCAGCTTTGCAAACTTAACGAATGCTTCAGCGGAATTTTTGTGTTGATCCTAAGAATCCTTAAAAGATATTTCGTCTGTATCCCAAAGGCTTACTTCTTTATAACAAAGTGAGGAGTCATTTAGAGGTAAAAAGTAATAGGTGTTTTTTGTGTATAAATTGTATGTTTTATTTGCAACTAAGACATTATCAGTTGTCCTGATTGTCAAACTAAATATTTCTAAGATATCAGAAGTCTTTCCTTTTACTTTTGGAGATGCAGTTATTTCAAACTCATTAGCACTAGTTGTTGTATCATCGTTTTTTATCCAATTTACTTCAGACATTGCAAATGCTTCAGCAGAATCTTTTAATGCTAAAGTAAAAGCATTTAGAAGTCAATTTAGAGGAGTGAGTAAAGTAGATTTCTTCTTATTCAGATTATCTAATCTTTTTGGTTAATCCCCAACTTTTGCGTTTGATCCAAAGAAAGGCGACAGACCCCGATAGCTATCGGGCTCCCGCATAACCCCGGTATTTTGTAAAAAAAAAAACCCTGTTTCGCTAGAAACAGGGTTTTCAAAAGAAAGGCGACGACATACTCTCCCACATAACTGCAGTACCATCTGCGCAGGCGGGCTTA
>NZ_JBNNFM010000008.1:50908-161346 GCF_050267765.1 Flavobacterium sp. NPDC079362 | reverse complement strand
AGACCATTTTAGCCCAAATTTACATTTTTCAAGAAACACTCTGTAAATCTACTAGTATAATAAAAGAAAGAGGTCGTCTTTTCAGACAACCTCTTTTTATTTATTTTTTCTTGGCGTTTTTAGGTTTTGCTGTGGTCTTCGGTTTCGTAGCGGCCTTTGGTTTGGCAGTAACCTTAGATTTTGTATCTTTTTCTTCTAATTTTTTTCTTTCCTTTTCTTCCTGCTCCAGTCTTTCTTTTTCTTTTTGTCTGCATATTTCGTTATACAAATTTACGACTTTCTCAATATCAGAATACTTATATTCTTTATCCTGGATTTTATTTGCAATTTCAGGACTGTCGCTAAAATAATAAACGCCATACTCTTTAAAAAAAACATTAAACCCGGCAGAAAAACCATTTGAACTTATAGAAACCAATACAGGATAATCTTCATTACTTCTTTTCAGATAGTGATTGACATCTTTAGATACGACTTCCATTTTAGGTTCTTTTATCTTTTCATTCGTCTCTTCATTCTTTACCTTAACTTCCTTAATTCCATAATCCTCTCCACCTAAATACAAAGAAGCTTTTCCTTCAATGATCTTGCAGATCCAATTTTCCTTTATAATCTTAAATTCTGTACCCTTCTTTTTGTATACTTTCGTTTTTGTCCATACAAAAGTGTAAGACAGTTTTTTATTTGCATCAAAAATCTGAATCGAATCTAAGTCTTTACTTGCGTATTTTTCATTACTCTCGCCAACTTTAATTTTCACTTTTTTACTAGCAAAACCAGGAAACTTAACAATCCCGTTAATTTTTTGTTTGTCTTTTTTAAAAACAATCGCATCTGCTTTTTGTTCTCCCATTCCTAATTTAAACGTAATACCTCCTGATTGTGCCTGTAAAAGAGATGTAATGCATAAAGCACTCATCACTAAAAAAAATTTTAACTTCATTCTTTTGGGGTTTTATTTGTAAGCCGGCAAATATATAAATATCGCGTGGCTTTAAAGAAGATTTCAGATCAGCCAACCATCAAGTTATTTTATAATTATTAACAAAATTTTACTCCACAAAATAATTTTGACATATTTCCTTTAAGGGAACTATCTTTTCTACCCGTCAGACAAACGAGTTAACAAGAACTTTTTATATTTATGAAGTATAATGGACAATCTTGTCTTTTCGATAACTTCATCTAAAAATTAAATTTCTAATTAATTTAAAATCTGCTGAATCTGCAAAATCTGCGTGAGAATAAAATTCATTGTTTTATCTTTACTAAATCAAAATGAATTCACTAAAATGAAAATACTACTCCTTGGTTCAGGCGAATTAGGCAAAGAATTTGTCATCGCCGCGCAACGAATCGGACAAACTATAATTGCTGTTGACAGTTACGAAAATGCTCCGGCAATGCAGGTTGCCCACGGATTCGAAGTAATCAACATGCTGGACGGCGAAGCTCTTGACCGAATCGTAGCCAAACACAAACCAGACTTTATAGTTCCAGAAATAGAAGCCATTCGTACTGAACGTTTTTACGATTACGAAAAACAGGGTATTACCGTTGTTCCTTCGGCAAAAGCAGCCAACTTTACAATGAACCGTAAAGCGATTCGTGATTTAGCATCAAAAGAACTAGGACTAAAAACAGCCAAATACCAATACGCCACTTCAGCAGAAGAATTACAAAAAGCCGTTCAGGAAGTTGGGATTCCCTGTGTAGTAAAACCTTTAATGTCTTCGTCAGGAAAAGGACAATCGACCATAAAATCTGAAAGTGATATCGAAAAAGCATGGCAATATGCCGTTGCTGGCTCTCGTGGCGATGTAATCGAAGTTATCGTAGAAGCTTTTGTAGATTTCAATTCTGAAATTACGCTTTTAACGATTACTCAAAATAATAATCCAACGCTTTTTTGTTCTCCAATTGGACACCGACAAGAACGCGGCGATTATCAGGAAAGCTGGCAACCCGCAAAAGTTTCTGAGGCCGATTTGTATGAAGCGCAGGATATGGCAGAGAAAATTACCGAAGCACTTGGTGGCGCAGGATTATTTGGCGTTGAATTCTTTTTAACAAATGATGGTGTTTATTTCTCTGAGCTTTCTCCACGTCCGCATGATACAGGGATGGTAACATTAGCAGGAACACAAAATTTCAATGAATTCGAATTGCATTTACGAGCCATTTTAAGTTTACCTATTTTCGAAATCACACTTGAAAAAGCCGGAGCAAGTGCCGTAATTTTAGCATCAGAAGATTCCTCGAATCCTACTTTTACCGGAATCGAAAAAGTAGCTGCTTTACCCAAAACCGATTTCAGAATCTTTGGCAAACCAACTTCAAGACCATACCGCCGAATGGGCGTCGTTTTAAGCCATGATACATTAGCAACTCCAATTGAAGAAATTGTAGAACGCGCCAAAACAACTTCAAAATTAATAACTGTAAACTCTTAAAAATGAAAAAACTACTCTTTATAGCATTCCTATTTGTTGGAATAGCAACGCAAGCTCAGGATAAAAAAACAACCGAAAAACCTCAAATTGTAGAAACTGCTTGTGGTGAATGTCAATTTGGGATGAAAGGCAAAAGCTGTGATTTAGCCGTTCGAATTGATGGGAAGCCTTATTTTGTTGACGGAACTACGATTGACCAACACGGTGACGCACATGCCGAAGATGGCTTTTGCAATAAAATCCGCAAAGCTTCTGTTACCGGAAAAGTAGAAAATGGTCGTTTTAAAGCTACTTCATTCACTTTGATAAAAGAAAAATAATGGAGCTAATCCTTGAAAATATTGCCAAACACGTTTCCTTAACCCCAGAAGAGCAAGCACATTTTTTATCGAAAACCGAAACACATACTTATAAAGCCAAAACGATTCTACTAAGTGCCGGAGAAGTTTGCAAACATTCCTATTTTGTCAATTCAGGAATTTTAAGAAGTTTCAATATCAATGATAATATTGTCGAGCATGTTCTGGCGTTTGCTTGTCAAGGCTGGTGGATGAGCGATATGTACAGCTTTTTTTCGCAAAAACCTGGACAGCTTTTTATAGAAGTTTTAGAAGATGCAGAAGTTGTTTCATTATCCAAAGAAAACCAGGAGCAATTATATCTCGACATCCCAAAATTAGAACGTTTTTTCAGGATTTTAATCGAAAATTCATTGGTCGCCAATCAACAACGATTAATGGATAATTTAAGTTTACCCGCTGAAGAACGCTTCGAGAAATTCTGTACTAAATATGGAACGCTCGTTCATAAAGTACCTCAAAAACAAATTGCTTCTTTCATTGGTGTAACACCTGAATTTTTCAGCAAAATGAAAGCAAGGCTTTTGAAAAAATAGTTTTTATAGCCACAGATTTCACAGATTAAAATGATTAAAAAATGTTGCCACGAATTTCACTAATTTTCACGAATTAAATTGAGTGAAAAATTAAATAAAAATTAGTGAAAATTAGTAAAATTCGTGGCGAAAAAAATCTTTTTAATCTTTGTAATCTGTGGCAAAAAACAAAACACGGCCAAAGACCGTGTTTTTTTGAATTAAAATTGCTCAACCTCTGTAGAATGTTTCATTGCCGTTGTTGTCGATTTTCCTATTGTTACTGTATTTTGTACCGCATCAAAATAAGAAGTTCCAACAAAAGCCTGATGTTTTACCGCTCTGAATCCGCTGCTTTGCAGAGCGAATTCTCTTTCCTGCAATTCAGAATATCCTGCCATTCCGCGCTCTTTGTAGGCTTTAGACAATTCGAACATACTTGTATTTAAAGCATGGAATCCTGCTAAAGTAATGAACTGGAATTTATATCCCATTGCAGCCAAATCTTCTCTGAATGTCTCCATTTCAGCAACTGATAATTTTGCCGCCCAGTTAAATGAAGGAGAACAATTGTAAGCCAGCATTTTATCCGGAAATTCTTTTTTCATGGCATCGGCAAACTTTTTGGCATAAACCAAATCAGGATTACTGGTTTCCATCCAAATCAAATCAGCGTAAGGTGCGTAGCTCAAACCTCTTGCAATTCCCTGATCGATTCCGCTGTTTACATAGAAAAACCCTTCGTTGGTTTTTTCCCCAGTAATGAATTTAGCATCTCTTGGATCTGCATCACTCGTTAACAAATTTGCTGCATCAGCATCAGTTCTTGCTACAATCAAAGTCGAAACTCCCATAACATCAGAAGCCAAACGTGCTGCAATTAGTTTATTAATTGCTTCCTGAGTAGGCACCAAAACTTTGCCTCCTAAATGTCCGCACTTTTTAGCCGAACTCAACTGATCTTCAAAATGAACTCCTGAAGCTCCTGCTTCAATCATCGATTTCATTAGTTCGAAAGCATTTAGATTTCCCCCGAAACCAGCTTCCGCATCAGCCACAATTGGAACCAAATAATCTTTTTTATCTTCAACTCTGTTTACGGTCTGAATCTGATCAGCTCGTAATAAAGCATTATTTATTTTTTTTACTACCATTGGCACACTATTTACAGGATAAAGCGATTGGTCCGGATACATTTCTCCTGCTAAATTTGCATCAGCAGCAACTTGCCAACCGCTCAAATAAATTGCTTCAAGACCAGCATCGACTTCCTGAATCGCCTGATTTCCTGTTAAAGCGCCCAAACCAGCAACATAATCCTGACTTTTTAACTTTTTCCATAATTTTTGCGCTCCCATTTTGGCAATAGAATGCTCAATTTGATACGATCCCTGAAGTGTAACTACTTCTGTAGCCGTATACGGGCGTTCAACACCTTTCCATCTTGGGTTCGTAATCCAATCGTTAATCAATTCCTGAATTCTGTCTTCTGTTGTTTTCATAAATAGTATAGTTAAGTTGGTTAGTGAGTAAAAGTTTTCAGTTTGCAGTCGCAGTTTTCTACTGAGACTCAAAAAATTTTTTTTTTTGTTTTTTTTCTAACACATAGAAACATAGCTTTTCTTTGTGGTTAAAGGCGCTTCACTTGTTTGAACACACATAGCTATGTGCGAAAAACTTGTTTTTTATAATTCTCTAAAAGTTAATTTTAGACAATCATAAACCTATGTTTCTATGTGTTTAAAATTAAACTCAATGTTTTTTTTATAAATACTTGTAACACGGAATAGTCAGGAAATCAACGAAATCAGGATTTACAACCAATCTCTCTAAAACCTTTTCAGCCAAAGGAAATTGTTGTTTTTCATGATTTTCTTCGCCTAATTCGTCTTTTATTTTCTGGAATTCCTCTAAAGCCAATTCGTGATAATACGCCAAATCAAGATTTCGTCCATTATCCAAAACCACTTTATTCTGAAGCCATTGCCACAATTGAGATCTTGAGATTTCAGCCGTTGCAGCATCTTCCATCAAATTATGCAACGCAGCTGCTCCTTGTCCGTTTAGCCATGAAGCCAAATACAAAACACCAACATTGATGTTTTTGCGAACGCCGTTTTCAGTTATGATTCCAATTGGTGGTTCAATCAAATCAGCTTCTGTAATTTTTCGATGTTCTCTTTTTATATGAATCTGATTAGGTGTTGGCATCTCTTTATCAAAAATTTCTTTTGCAATTGCAACCAAATCCGGATGCGCTACCCATGTTCCGTCATGGCCATTTCGAACTTCGCGTTCTTTATCCGCTTTCACTTTTGCAAAAGCAGCTGCATTCGCTTCTTCATTATTTTTAATCGGAATTTGAGCTGCCATTCCGCCAATTGCATGAATGCCGCGTTTATGACATCTCTGAATTACCAAATTCGAATAGGCATTCATAAAAGGGGAAGTCATATTTACCTGATCGCGATCTGGAACGATGAATTTTGGATTCTTACGGAATTTCTTGATGTAAGAGAAAATATAATCCCAACGACCGCAATTCAATCCCACAATATGATCTTTCAATTCATATATAATTTCGTCTAACTGAAAACTTGCCGTGATTGTTTCAATTAAAACAGTCACTTTTATAGTTCCTCTTTCCAGTTTCAAATAATCCTCAGTAAAATCAATCACATTGTTCCACCAGCGTGCTTCCAGATAATGCTCTAATTTTGGAATATAAAAATATGGTCCCGAATTATTTTCTAAAAGCCTTTTGTGATTATGAAAAACATACAATCCAAAATCTACTAAAGAGCCTGAAACTTCTTTTCCTTCAATCAAAAGATGCTTTTCCGGCAAGTGCAAACCACGCGGACGTACCATTAGCGTTGCAATCTTTTCATTCAATTGATACGATTTGTGTTTAATTAAATCTGTATGTGAAATTGTCTTGTTTACGGCATCAATTAAATTCACTTGCCCATCCATTAAATTTTTCCAGGTTGGCGAAGTACTATCTTCAAAATCAGCCATAAAAGTTTTCGCTCCTGAATTCAATGCATTGATAATCATCTTGCGATCAACCGGTCCGGTAATTTCGACTCTACGATCTAATAAATCTTTCGGAATTTCTCCAGCTGTCCAATTACTTTCTCTGACACTTTTAGTTTCGGCTATAAAAACCGGCATGACGCCCTGATCAAAAGCAGTTTGTTTTTGTTCGCGCTGTAACAATAACAGTTTTCGCTGCGATTCGAATTTGCGATGCAATTCGGTTATAAAAACAATCGCTTCATCTGTCCAGATTTTCGGATAAGAAAGCTTCTTTTCGGCTAAAAATTCCATTGCCGTTTCGGTAATCTCTAATTGGTTTTTCATAGCTGTGGATTTTATTTTAATTAGCAATAATCAAATCAATCACATCTTTCTAAAGACTTAAATTCGTAATCAATTGATATCTAATATTTTCTACACCACAATATTAGAAAAAAGTTCTTCACAAAACAAGCGAACGTTCGCTAAATATTAAAAATAATATTTTGGCGATTATTTTTTAAATGATTATATTTGATTTATGGATATCGAAAAAGACTATATAAAGCTGATATTTGGGCTAAAACTCAAGCAAGTCCGCACCCAAAAAAATCTTTCACTTTTTGGCTTAGCCAAGTTGACAAATCTTTCAAAATCGTATTTAAACGAGATTGAAAAGGGAAAAAAATATCCAAAAACAGATAAAATTTTGCTTTTATGCGAACATCTGGACGTTCCATACGACCAAATGGTATCTTTAAAGCTCGACAATAACCTCGCTCCGATTGGTGAAATTTTAAAATCAGGTATTTTAAAAGAGATTCCACTAGAGCTTTTTGGTATTCAGGAAGCCGATTTAATAGATATTATTGCAAATGCACCAGCCAAAGTCAATGCCTTTATTAGTACTATTATTGAAATTGCCCAACATTATAATTTAAGCAGGGAAAGTTTCTTTTTGGCCGCTTTACGATCTTATCAGGAAGCACACAATAATTATTTTGAAGACCTGGAAGATAAAGTCATTTCTTTTTCAAAATCATTTCAGATCAATTTAGATTCAAAAGTGAGTATCGAAGAATTAGAGGCCATATTAAAAGAAGAGTTTGATTATAAAATTAAAGAAATAGTATTTTCTGAACAGGAAGCTTTGGGTGACTTACGTTCTATTTATGTTCCCAAAAGCAAAACATTGTTACTCTCTACAGAATTGGATAATCCGCAGAAAGCATTTATTTTAGCCAAAGAAATTGCTTATAACTACCTAAAAATATCTGACAGATTACTAACTTTCAGTTGGATTAAATTCGAAAATTTTGATCAGGTCCTTCACAACTTTTATGCTTCGTACTTTGCAGGAGCTTTGTTATTACCCAGACAATTAGTTGCCAGCAAAATCAATGATTTCTTAAATAACGAAAAACCAAATCCAGAAGAATTCGTTGCGTTGATAGAAAGTTTTGAAGTTTCGCCTGAATCGTTTTATCAGAGATTAACCAATTTATTACCCAAAGATTTTCACCTGAAAAATTTGTTCTTTTTAAGAATGTCACACAAAATAGGTTCTGATAAATACCTAATAAAAAAGGAATTACATATTACCAATCAACAAGAACCGCACGCCAACGAAACCAATGAGCATTATTGCAGAAGATGGGTTTCTATCAAAACCATAGACGAAGCAATCAATCAGAATAAATCTCATTTTTTTGATGCACAAATTTCCAGTTATGCACACAGTGGTAATGAATATTTAGTCTTTTCATCAGCCACGAAAGATCCTTTTGTAGAAAATTGTATCAGAAGTATTTCGGTTGGAATCCTGATTACAACTGCAATGAAAAAGAAATTCAAATTTATTGATGGAAAACCTCTAGTAAAAAGGATTGTTGGTGTTACTTGCGAAACCTGCGATGTAAAAGATTGCCTTGAAAGAGCTGCACCGCCAATTTCGCTGGAGAAGAAAAGACGTCATGAGAATACAGATGCGGTGGTTCAACAGTTTATAACTCAATATAGCTAAAATAGTATGAAATATTTCACTTTAATAATAACGCTGTTTTTTATTAATTCAAACCAGAAAACAGACAAACTTATTGGCCGTTATAATTATTTAATAGAAGACGAAAATGTCTACACCCAAAAAGATAAAATTACTTTTAACGATAGTGTTTTTGTGTTTGATAACAAGTATCTGCCAAAAGGAAAAATCTCATATGGGAATGTAATACTATTGGACAATTTTATAAATACAGATTTAATTATAAGTATTACAAAAGATCAAATCAAAAATGACACTATTTTATTTAACATGCATGATAAGCAAAGCTCATCTGCGAATTACCTTGACCAAGTGGTTGGAAAAGGGAAATTAATCAAAATCAAATAATTAGGAGTTTAAAAAAAAAAAAAAATCTCGCAAAGACGTGAAGTTACAAAGTTTTATTTCCCTCTGAATATAATTATCTAAACACAATCTTCTCGCAATCTTGTCATCTCGACGTAGGAGAGATCACACTAGAAACTCCGATCCAATAATCCTGAATCTTTGTCGAGCCACTTTTGTGATCTCTCCTACGTCGAGATGACAAACTTTGCGTTTCCTTTCTTTTTGAGCTACATATACGACTTATGAAAATGAAACTTCTCACATAGCCCCGATAGAAGTAAAAATCCTTTTGTCTCCGCCGCGGCGGACACAAAAGATTGAAACGGATAGCGGGACTTCAGGTCTTTTGAAAACTAAAATTTCTGCTTCAAAAAAAACCTTAGAAACTTAGCTACTTAGAACCTCAGAATCTTTTCTTAATCTACATTAAGTGCATTTCGTTGACCTTGATGGTATCTTTGTACTATAAAAATAACAAAACACATATCATCATGGAAAATATAGTATTACACAAAGCAGAAACAAGAGGAAACGCAAATCACGGATGGCTTAACGCTTATCATAGTTTTAGTTTTGCAAGTTGGTACAACCCTGAAAGAGTTCAGTTTGGAGCACTTCGCGTTTTAAACGATGACACGATCGCTGGCGGAATGGGTTTTGGAACTCACCCGCACGATAATATGGAAATCATCACTATTCCGCTTGAAGGCGATTTAGCACACAAAGACAGTATGGGAAATACGGAGATTATCAAAAATGGTGATATTCAGGTGATGAGTGCCGGAACCGGAGTTCAACACAGTGAGTTTAACCCAAATGCAGATCAGCAAACTAAATTATTGCAAATCTGGTTGTTCCCGAACAAAAGAAATGTAGATCCTCGTTACCAACAAATTACTTTGAATGTTGCTGACAGACATAATAAATTAGCTCAGATTTTATCTCCAAATGCAGATGATGAAGGTGTTTGGATTCATCAGGACGCCTGGTTTCAAATGGGTAATTTTGATGCCGGAATTGCAACTGAATACAAAATTAAAAAAGAAGGAAACGGAGTTTATGCTTTTGTTTTAAAAGGAAACGTAACGATCAACGGTCAGGAATTAAATACTCGTGATGCTGTTGGGATTTCAGGAACTGATATTTTAAACATAAAAGCAGATAGTGATGCTGAATTTCTTTTAATGGATATTCCGATGAACTATTAATTTAGAAGACACAATTAATACTTTTTTCTCAAGAAACGATAATAACCTGATATTCAGATTTATTATCGTTTCTTTTTTATCAAAAATTTAAAAAGAAAGATTAATTTTATAAAACAGAATAAATCACTGTGTGGTAATCAAAACGTATTACATTTTTTATTTCTTAATCTAGGTTAAGTGTGTTTTGAATACTACGGACGTAACTTTGTCTTATCAAAATGAAATTAATATTAAAAAATAAATAATTATGGCAACTACAAAATGGTCAATTGACCCAACACATTCAGAAATTGGTTTTAAAGTGAAACACATGATGTTTACAAATGTTTCAGGAAAATTTGGAACTTACGACGCATCTATTACTACTGATGGAGATAATTTCGAAAATGCTCAAATAGATTTTTCAGGAGACATTGCTTCAATAGATACTGCAAATGCAGACAGAGATGCTCACTTAAGAAGTGGAGATTTCTTTGATGCGGAGAATCACCCAAAATTAACTTTTAAAGGTTCATCTTTCAAAAAAGTTAATGACGGCGAGTATCAATTAACCGGAGATTTAAATATTAAAGGTGTTTCTAAATCAGTAACATTTCCTGTAGAATTTAGCGGAATCATGACTGACCCTTGGGGAAATACTAAAGTAGGTTTAAGCATTGAAGGAAAAATAAATCGTAAAGACTGGGGTTTAAACTGGAACTCTGCCCTTGAAACCGGTGGTGTTTTAGTAGGTGAAGAAGTTCGCTTAAACATTGAATTACAATTTGCAAAACAAGCTTAATCCAGTAAAAATAGAATTTAATTTGGTTGGTTTAAAAGCCTGTACTTTTTAAGAAGTGCAGGCTTTTGTCTAGAAACGAGGGCTTCGACTCCGCTCAGCCTGACACACGATATCTTTGAGAACACGATTGTCAGGCTGAGCGGAGTCGAAGCCCTTATTTTATATTTCGAAATTCGGTTGGAGACAATCCGGTTTGTTTTTTGAAAAGTCGGGAAAAATAAGAGTAATCTTCGTAACCTACTATATAAGCAATTTCACTTACCGCCAATTGTTTGTCGATTAACATTCTTTTAATTTCCAGAATCACACGATCCATAATGACTTCGGTTGCTGTTTTTTGTAGAATTTCATTACAGATTCGGTTTAAGTGCTTCAATGTAATATGCAATTTCTCTGCATAAAAAGAAGGCGATTTTTCTTCTCTGAAATATTGCTCCAAAAACATTTCAAACGTGTTTATCTTAATATTATAAGAATGTGTCTGATGCGAATAGGTCTCATTATATTTACGGGCAATTTCGATATGAATACAATCTAACAAATTCAGCATTTTGTCCAGTTGATATTTATTATCCTGATTGTTTTCCTCAATCAATAACTCAAAATAGGGCAGGATTTTCGGTATTTGATTTTCTTCGAAAACCATTTCCGGCCGGTTATGAATGGAGTGATAAAAATTATACTCATTGATATTTTTTTGTCCGAAATACAAATTATAAAGTTCCTGCGAAAAAATAATCACGAAGCCTTCAATATCTTTAGACAAACTCCAGTGATGCATTTGTCCGGGCTGCAGAACGAATAAACTGCCTTTTTTTATTTCGAACTGATCAAAATCAACTTCGTGTTGCCCTGAACCTTTGGTAAAAAAAACCATCAAATAAGAATCATGACGATGTGGTTCTTCGACAAAACTATGATCTTTTAAATGCTCTGCAAATGTATTTACGTAAAAATCACGATGAATATCATTACAACTAAAATTCTGAACACTATAAACGGGATATCTTTTCATAATAATGTCTTTATTGTGCTATAAGTAGCGAAGATATAAAAAAGACTTTTATAAGTCTCTGAATTACCTTTGTATAAATAAAAAACAACAAGATCATGTCAAGTGCATTAACTCATATTTTTAAAAACGAATGTCCCATTTGTCATACAGGAAAAGTCTTTAAAGACAAAAATATTTTTCTGAATTTTAGTTTACCTAAAATGAATGAATACTGCAGTCATTGTAATTATAAGTTCCAGAAAGAACCTGGCTATTTCTTTGGTGCTATGTATGTAAACTACGGATTAACTGTTGCGCAAGGTATTGCTACTTATTGCATTGCTCAGTTTTTCTTTGAAAAAAATTTCGACCTGAGAATCATTCCTATTATTGCTGTTGTAATTATTCTTCTAACTTCTTTCAATCTCCGATTTTCGAGATTAGCATGGATTTATATGTTTAAGGATTATACGAGCTAAAAAAATACTATTTTTGCCTTTCAATTGAAACTAATTTTCAATTTAGAAAAATTCAACTTTAAATTAGAGAAATGAAAGCATACGTATTTCCGGGTCAGGGCGCACAATTTACAGGAATGGGCAAAGACTTATATGAAAGCTCGGCTTTAGCCGCAGCATTATTCGAAAAAGCCAATGAAATTTTAGGTTTTAGAATTACAGATATTATGTTCGAGGGTACTGCCGAAGAACTAAAAGAAACTAAAGTTACCCAGCCGGCTGTTTTTTTACACTCGGTTATTTTAGCAAAAACTTTAGGCGAAGATTTTAAACCCGAAATGGTTGCAGGACATTCTCTTGGAGAATTTTCGGCATTGGTTGCTAACGGGACTTTATCTTTTGAAGATGGTCTTAGATTAGTTTCCAAACGTGCTCTAGCAATGCAAAAAGCTTGCGAAATTACTCCATCGACAATGGCTGCTGTTTTAGGTTTAGCTGATAATATTGTTGAAGAAGTTTGCGCTTCTATTGACGGAATTGTGGTTGCTGCAAACTACAACTGCCCGGGACAATTGGTTATTTCAGGAGAAACTACAGCAGTAGAAAAAGCTTGTGAGGCAATGAAAGCTGCCGGAGCAAAACGTGCTTTGATTTTACCTGTTGGAGGCGCTTTTCACTCGCCAATGATGGAACCGGCAAGAGAAGAATTGGCTGCTGCAATTGAAGCAACTACTTTCTCGACTCCTATTTGCCCGGTTTATCAAAACGTAACAGCTAGTGCTGTTTCTGACGCAAACGAAATCAAAAAGAACTTAATCATACAATTGACAGCTCCAGTAAAATGGACTCAATCTGTTCAACAAATGATCGCTGATGGCGCTACTTTGTTTACGGAAGTTGGTCCCGGAAAAGTATTAGCCGGTTTGATTAATAAAATTGATAAAGAAGCGGTTACTGCGAATGCTTAATTTTTAGTATTCAGTCTCAGTTTTTAGTTTTCAGTCACTGACTGTATAAATAAAATCCTCATGAACAGATTGTTTATGAGGATGTTGTTTTTATAATTCATTTGCTTCTTCACAGTAATTATTAGTAATTCCTGTTATCAAATAATTTTGGTCTCTTTTTTCGAAAAAGATATACCAAGTTGTTCGGGTATTTGGTTTATAAAAAATATAATTTGAACCTAAATACTGAAGAAGTTTTGGAGTTTGCTTATGAGGAGATTTTTTAATTCTTTCCGGAATGGCATCGTAAATATCATCAACATATTCATCTGCAGATTCTATAAAACCAAAGTATTCTTTTTTATACAGGATTATAACCAAATCATTAAGATGACTAATTACAGAGGGTGTATAAATAACTTCTATTTTCCCCACCATTCCCTAATTCTCCTTTTAGATTCTACTTTTGCTTCCTCCGGTGTTAATCCTTTTGCAAATTCAGCATCAAAATCAAAAGTATCTCGATCTATTCCTTTAAATATTGGTTTCTGAACTTCATATTCTACAGTAGGTTCTTCAACATTATCTTTTTTCAGTTCTTCTTTTTTATTATTCATAATTCCTACAATTTTACCTTACAAATTTACAAATAAAATCTTTACTAAAATAAAAACCCCAAATAATCAATTTAGATTATTTGGGGTTTTATATTCTAACCTGAGACGCACTGCTGTGCATCTCTACCTGAAAACTGCGACCGAAAACTGAAAACTAGTTTAAGAACGAACCTTCTGTTCCCATTTCCAGGCACTTGCCATTGCTTCGTCTAAACTTAGTTCAGCTTTCCAGCCTAAAACATTGTTTGCTTTATCAGTATTAGCGTAAGCTTCAGTAATATCACCTTCGCGACGTGGCATAATTTTGTATGGTAATTTTTTATTGCTTACTTTTTCGAAACTTTGAATCACCTCAAGAACTGAACTTCCTTTTCCGGTTCCTAAATTAAAGGTTTCTACTTTTTCTAAATTCTTTTTATTAAATAAGCGCTGTAATGCAATAACGTGTGCTTTTGCTAAATCTACAACATGAATATAATCACGAACAGCAGTTCCGTCAGGAGTTGGATAATCATCTCCAAAAACTGATAATTCTTTACGCAATCCTATTCCAGTTTGTGTAATAAAAGGCACTAAATTTTGAGGAACTCCTAATGGTAATTCTCCAATTTCGTTACTTGGATGCGCTCCAACCGGGTTAAAATAACGTAATAAAATTGCATTGATATTCGTTACTTTAGCCGTATCTGTGATGATTTCTTCTCCAATTTGCTTCGTATTTCCGTATGGAGACATTGCTGCCTGAACGGGAGCATCTTCTGTAATTGGCATTTTTTCGGCCTGACCGTAAACCGTACAAGACGAACTAAAGATAAAGCTTGCATCAGGTTTTTGCTGTAATTCCTGCAGCAAATAAACTAACGAGGCGATATTGTTTTCGTAATATAATAAAGGCTGTTCGACACTTTCTCCAACTGCTTTTGAAGCTGCAAAATGAATTACTCCGGTAACATCGTTGTGTTTTTTAAAGAAATCCTGAACTGACGCTTTTTCTCTTAAATCTAATTTTTCGAATAAAGGCGTTTTTCCTGTAATGGCTGTAATTCCTTTTAAAACATCTTCTGTAGAATTCGAAAGATTATCAATTATCACTACTTCAAAGCCTTCATTTTGCAATTCGACTACGGTATGAGAACCAATAAATCCTAATCCTCCTGTTACTAATACTTTCATTTTGTGGTTATTTTTTATGTAGTTAATTTATAAGCTTGTCTCGCAATAAGAATCCAGTTATTTTTTTGTTTTTGCCAAACAAGCATTATTCCTATTTTTATATCTCTGTCAATTCCGCCGTCTTTAGTGTGAGCAGACAAAACATGTCTCACTATTGCAACATCATTCTGAATCGATATCGTTTGGTTTTGAAAATCTATCGTTACAAAGTCAGATTTGCCACTAACGATTCCGTCTATAAATTCAGCCTGATTTTGAAAATTACCATTCGAATGAACGTAGGTTAATTTTTCAGAAGTTAGTGCTTTTAATTTACCTGCATCGGCATCAATCATTGCTTTACGCAAAATTTCAACTTGATTGTTTACAGCAGTTTCTTCTTTAGCATTCGATTTTTGTGCAAAAACCGAAAACGGAATAAGAATAATCAAAATTAAAACACGCAGGATTCTCATAATTATTTTTTCAAAAATTCTAAAACTGAATCTGTAATGAATTTAATTTGCTCGTCATCCAATTCTGTATGCATTGGCAAAGCAATAACTTCTTTTACTAATTGATTCGTAACCGGAAATTGTTCTTCTTTATAACGAGTATCAACATAAGCTTTTTGTGAGTGCAACGGAATTGGGTAATAAATAGCACATGGAATTTGCTTATCCTGCAAATGCTGTAATAAAGCATTTCTATCTGCATCAACAATTCTCAATACATATTGGTGGAAAACGTGATCATTTTCGTTGGCATCAAATTCCGGAGTTATAATATGTGTATTTCCTGCAAAAGCTGCATTGTATTTTGATGCTGCTAAACGACGTGCTGTATTATATTCGTCTAACAAAGGCAGTTTTGCATTTAAAACCCCAGCCTGGATACTATCTAAACGTGAATTTACACCAACAACATCATGATGATAACGCTCGTACATTCCGTGATTTACGATTCCGCGGATAATGTGTGCCAGTTTATCATCGTTGGTAAAAATTGCTCCACCATCGCCATAACAGCCTAAGTTTTTTGAAGGGAAGAATGAAGTTGCAGCAACATGACCAATTACTCCTACTTTGCTTTTTACTCCTGATTTCGAAATATAATCTGCACCAATTGCCTGCGCATTATCTTCGATTACATATAAGTTATGTTCTGCAGCAATTTCCATAATCGCATCCATATTAGCAGCGCGACCAAATAAATGTACCGGAACAATTGCTTTTGTTTTTGGCGTAATTGCTTTTTTAATAGCTTCGATATCAATATTCATATTTACCATATCAACATCTACCAAAACAGGTGTTAATTGCAATAAAGCAATTACCTCAACAGTCGCTGCAAAAGTAAAATCAGCCGTAATTACCTCATCGCCTGGTTTCAAATCTAAACCCATCATGGCAATCTGCAAAGCATCTGTTCCGTTTGCACACGGAATTACATGTTTTGCTCCCAGATAATCTTCAAGATTTTTTTGAAATTGATGAACTAATGGTCCATTTATATAAGTATTTGTATCTAAAACCTCCTGAATAGAAGCGTCAACAGTAGTTTTTATTTTCTCGTATTGACTTTTTAAGTCAACCATTTGAATTTTTTTCATTTTCAATATATTTTTAAAATTAAAGTTCTGTTTTGAAGTCAGAATCTTTAAAAGGAGGAACAAAAATAGTTATTTAATACCTTCAAACCAATGAAAATAATTGAAAGAAGCGTAATTTAGCCACAAAAACAAACAGATGCTTTTTCTATATAATTTAGTTATTTCTATTGCGGGGTTTTTTCTGAAAATCGTAGCTCTTTTTAGTCCGAAAATTAAGCTTTTTGTTGAAGGACGTAAAAATGTCTTCCACATTTTAGAAGAAAAAATAAAACCTTCAGACAAAACAATCTGGTTTCATGCTGCCTCACTTGGCGAATACGAACAAGGCTTACCTGTAATCGAAAAAATAAAAGAAAAATATCCTGATCATAAAATCATTGTTACTTTTTTCTCTCCTTCCGGATACGAAGTGCGTAAAAATAACACAGTTGCCGATGTAACTGTTTACTTGCCTTTGGACACTAAAAACAATGCAAAGAAATTTTTAAAACTGGCAAATCCGGAATTGGCTTTTTTTATTAAATATGAATTTTGGCTGAACTATTTAAAAGAACTTGAAACGAGCAAGACTCCTACTTATTTGATTTCCGGTATCTTCAGGGACAATCAGATGTTTTTTAAATGGTACGGTAGTTTTTACAGAAAAGCACTAAAAGCATTTACTTATTTCTTTGTTCAGAATGAAAGTTCGAAAGAAAAAATCGAAAGGATAGGTTTTCACAATGTTATTGTTTCCGGCGATACCCGGTTTGATCGTGTCAATGCCATCCTGGAAAGAGACAACTCTCTTGATTTTATTGAAAACTTCAAAAACAACCAGCCTGTTATAATAATAGGAAGCTCATGGCCAAAAGACGAAGCCCTGTTAATTGAATACATCAATCAGGCACCGGATAATGTAAAATTCATTATTGCACCTCACAACATCAAAGCTGATCAAATAACAAGCCTTAAATCCGAAATTAAAAAATCGACTGTATTATTTTCAGAAAAGAAAGACCTGGACTTATCAGGCTTCAATGTCTTTATTATTGATACGATAGGGTTGCTGACTAAAATTTACAGTTACGGAACGATCGCTTATGTAGGCGGAGGTTTTGGCAACCCGGGAATTCATAATATTCTTGAACCTGCAACATTTGGAATCCCCATTGTGATTGGTCCAAATTACTCCAATTTTGCCGAAGCTATTCAACTTGTTGCACTTGGAGGCTGTATTGTAATTTCTGATACTAATGAATTGAAGCAGAATCTGGACCGTCTGCTTAGTGATGAAAATTTCTTAAAAGAAAAAAGTCAGATCTGTAAAACATATATTCAGGACAATAAAGGAGCAACAGACACTATTATGAATGTCGTTTTTTAAGCAATTCACACTAACATTCCTCTATTATTTTCGTTATTAATTGCATAAGAACTTCAAGAAGCTCTTTTTTTGCTTTCTCTATCTTACTAAATAATGAATAAAAACCAAAACAAATCGTAATCAAAGGAATAAAACAGCCAATTATCTTATTGAATATTCAGACAAAAATAATTTATTCAAAAAATATAATAATATAACATAACTTTAGCATTGTGGCATATTATTTGATAACTAAGATAATCGTGAGCAATTGAAAATATTTTAAAAAAAAAATAAAAAAATATTTTACATATTAAAAAATTTATATCTTTGCCACGAATTAATAATTAACCTTTTATAATAAAGTAAGATGAAAAAAGTATTTTTAAGTTTAGCTGTTGTTGCTGTTTTAACTGTTGTATCTTGTAAAAAAGCTGACGCTGCAGCTACTGAGTCTGTAGATTCTACTGCTGTTGCTGTTGATTCTGCTGCTGCTGTAGTTGATTCTGCTGCTGCAACTGTTGATTCTGCTGCTGCTAAAGTTGACTCTGCTGCTGCTAAAGTAGAAGAAGTAAAAAAATAATTAGAACCTAGTTTCTAAAAATTTTAAAACCATCCTTGAGATGGTTTTTTTTGTGCTTAATTTTAAAATTAAACACTCAGCATAAAAAAAAGCGACCACCACAGTGATCGCTTTTTTTTCTATCCTTCAATTTCCTCTCCAACTTCATCCTCGACCAGTTCATCTTCAAAAATCGATTCACTCGATGAGAAATCCAAAATTTCAGACCTTGAACCGTAAGTCACAATTTCTTTAATTCCTTTCTGCAAAAGCAACTCTGTAGTGTATTTACGACTCGTTGCGAAATGAACCTCCCCTAACATCAATTTAAAAAAATACTTTCCGCCAGAGCCTTTAAATTTTAAAAAACGGGCCTGATCTATATTAGCTTTAAACTTTTCAATATCCTCTTCGCCTTCAAACTTTAATTCATAACTCAAACTTGTAAATATCACTTTACCCTTCCTCGAAGTAAATACGAATTTATATTCATCGTTAAATCGCTTACTTATTACAAAAGCACCCATTTATTATTTTAGATTTTAGATTGTTGTTTTTAAACTAGATTCTTAGATTCTTTTACAAATAAATTTACCTTGCAAATTTACCTTAAACCACGCAGAGTTTACACCATAAAAAAAGCCTCTTCAAAAGAAGAGGCTTTAGTACTCAGAGCGGGACTTGAACCCGCACGAACATTGCTGTTCACTGGATTTTAAGTCCAGCGTGTCTACCAATTTCACCATCCGAGCATTATATGATGTTGAGCGAAAAACGGGGCTCGAACCCGCGACCTCGACCTTGGCAAGGTCGCGCTCTACCAACTGAGCTATTTTCGCATTTCAAATTTTACTAAGAACCGCAATACCTGAATTGTTCTGTATTGCGAGTGCAAATTTAGGACATTTATTCAATTACACAAGCCTTTTTTGAAAAAATATTTAGCTTATTTTATAACTTTCTGATAACCTAAACTTTAAATCTGAATTATTTTTTAACTAACATCCTTTTAATCTCATTAAGCTTCATTAATGCTTCAACCGGTGTTATTGCATTTATATCAAGACTCATGATCTCTTCTTTTATTTCTTCTAATAAAGGATCATCCAGATTAAAGAAACTCATCTGCATTTCGTCAGCTGCTTCTTTTACTCCGTTTAACGCATCGCTGGAATGATTTTTTTCTAATTTCTTCAATAACTTCTGCGCTTTCAAAATTACGATTTGAGGCATTCCCGCCATTTTTGCTACATGAATTCCAAAACTATGCGCACTTCCTCCTTTTACCAGTTTTCTGATAAAAAGAACGGTGTCTTTTAATTCTTTTACTGCAACATTATAATTCTGGATTCTTGGCAGCGAATCTGTCATTTCATTCAGTTCATGATAATGCGTTGCAAACAATGTTTTCGGTTTTCCCGGGTGCTCGTGTAAAAACTCGGCAATAGCCCACGCAATCGAAATTCCGTCATATGTACTTGTTCCTCTTCCAATTTCATCCAATAAAACCAAACTACGATCAGAAATATTATTGAGGATCGAAGCCGTTTCATTCATTTCTACCATAAAAGTAGATTCGCCCATCGAAATATTATCTGATGCTCCTACTCTGGTAAAAATTTTATCCACAATTCCCATTCTTACACTATCAGCCGGAACAAAACTTCCCATTTGAGCCAATAACACAATTAATGCCGTTTGTCTTAAAATAGCCGACTTACCGGACATATTGGGTCCCGTAATCATAATAAGCTGTTGCGTTTCTCTGTCTAAATAAACATCATTAGCAATATAAGGCGTTCCTACAGGCAATTGTTTCTCGATAACAGGATGCCTTCCGTTTTTGATTTCAAGCTCAAAGGTTTCATCAATCTCCGGACATACATATAGATTCTCTACGGCCAATTGCGTAAACGAACACAAACAATCTAATTGCGCAACCAAATTCGCATTCATTTGCACTGGCTTGATATAAGTCGCAATCCAGGCTATTAATTGCTCAAAAAGTTCTGATTCGATTTTATGAATTTTCTCTTCAGCACCTAGAATCTTTGTTTCGTATTCTTTTAATTCTTCGGTAATATAACGCTCCGCATTTACCAGGGTTTGTTTACGAATCCATTCTGTCGGGACTTTATCTTTGTGCGTATTTCTAACTTCGATATAATATCCAAACACATTATTGAAAGATATTTTCAAAGAAGAAATTCCCGTTCTTTCCGATTCTCTTTTTTCAATTCCTTCCAGGTATTCTTTCCCTGATGTAGAAATAGCACGCAAATCATCCAGCTCTTCGCTAATCCCTTTTGCAATCGCATTTCCTTTTGCAATAGCTACAGGTGCATCCTGATTCAAAGTCGTTTTAATCTTCTCTCGTAATAAATCGCAGGAATGCAAACTATCTCCAATAATTTTCACTGCTTCCTGCGGACTTTCTAATGCTAAGGTTTTAATTGGAATAATGGCATCAAGAGATTCTTTCAGATAAACAATTTCACGTGGCGAAACCTTTCCGGCAGCAATTTTAGAAATCAAACGCTCTAAATCTGAAATTTGCTTAATTTGATATTGAATATTGTATAAAACTTCAGGATTTGATTTCAGGTATGAAACTACATCATGACGTCCTTTTATTTTATTAGCATCTTTTAATGGTAAAGCCAGCCAACGTTTCAATAAACGTCCGCCCATTGGCGAAAGCGTCCTGTCGATAACATCTAAAAGCGTTACTGCATTTGGATTGTAACTATGGTATAATTCTAAATTTCTAATAGTAAAACGATCCATCCACACATAAGCATCTTCTGCAATACGCTGAATTGCCGTAATATGCTGAACACGATTGTGCTGTGTCTCGGATAAATAATATAAAATTGCTCCGGAAGCTACAATACCATCTTTTAATTCTTCGATACCAAAACCTTTTAAAGAAACGGTCTGAAAATGTTTGGTCAACGTTTCCAGCGCATAATCTTCTTTGTAGATCCAATCTTCTAAATAAAAAGTATGAAAGTCTTCTCCAAAAGCAGCTTTAAAATCTCCTTTATTATTTTTTGGAACCAGAATTTCACTAGGATTAAAATTCTGCAATAATTTATCAATGTATTCCGCATTTCCCTGAGCAGTTAAAAACTCTCCGGTAGAAACATCCAGAAAGGAAACTCCGATATTTTTATTGGCAAAATAAACAGATGCCAAAAAGTTATTTGTTTTTGATTGTAAAACCTCATCATTCAAAGAAACTCCCGGGGTTACCAGTTCTGTAACGCCACGTTTCACGATAGTTTTTGTCATTTTTGGATCTTCAAGCTGATCACAAATCGCTACACGAAGTCCGGCTTTAACTAATTTTGGCAAGTACGTATTAATAGAATGATGCGGAAAACCTGCTAATGCAGTTTCAGTTTCAGAACCAGCACCTCTTTTAGTCAATGTTATCCCAAGGATTTTTGATGCTCTAACTGCGTCTTCCCCAAAGGTTTCGTAAAAATCACCTACTCTGAAAAGCAGACATGCATCAGGATATTTTCTCTTGATTTCGTTGTACTGTTTCATTAACGGTGTTTCTTTCACCACTTTCTCTTTCGCTGCCAAATTATTGTGTTTTAAATGAAAAATATAAGACAGCGAATTTATAATATTTTGAAGGAATATCGAAGTGGTTCAAAAATTAAAATATTTTAAGAAATTTTTATATTAAGATATAAGATTTTTATATAGATTTGTTCATAATTAAAACAAAGATTCTAAAGATGAAAAAAATAATTTTATTCGCTATGTTAGCTGTAGTTGGAATTACTGCTTCTAACGCTCAAGCTAAAAAAGCAACGGCTAAAGTTGCTAAGGTTGAAGGAGCCGGAATGGCCTTTGAAACAGAAACTATTGATTACGGAACTATCGCTCACAACGCTGATGGAAAACGTGAATTCGTTTTTGTAAACAACGGAACTAAACCATTAATCATTACAAATACGCAAGGATCTTGTGGTTGTACTGTACCAACAACTCCAAAAGAGCCTATCGCTCCGGGAGCTAAAGGTATTATTGGTGTAAAATACGCTACTGACAGAGTTGGTGCTTTTACAAAAACTGTAACTGTTACTTCTAATGCTGAAGGACAACCTACAAAAGTACTTACTATTAAAGGTACAGTTTTACCAGATCCTGTTAAAAGCTAATCTGAAAAACAAAATAAAATAAATCGAAAAAGCTTCCTTATCTTTGGAAGCTTTTTTTATGACCTGAATACAACACAAAATGAGAAAACTCGAAAATAGCGAACTAGACAGAAAATCAATCGAAGATTTTAAAAAATCAGACAAAACACCTCTAATAATAGTTTTAGACGACATTCGCAGCTTACACAATATTGGTTCTGTGTTTAGAACTTCGGATGCTTTTTTAGTAGAGAAAATAATTTTGTGCGGTATTACGGCTACTCCTCCCAATAAAGAAATTAATAAAACTGCTCTTGGCGCAACTGACACTGTTGCCTGGGAACATCATGAAAATGTATTGGAAGTTATTGAAAATCTTAAAAAAGAAAATGTACTAACATTGGCTATTGAGCAGGTTGAAAGTGCTATTTTTCTTCAGGATTTTAAAGTTGAGAAAAATCAAAAATATGCTCTTGTTTTTGGCAATGAAGTTCATGGCGTAGCTCAGGAAGCTGTAGCAATTTGTGATGGCTGTATCGAAATTCCTCAATTAGGAACCAAACATTCCTTAAATATTGCCGTGAGCGCAGGAATTGTTGTTTGGGATTTATTCCAGAAATTAAACTGGCCAAATACAATTTAAGAAAACCATCTACTGTTCTAAAATGTTATTTTACAGTAGATTTTAGCTTTAAATGTTAGAAATTAAAATATATTTTTTTGTGATTATAAAATTGATACTTTTATAAAATGAAAAATATCAATTTTTTAAAAACAACCACATTATTTTTTATTTTAATCTTCAGTCAATCTTATGCAAATGAGAAAATTAGCACTAGAGATAAAAATTTAATTACGACCGCAAAAGACACTCTCAAATCAAACAAAAACAACAATACAAAAATTAATTTTGCTATTACTCCACCTGTAATTAAAGCAGGTGGAGATCAATTCTATTGCCCGCAAAACACCATAAATATTGTAACTAATATTACAATTACCCACGATCCGCTAGAATCAGGAACAGTAGCAGGGTATATTCAGATTTCTTCAGGTTATTCTAACGGTTTGGATCGGTTAGTACTTTCAAACCCAGCATCACATCCTTCGATCATAACAAGCTGGGACGGTACTGCAGGAAAATTAACATTGTCAAATTCAATAGGAGGCACTGTTTTATATTCTGACCTGGAAGCTGCGATTAAAGATGTTGTGTTCTCTAATACTTCAGCTGCAGCATCAGGAACTAAAACTTTTTCGATAACAATTGGTCAGGCTAATTATTTACCCTCTACACAACATTATTATTTATATATTCCAAGTATTGGCATTACCTGGAATGCTGCAAAAGCTGCCGCAGAAACAAGCACTTATTATGGATTAAAAGGTTATCTCGCCACTATTTTATCAGCTGATGAAGCCAAATTAATTGGCGAACAGGCATCAGGAACAGGATGGATTGGCGGGAGCGATGCCGAAACTGAAGGGGTCTGGAAATGGGTTACAGGACCTGAAGCCGGAACAGTATTCTGGAATGGGGGCGCAAATGGCACAACACCCAATTATGCTTTCTGGAATGCCGGAGAACCTAATAATCAAGGCGGAAATGAAAACTACGCACACATTACACAGCCTGGTGTTGGAATAAGAGGATCATGGAATGATCTAGCAAATACTGGGGATTCAAGTGGCAATTACCAACCTAAAGGTTATGTTGTAGAATATGGCGGAATGCCGGGCGAATTGCCTCTGGAAATTGCAGCAAGTACTAAAATCACAATTCCAACTGTCACAACAACTACTCCAAATTCAGTTTGCGATTCAGGAAGTTTTACACTGAATGCTACTGCAACAACGGGAGCAACAATTAATTGGTACGACGCAGCAATTGGAGGAAATTTATTGGCAACAGGAAATTCTTATACGTCTCCTGTCTTAAATACAACAACTACCTATTATGTTGATGCTGGTTGCGAATCGAACCGAAAAGCGGTTATCGCTACTGTAAACCCAACACCTGCAACACCAATAGCCATTTCTTCGACTGTTTATAATTGTGGCCCGGGAACCGTAACTATTGAAGCTAATTCTAACATTGGTGTTATTAATTGGTTTACATCTTCTATTGGCGGAACGAGTGTTTTTATGGGAAATCGTTTTCTTACACCAACTATTTCAGCCAACACCACTTATTATGCTCAAGCTTCCTACAGCACTTGTATCAACACAGATCGCACGCCTGTAAACATCATATTATACACACCACCTGTTGTAACGAATGAAACTTTGCCTTTGTGCCAATTTCAAAAAGTTACTCTCGATGCGGGAATTACCGGAATGTCTTACTTATGGAATACTGGTGCAACAACTCAAACTATTGAAGTTACTGCCGGCGGAACTTATACTGTAGACGTTACAAGTCCTGCTCCTGAAAATTGTACGAGCCGAAAAACAATCATCGTTAATGAACATCAGGTTCCTCAAATAGACAGAATTGATGTAAACGGGACTACGGCTGTGATTTATCTTAAAAAAGAAGCTGACTATTTTGAATATTCTGTAGACGGTACAAATTTTCAGAATTCTAATACTTTTTTTGATGTACCAGGTGGCTTGCAAACCGCTTATGTAAGAGAAAAAAGTGGTTGCGGACAAACCATACAGAACTTTGTCGTTCTTGTATTTCCTGCATTTTTCACTCCAAACAATGATTCTTATAATGATTTATGGGAGGTAACCGGAATGGAAAATTATCCGCAGGCACAAGTTACTATTTTCGATCGCTACGGAAAATTAATCGCACAGCTTAACTCTTCTGAAATGAATTGGGACGGAACTTTAAACAGAATACCTTTGCCGGCTTCTGATTATTGGTATGCCTTGAAGATTGATGACACCAAACCTGTTTTAAGAGGACATTTTTCTTTGAAAAGGTGAAATAAATTAGAGAATGTGCCAATTAGAGAATTTGATAATTAAAAATAGAGTACAAACAATTATCTAATTCGCACATTTTCTAATTATCTCATTAACCAATCTTCTTCTGGATTTCATTTAATATAAAAAGATAATCTTCGTGTTTTTTGACAAAATCCCGATCCGAAACATCTATAATCAGAACATTCAAATCTGTTTGGGATTTAATATAATCGAGATAACCAGTATTGATTTTATCTAAATATTCTGCCTCAATATTCTGTTCGTATGTGCGTCCTCGTTTTTTAATATTTTGAAGTAAACGCTCTGAATTCTGATACAGATAAACGTACAGATCAGGTTTTGGCATTTCTTTGTAGATAATATCGAACAAGTTTCGATACAAACGATATTCATCTTCTGCTAAAGTAATCTTAGCAAAAATCAACGATTTAAAAATATGGTAATCCGCTACAATGAAATCTTTAAAAAGATCAAACTGCGCCAGATCATCTGATAATTGCTGATAACGATCTGCAAGGAAAGACATTTCTAACGGAAAAGCATATCGGTTTTGATCTTTGTAAAATTTGGGTAAAAAAGGATTATCTGCAAAACGCTCCAAGACTGTTTTTGCATTAAAATCTTCGGCAATTTTTTGTACTAAAGTTGTTTTACCTGCTCCGATATTCCCTTCAAAAGCAATATAATTAAAGTTTTCCAATGCAATTTCGCGCAATGGATTCTTTAAATCCTGAACTACAGTACAAATACTGTCATCTGGCGAAATGGCAATTAACTCTGAAATAGATTTCTGAAAAACAGGATGTTTCCAATCTAATTTTAAATCCTGCATTGGCAACAAAACAAAATTTCTGTTTTGCATTAAAGGATGTGGAATTTTTAGTTTTTCTGAATCAATAATTTCATCATCAAAAACAATCAAATCAATGTCAATAATTCGGGATTGGTATCCTGACTGATTTGACCTGATTCGTCCTAAATGTTTTTCGACTTTTAAAACCTGGTTCAGTATTTTTTGCGCAGATGAAGTAGTATGCAAAACTAATGCGCAATTATAAAAAGCATCGCTTTCGAACCCCCATGCAGGAGTTTCGTACAGTTTTGAAACCCTGATTACGGTCCCTACTTCCTGATGTATCAAATCGATACAACTTTCGATGTTTGCTAACCTGTTTCCCTGATTACTCCCTATTGATAAAACGACTTGATGCTGTGACTTCATAATTAATGCAAATTAACTAAAACTATTTTAGAATTACTCACATTATTTGATTCAAGAATCAGAAGTTTCGAACTGTTTTGGCTTTTTTATTTTCTTTATCTTCTTAAAAAAACTTGAAACATCTTACAAAAATAACCTATCTTTAATTAGAAGTTTAAAAATGTAAAAACCACAAGTATTTCACTTAATTGTATATCAGAAATAATTTGTTTTTAGAGTACATTTGTAACAAATCAGCCTTTTTAGCTACTTATTAAAAAAAATACACTTATGAAGTTTTTAGGAAATGTAATTGCCACAGTTGTTGGTATTTTTGTATTTATTATGTTCTTCTTTTTTGGAATAATTCTTATCGGAGCTATTTTTGGAGGAGACAGTACTGTTTCAGTCAAAAGTGATTCTGTTATAGAATTAAATTTAAAACAAATTCAAAATGATTATGCGGGAAAATACAAAGATCCCTGGGTAACTGTTTTTTCAGACAAAAAAGGTATTGGCTTAACAGATGTGATCAATGCGATCGAAGCTGCAAAAACGGATGATAATATTAAAGGAATTTCAATTCTAAACGATGAATCTTCTTTAGGATTGGCTCAATATAAAGATTTAAGAAATGCACTTGAAAGTTTCAAGAAATCAGGGAAATTTGTTTGGGCTTACGCCAATACTTATTCTCAAAAAGAGTATTATTTAAACTCTGTTGCTAATACAGTTTATATCAATCCGGCAGGTGATCTGGATTTTAAAGGACTTTCGTCTGAAGTAATGTTCTTTAAAGATTTTCAGGATAAATCCGGTATTCATATGGAAGTGATCCGTCACGGGAAATACAAAAGTGCGGTTGAACCATTTTTAGAAAACAAAATGAGTGATGCCAACAGGGAGCAGGTAACGGCTCTTTTAAATTCTATCTGGACAACGGTTTCTACTGACATTTCTAAAAGCAGAAATATTCCTCTTGATAAATTAAATGAAATTGCAAACGGTTTATTGGCAAGAACTCCTGAAATGGCAAAAGCACAACATTTAGTAGATATTATTGCTTATGAAGATGTTTACCACAATGCCATCAAAAAAGCATTAAAGGTAACTGGAGATGATGATTATAACAAAATTTCAATTTCAGATTATACCCAAAATAATATTACGACAGCTTTAACCAATTCAGCAACAGATCAAATTGCTATTATTTACGCTCAGGGCGAAATACAAAGCGGCGAAGGTGATGTTACCGTAATTGGCGAAGGTTCTATGCGTCGTTCGCTGCAGGAAGCCCGTAAAAATGAAGATGTAAAAGCGATTGTTCTTAGAATCGACAGTCCGGGCGGAAACGCTTTAACTTCGGACCTGATCTGGAGGGAAATCGAAATTACCAAAAAAGTAAAACCCGTTGTAGTTTCTATGGGTAATTATGCTGCATCAGGTGGTTATTATATTGCTTGTAATGCGAACAAAATTTTTGCAGAAAGCAATACAATTACGGGTTCTATTGGTGTTTTTGGAATCTTGCCTAACTTTAGTCCTTTGGCAAATAAATTAGGAATTAATACTGAGCAGGTAAAAACACACGAAAACTCAGCAAATTACAGTCCGTTTGTTCCTGTTGATGAAAAATTTAAAGCTTTTACTCTAGAAGGAGTTGAACATATTTACAACACTTTTGTAACGCATGTCGCAGAAGGTAGAAAAATGACTTTTGCTCAGGTTGATGCTATTGCACAAGGAAGGGTTTGGTCAGGAACTGAAGCTTTGAAGATTGGTTTGGTAGATAAAATTGGCGGATTAAATGATGCTATTGCGGAAGCAGCTAAGATTGCTAAAGTAAAATCATACAGTACACAAAATTATCCTGAATACGAAAAAACTTTTAACGATATCCTTTCCGGATTGCCTTTTACACAATCGAAAGAAGCTTTTATAAAAGAAGAAATTGGCGAGGAGAATTATATGCTTATTGAGCAGGTAAAAAGACTTCAAAAACAAAAAGGAGTTCAGGCGATACTTCCTTTTGGATTAAACATTAAATAATTTTATTCTAGAAATGAAAAAGATATTTGCTCTTGTTGCCTTTTTGTTTTTGAGTTTTGTAAATGCTCAGAATAAAAATGAAATCACGTTTAAAGAATCTCCTTTGATCTTAAAAATTAATATCGATCAGATTTTTGGTACGTTAACTACCCCGGATTTAAAAACAAAATATCCGGTGGCATTAATAATTTCAGGATCAGGACCAACAGATCGAAATGGAAATAGTCCGATGATGAAAAACAATTCGTTGAAAATGTTGGCTGAAGCTCTGGCAAAAAACGGAATTGCATCTTTGCGATATGACAAAAGGGGAATTGGCGAAAGCAAAGCTTCTGCTGCTTCTGAACAAACGCTGGTATTCGAAAATTATACTCAAGATGCCAAAAGCTGGATTAATTTATTAAAACAGGACAAACGTTTCTCTGAGGTAATTGTAATTGGACATAGCGAAGGTTCATTAATAGGAATGATTGCCGGAGTAAAAGCAAACAAATTTATTTCTATTGCCGGCCCTGGAGAATCTGCTGATAAATTGATTAAAGCGCAAATTGCTTCTAAATCTAATAAACAAATAGAGGAAATGACTTTCCCGATTATTGACAGTTTAAAAAGCGGTCACTATGCACAAAAAGTTAACCCAATGCTTAACTCTCTTTTCAGACCAAGCATTCAACCGTATTTAATCTCGTGGTTTAAATACAATCCGCAAGCAGAAATAAAAAGCTTAACTATTCCTGTTTTAATTCTGCAAGGAAACAAGGATTTGCAAGTAACTGTTAAGGATGCAGAGCTTTTATCGCAAGCCAATAAAAATGCTGAACTTTTGATTGTTGAAAATATGAATCATGTCATGAAAACAATCACAGGTGACAATCAGGCCAATATAGAAAGCTATAATAATGAGACTTTGCCTATCTCAGAAATCATGACCAATAAGATTGTTTCTTTTATTAAAAAATAATCAAAATCATAAAATCATTAAAAATCCGTTTGAATCTATATTCAGACGGATTTTTATTTTTAACAGATTAAAGTATATTCTTATATTTTACAAAAACTTTATTAACGAACTCAGTCAAAAAAAACTATTTTTGCACGGGTCAATTAGCAATTTCAAACACTCAAAACTATTTATATGTTAAAGAAAATTTTAAAAATTACTGCCATTGTTCTCGTGGTGATTGTTGCCGCATTATTTGCCATTCCGTATTTCTTTAAAGATCAAATAAAAGCTAAAATTGCTGATGCGATTAACGAAAGTGTTGATGCCAAAGTAAGTTTTGCAGATGCTGATTTAAGTTTGTTCAAGAACTTTCCTAACGCAACTGTTGGAATCAATAAACTGGTAATCATCAACAAAGCTCCTTTTGAAGGCGATACGTTGGTTTCGCTGGGCGAATTGAATTTGAAAATGAGCATTAAAGAACTTTTTAAAGGAAAAGATGAACCTTTGAGCATTCAGGGGATAAGTTCTACTAACGGTTTGATTAATATCATTTTTAATCAAGACGGTGTTGGGAATTTTGATATTGCTATAAAAGACAAGAAAGAGACAAAAAAAGATGATGCAAGTAAACCTCTTTCTTTAAAAATCCAGAGCTATAAAATCGAGAATTTCACTTTTAGATATATTGATCAGCGTTCTAAAATAAAAATGGTTATTGATAGCTTAAACCACGAAGGAACTGGGGATTTTACAAATTCAAAATTAGATTTGACTACAAAGTCTACTGCTAAAGTTTCTTTGGACATGGATAAAATCAATTACATGAAAAATGTAAAACTGACTTTAGATGCTGTTTTAGGAATTGATTTAGAACAAAGTAAATATACATTTAAAGAAAACAAGGCTTTAATTAACCAATTGCCTTTAGAATTTGATGGTTTTATTCAGATGGTTGATGCAGGTCAGATTTATGATTTGAAATTCAAAACGCCAACTTCATCGTTTACAAACTTCTTAGGATTAATTCCTTCGGCATATGCTTCAGGATTAGATGGTGTAAAAACAACTGGCGATTTTACTGTTGCCGGTTTTGCAAAAGGACAACTGACAGATACTACGGTTCCTAAATTTAATATTGCAATTGCATCCAACAACGCTTCTTTTCAATATCCTAACTTACCAAAATCAGTTCAGAATATTGTAATCGATACAAAAATCATCAATGAAACAGGGATTCTAAATGATACTTATGTTAATTTAGACAAACTGTCTTTTAGAATTGATCAGGACGTTTTTAATGCTAAAGCAAACATTAAAAACATAACTGTAAATCCTTTTGTTGATGCGGCTTTAAAAGGAACTATAAATTTGGCTAATCTTTCAAAAGCATATCCAATTAAAATGGATAAACCTTTAGCTGGAATTTTGAAAGCTGATGTAACGACACAATTCGATATGGCATCTGTAGAAAAAAGCCAATATCAAAACATTAAAAATGCCGGAACGATGAGTTTATCAGGATTTAAATATACTGATGAGAATAATAAATCAATGAATATTAGTACGGCTTTGGTAGAATTTAATCCGAGTACGATTAACCTGAAAAAGTTTGATGCTACAACCGGAAAAAGTGACCTGAGCATTAATGGCGTTTTAGAGAATTTCTATGGTTTTATGTTTAAAAAACAAGAACTGAGAGGAAACTTTAATATGAGTTCAAACCAGTTGGCGGTAGATGATTTTATGACTGCAGGTGAACCTGCTAAAACCGGAACTGCAACTGAGAAAGAAGGAGAAACAAAAGCAACATCAGCAAAACCTGCTGAAGCAATGAAGATTCCAGCATTTTTAAATTGTACCATAAATGCAAAAGCAACTACGGTTTTATATGACAATTTGAAACTGAAAGATGTTTCAGGCAGATTGATTGTGAAGGATGAAAAAGCAACCTTAGAAAACTTTAAAACATCTATTTTTGGAGGAACAATTGGTTTAACAGGAACGGTTTCTACCAAAACAAAGGTTCCTACTTTTGACATGAATTTAGGTTTTAATCAAGTTGATATTGCGCAAACTTTTACGCAATTGGACATGATGAAAAAAATTGCGCCAATTGCCGGAATCATCAATGGAAAATTAAATTCTACTATAAAATTAAACGGAAATCTTGATGCTAACGAATTGACTCCGGATTTAAAATCTATCTCAGGGGATTTGATCGGGCAATTGCTTTCTACAACTGTGAATACTAAAAATTCAACTGTTTTAAATGCCTTAACTTCAAACATTAAGTTTATTGATATGAACAAGGTGAATCTGAATGATATTAAAGCTGCGTTGACTTTTGAAAACGGAAAAGTAAATGTAAAACCATTTGATATTAAATATCAGGACATTAAAATTACTGTGGGCGGAACTCATGGTTTTGATCAAACAATGAATTACAACTTAAAATTAGATGTTCCTGCCAAATATTTAGGAACTGAAGCTAATGCTTTTATTGCAAAAATGTCTCCGGCCGATGCTGCAAAACTGCAAAACATTCCGATAAACGCAATGATTACGGGTAACTTTTCTAATCCGAAAGTTTCTACAGATATGAAAACTGCCGTAACTGCTTTGACAACTCAATTAGTAAATCAGCAAAAAGACAAGCTTACGCAAAAAGGTACTTCGGCTCTTAATGATCTGATCAATAAGAATACAAAAGCAAAAGATACCACAAAAGCAGCTGAAACTGAAAAAGAACAGAAAACACAGGAAGTTACCAAAAAAGCAAGTGACTTAATAAATGGCTTGTTCAAGAAGAAAAACTAGAACTGAACCAGAATAAAAAAAAAGAAGGCGTCTACTGTAATAGTAGACGCCTTCTTTCTTTTACTTTATATGGGTATAATTACATAGCATCAGAATAGATACTTAATTTTCCGTTGTTTAAAATTGAATTTATAATTTTAAAATACTCTTTCTTAGTAGACAAATTAACATCTATTGCGATACTGGAATTATCATAAGGTTCATATTTTTTGATGTTTGATACCGAAAATAATCCTATTGTTGGGGTCTGAACTGAACTTGCCAAATGCATGATACCACTATCAGCTCCTATAAATAAATCGGCACTGGCGATTATAGCTCCAATTTCACGAATGTCTTTACTATAAAATGTAGGGGCTTTAAAGCCAATTTGCGAAACATTTTCTACAGGCAATATTTCAATGATATTATAATTTTGATATTCATCTTTGAGTTGTGCATAAAAATTCTCCCACCACTCTTCTGACAAACATTTTTCTCCGGTTGCATACGTAAATATGCAAATTGTTCTCTTAGTATTGTGTACGATACTATTTATAATATTCTTGCCATTAATAATTTCAGCCGACGATAATTTAAGATCGAGCGGAGCTACTATTTTATTACTTTTTGGAAATCGGAGTTTGGTTAAATAATATCGGAAGTTGTAAACGGGGTATTTCGCGATATGGTCGTAATCATTTTTTACATTTTGAGATTCCTCAGCAGAGTCTCCGTAAAATTTATATTTAGCATTAGAGAATTGAACTGCTAAACGTCCTGAAGAAGAGTTTTGATCTACGTTGATCGCAATATCATATTTTTGTCTTTTTATTGAAATCCATACATTAAGATATTTCAATAAATTTTTGAATGGCTTTTTGGGCAGGTCGATTATTTTATCAATATTATCATAGTTCTCGAAAATAATTGGAGCTAATGTTCCCTTAACAAACAAATCGACTTTACAATTTGGAAATATTTCTGTGACTTCCTGAACGAGTGGTGTAATCAATAATAAGTTTCCTAATCTTCCGTTTGGCCTGCAAATCAAAATTCTTTTAATATCGGTTTTATCAACTAAAATGATATCTTCTTGTGAACTTGCTTTTCCAATATTCTTAGTAAGATTGCGCATTAAGCTACGCCTGAAAACATTTATTTTTTTTAAGATACCCATCCTGATAAATAATTTAAGATTATTAAATCTTCCTTTAAATTTTAAAAAAATTAAAAAATTGAACTAGCTCAAAACTAGCTTCTTTTATTTTTTAAAATTAAATTCTTTCAATAAGCAATTATTACAAAATTGTAATCAAATGTATCAACATTCACATCTTCAACTACTTAAATGAGATTTAAAAATACAAAAACTATATCATAAACAAAAGAATATTAGACAGTTAGGCAATAACAATAGACGACTGCCCCATAAACCTAGACGTTAATTGTAACAACATATCCTTCTGAACTTCGAACATTAAAAACAGTTCCGTCTTCAAAAATTAAGTACTGACCTTTGATTCCTGTTAATTTTCCCTGAAAAGACGGAGTCTTATCCAAGTTTAAACTTGCCACTTTTGCCGGATAATTTAACACCGGATAATGCAGCTCATATAAGTCATTTTTTTGCGAGTAGAAATATTCCTTGGCTTCATCCGGAATTAAACTTTCTACTTTTACTTTTTCAGCAAGTAAGTCAAAACTGCCGCTTGTATTTTGGAGCATCTTTCTCCAATTGGTTTTATCTGTATAATGATCTTTTAGAGCCACCTCAGTAATTCCCGCCAAATATCGATTAGGAACCTCTACAATTGCAATGGCTTGTGTTGCTCCCTGATCGATCCAACGTGTTGGAACCTGAGTTTTACGTGTTACACCTACCTTTACTTCACTAGCCAAAGCCAGATATACAACATGAGGCTGCAATTGTACCTTTTGCTCATATTCAAGATCACGATCAGCAATTCCTAAATGAGCTGTACTCAATTCAGGTCTCATAATCCAGTCACCAACAGCGGGACTTGAATAGAAACAATCATAACAAAATCCCTGGCGGAATATCTTTTTCTTCTTATGACAATTTAAACATTCATATCCTGCAAAATTAATCTCAATCTCTTTGTTCAAAAGTTGGTTCATGTTGAGAAAACTATCTTCGAAAACCAAATAATATTGAATTGGGTTTCCTATTTCAGTTTGCATTTTTGTAAGTACGCCTTGGTATGTCATTATATTTTAGATTGCTGATTTTAGATTACAGATTCTTACATGGGTTGCGAATTCTAATTTTAGAATTCAATAGTATTAAGAATCTTTAGTAAAAATAGAATGGTTTTTTTTACAAAAAAACACTATTTTTGATACAACGGCAAAGTTAGTATTTGTCGATCGATATTCAAATTTTATATTTTTTGATTTTCGCTTTAATCGTAAATCTAAAATCTAAAATAAGCAATCTAAAATCTAAAATTTACCCATGCCGTTATCAATAATCAACTCGTTTGCCTCTTGGGTCCTGAAACAAAGGATACATCAAATAGAACTTTTTCTAAAATATCCCAATGAAGTCCAGGAAGAACTATTGCATAATTTATTGACGGCGTCTGAGAATACGGTTATAGGACGACAATATGGTTTTGAATCGATAACATCGTATGCAACTTTTGCTGAAAGAGTTCCTATTGCGACTTATGAGGAATTACAGCCTTTGATCGAGCGTACGCGTCAGGGAGAACAAGGCGTTTTTTGGGAAACTCCTATAAAATGGTTTGCCAAATCTAGCGGAACTACAAATGCCAAAAGTAAATTTATTCCGGTAAGTACTGAGGCGCTGGAAGATTGCCACTATAAAGGAAGTAAAGATTTGCTTTGTTTGTACTTGAATAACAATGAAGATTCTGAATTGTTTTTAGGAAAAAGTCTTCGCCTGGGCGGAAGCTCTCAGATTTACGAAAACAACAATACTTTTTTTGGAGATTTATCTGCTATTTTAATTGAGAATATGCCTATTTGGGCTGAATTTAGCAGTACACCAAGCAATAAAACTTCGTTAATGAGCGAATGGGAAGCTAAAATCGCTGCCATTATAAACGAAACAAAAAACGAAAATGTAACCAGCTTTGCAGGGGTTCCGTCCTGGATGTTGGTTTTAATGAATAAGGTTTTAGAAAATACAGGGAAGCAAAGTTTATTGGAACTCTGGCCCAATCTGGAAGTTTACTTTCATGGAGGCGTGAGTTTTTCTCCTTATAAAGAACAATACAAAAAAATATTACCTAGCAAGGATTTTAAATATTACGAAATATACAATGCATCAGAAGGTTTCTTTGCCATTCAGGATCTGAATAATTCGAGTGATTTGTTGTTGATGCTGGATTACGGAATATTCTATGAATTTATTTCAATGGATACTTTCGGAACTCCTAATCAAAAAGTGATTCGTCTGGCCGATGTTGAATTGGATAAAAACTACGCGATTGTTATTACGACTAATTCAGGATTGTGGCGTTATTTGATTGGTGACACGGTTCGTTTTACATCTTTAAATCCTTATAGAATTCGAGTTACCGGAAGAACAAAACATCATATTAATGTTTTTGGGGAAGAATTAATGGTCGAAAATACGGATCAGGCGATTGCTAAAGCTTGTCAGCTTACCCAAACAGAAGTTATCGATTATACGGTTGCTCCTATTTTTATGCAGGACAAAGAAAAAGGCGCTCACGAATGGATGATCGAATTCAAGAAAAAACCTGCTGATGTTGGTCTTTTCCAGAAAGTTCTGGATGAAACGTTGCAGACTTTAAACTCTGATTACGAAGCAAAACGCCAGAACAATATGACATTGAATCCTCTGGTGATTAATGTCGCTCGTGAAAACTTATTTTATGACTGGCTAAAGGAACGTGATAAATTAGGAGGACAGCATAAAATCCCGAGACTCTCGAATCAAAGGGATTATTTGGAGCAGTTGAAGGAGATGTAAATCTTTTATGTTGCCACGAATTTCACAAATTTTCACGAATTATATATTGCCGGCGCAAGCTCGCGAATGTATAATGTTGCTTTGAATAGCCACTAGCTTCAGCTAGTGATACAAAACACACCTACCATTGGCTTTAGCCAAACTCTTTTGTACCCAATAATTTGGCTAAAGCCTAATTCATTTATATTAATTTCCCTCCAGCTAAAGCATTAGACTATTCAAAACAAAACTTCACGTTGGCGCGAGCGCGATGTCATTAAGCTAAGTACTTTAGAAAATAAATCAATCTCGCAAAGGCGTTAAGACGTAAAATTTAAGCACAATATGTCATTTCTCCTCCGTCGAAATGACAAAAAACTCTAAATTCTGTTTTCTACATCATATCAATATTTCTATTAATTCAGAATAAAACCACTTATAAAAATTAAAGTTTAATTAATACTTCAATCCCACTAAACCGCATGAGGGATAGAAGTGGAAATCCTTTTGTGCCGGTCCCGAGGCTTCGGGAGGCACAAAAGATTAAAACAGATAGCCCGACCCGCCTTTTTCGGCGGGACATGCCCATAAAAAAACCTTAGCTTTATTGAAAAACTAAGGTCTAATTTATTTTGATTGTCGAGTTACTTGCGAAGATTCTTCGTTCCTCAGAATGACAAACTGTATGTTTATGAGACACGTTACATCATATCAATATATCTGTCGTGATATCCTAATAAATATAAAACTCCGTCAAGTCCTAAACTTGAAATTGAGGTTGAGGCACTTTCTTTTACTTTTGGTTTTGCGTGAAAAGCGATTCCTAATCCGGCTAAATTTAGCATTGGCAGATCGTTTGCTCCGTCACCAACTGCAATAGTTTGGTTGATGTGAATTCCTTCTTTTTCGGCGATGGCTTTTAGGTATTCGGCTTTCTTTTGACCGTCTACGATTTCGCCTAAATATTTACCGGTTAACTTACCGTCTTTTATTTCTAACTGATTGGCATGAACATAATCGATACCCAATTCTTTTTGCAGATATTCTCCAAAATAGGTGAATCCTCCGGAAAGAATTGCGGTTTTGTATCCGTAATATTTTAAGGCTTTCATCAAACGATGTGCTCCTTTTGTAATTGGCAAATTGATGGCAACATTTTGCAAAACATCTTCGCTTAAACCTTCTAACAAAGCCATACGCTGTTTGAAACTTTCGTTGAAATCTATTTCGCCATTCATGGCAGATTCTGTAATGGCACGAACTTGTGCTCCTACTCCGTTTAGTTCTGCCAGTTCGTCGATAACTTCAGTCTGGATTAAAGTAGAATCCATATCAAAACACACCAAACGACGGTTTCGTCTGTAAATATTATCTTCCTGGAACGAAATATCAACATTCAGGGTTCTTGAAATCTCCATGAAACTTGCTGTCATGATGATCTTGTTTACAATCTCACCCGTCACGGACAATTGTATGCAAGAACGCGGATATTCTTCTTTTTCTACAATAGATGTTCTTCCTGTTAGTCTTATAATAGAATCGATATTCAGGTTTTGATCTGACATTATTTTAGTTACGGCTGCCAATTGTGAAGCTGCCAGTTTTTCGCCTAAAATATTGATGATGTAACGTTGTTTTGATTGTGATTTTACCCATGTTTCGTAGTCTTCTACAGAAATAGGAATAAATTTAACCTTAACGCCCAATTCATAAGCTTTGAACAATAAGTCTTTTAAAACTGGCCCTGAACTTGAACCGGCTTCGATCTCGAACAAAATTCCCAGAGAAAGTGTGTCATGAATATCAGCCTGACCAATATCCAGAATATTGGCATCATAAGTTGCCAAAACGGCTGTTAAACCTGCTGTCACTCCTATTTTATCATGTCCTGAGACTTTTAATAAAATAATCTCTTTACCTTCTATTGCCATTTTATCTATTGATTTTAAGAAGCGACAAAAATCGGCAATCTAATTTTGATAAAAAAGGATATTGTTTGTTTTTTTGAAAAGAAAAAGCACATAAGAATGTGCTTTTTGAAATAATTTAACAATTATGTTCTGCTATTAAAATAACGTAACTTTTTAGTTGTCTCGAATTAGAAATAATTCATAAAAAGAGGAACTAAATTAATATTGATACTATTTTTTCTTCGCGAATTAAATCATTGTAATTCGTGAATTCGCTGCAAAAAATTATTTATAAGATTATTTCATAGGTTCTGATTCATCAAAATTTACCATCCAGCTTACGCCGAATTTATCTTTGAACATTCCGAAATATGCTCCCCAGAATGTTTTATTCATTGGCATATAAATTGTTCCGTTTGCCGAAAGTCCATTGAAAATCCTATCTGCTTCATCTGTGCTTTCGACATTGATAGATACTGAAAAGTTACCTCCAAGAATGACATCTCCGGATTGTTGATTACTATCACTTCCCATTAAAATGGTATTTCCAATGGGTAGTGAAACATGCATTATTCTGTTTGCATCTTTATCTGAGACTTCCGGACAGCTTCCGCTTTCGTCTGCGGGCATGTCTTTAAATTTTCCGATATACGGAAATTCACCTCCAAAAACTGATTTGTAAAACAGAAATGCTTCTTCGCAATTTCCGTTAAAAATTAAATAAGGGTTTACTGATGTTGCCATGATATTTTTCTTTATTGTTTTGTTATATTCTTTTCTCTATTCTCTTTATTCTTTTCTCTATTCTCTTTCTTCATGATCCATAAATAAAACATTCCAGCGATGACCGTCTAAATCTGCAAAACCGCAACCGTACATCCAACCCTGACTATCGGCCGGAGGCGCAAAGACAGTTCCGCCCGCTTCTTGTACTTTCTTTGCCAATTCATCCACTTCTGAAATACTTTCGGCATCAATCGAAATCAAAACTTCTGAACTTGATTGTGTATCTGTTAATTTGTTTTGCGAAAAACCGGCAAATAACGATTCTTCAAAAAGCATCACCACAAATTTTCCTTCACCAACGACCATGCAAGTCGAGCTTGGCGTGTCGTGTTCTTCATTAAAAGAGAATCCTATTTTCGAAAAAAAAGCTTTTGATTTTGCCACCTCTTTTACCGGCAAATTCAGCCAAATTTGTTTTGTCATATTTGTTGCTTTTAGATTATTTTTTTAAACCCTATAAGTGATGTAAGATAATTTAAGTTGGGCTAATTTATTTTGCTCGCAAAGACCCGAAGTCGCAAAGTTTTTTAAGTAATTTCTATTTTTTTAAAAGAACTAAAAACCTTTGCTTCTTTGTCTTTTTGAACCTTAAGAAAAACTAATTCTGCTCAACATAACTTTTAAAATTATTCATGATTGCCTGCCATCCTCCGCGTTGCATTTCTTCCGGGTTTTGTGTTTCAGGATCAAATCTTTGGGTGACTTCTACTCCATTTGGGGTTGCTGCAAAATCAATTTTTACTTTTCTCCCATCTTCTAATACATATTCAATTGTTTTGTTTTTTTCTATTAAGGTGTATTCTCCTCCAAAATCAAAACTCATACTGCTATCTTTTGCAGCCATAGTCGATTTGAATTTTCCGCCTTCTCTTAAATCATTTTCAGCATAAGGTGTGTGCCATTCCGGAGATGCAAAACTCCATTTTGTAATATGTTCCGGCAATGTCCAAAATTCCCAAACTTTATCTATTGATGCATTAATCGTGCTTTGTACTGTTATCATTGTATTTATTTTTATTTCTTCAAATTAATTTTTCTGCTGCTATTAGACGCTTTCAACATATTTTTTAAAATTATCAATAACTGTCTGACACCACTCTTTCTGCATACTTTCGGGATCTTCTTTTGTTGGCTCAAAAGTTTCTGTAATTTTTACTTTATTTTCATTTATTTCAAAATTCACTTTTCCTGTTCTGTTGTCGAATAGTTTATATTCTATTAAAGATAAGTTCTCAACTTTAGTATATATCCCTTCAAAATCAAAACTTAGACTTGTGTCTTTTTTATTCATTTTGTATTTGAATTTCCCTCCTACTTTCAAGTCACTTTCTACATATGATGTATACCAATCGTCTATAGCAATATTCCAGTTTTGAATATGTTCTGGCAACGTCCAGTATTTCCAGACTTCATCTATCGATGCATTTATAGTATTTTGTACCGTTATCATATTCTATATAATTAACTCATTTCCGGGATCTCACTTTCATTCATATAGAAAACTTCCCAATGGTGTCCGTCTAAATCCAGAAAAGTACGATGATACATCCAGCCATAATCTTGTGTTTTCATATATTCTGATCCGCCGGCTTTAATGACTTTCTCCATCATTTCATCGACTTTGTCACGTGCTTCGAGTGAAACTGAGATAATAACTTCACTTGTTGTAGCTGTGTTACAAATTTGTTTATTGGTAAAAGTTTGATAAAACTCTTCGGTTAAAAGCATTGCATTTATATTTTTACCAATAACCAAACAGGTTCCTTTTTCATTTGTGAATTTTGGATTGAATGAGAAACCCAGTTGAGTGAAGAATGCAATTGACTTATTTAAATCTTTTACAGCAAGATTCAAGAAAATTTTTGTTTCCATTTTTATATAAATTTACAAATTATTTAAAGCAAATTTAAAATATTACAGCAAGCTTAATGATACATTAGAAGTCATCTTTAGGGTCATTTAAGACAAAATAATTACTTTTGTGTACAACGTAACTTTGCAAAAACCACAAAATCATGAGTAAGAAAGTAGGTTTAATTGTACCTCACGACTATAAATTATTGAGTATCGCAGCAATTTTAGAAGTTTTCGAAACTGCCAATAAGCTTTCTAAAGGTGACAAAAAATCTTTTAAAATTATGTTATTTCAATCTTCGGAACAAATTAATGAAAAGCTTTTGTTTGGATATGAAGTAAATTCGATTGAAACTTCAGATGAAATGCTGGACTTAATTTTAATCCCTGCTTTTACCACTGATAATATGAATGAAATGATTGCTAAAAACAGGCTTTTCATTCCGTGGTTAAAAAAACAGCACCAATCCGGTGCCGAATTAGCAAGCTTTTGTACCGGTGCGTTTTTGTTTGCTGCTTCAGGATTATTAAACGAAAAATTAGCCACAACACATGTAGATGCCTGTAGTGCTTTTACAAAAGCATTCCCGTTAGTCAAATTAAAACCTGAAGAAACTTTAACGGCTGACGGTAGTTTATATACCAGCGGTGGCTCTACCTCAACATTTCATTTATTGATTTTACTGGTTCAGAAATATTGCGGAAACGAGATTGCTGTTCAGATTGCCAAAATTTTCTCAATAGATTTAAACCGATACAAACAGAGTTATTTCAGCACATTCAGACCCAATCATTTGCATAATGATACGCTGGTTGCCATGTTACAGCAAAAAATAGAAAATCAATATAGTACGATCGAAAAACTGGAAGAAATCACAAAAGATATCCCAACGAGTGCCAGAAATATGACACGAAGATTTAAACAAGTAACGGGAATTCCACCAATTGAATATTTGCAGAATATTAGGGTTGAAAGTTCTAAAAAATACCTGGAACAAACCAAACTTTCAATTTCTGAGATCATTGAGAAAACGGGGTACAATGATCCAAAAGCATTTAGAAAAGTATTTTTTAAAATGGTGGGAATGAAACCTATTGAATATAGAGAAAAATTCAGGGTACAATAATTTTTTTGAGGAGCAGAAAAAAATCATTTTCAAAACACCAGTTGTCCTGCTCTCCACTATATCTTTTGCTGTGAACCACACAGCAAAAGGATGCCGTTTCGATCAGGGCTATACGAGAAATTTCATTTTCATAAAAAGTTCAGGTAGAAAAGCTGAAACTACGTTTAAGACTTAATAATCCACATTAAAACTTTTTTATTTTCCTGCAAAAGCTTATCAATTTCTTTCATACTTTCATTAGAAACTGCAGGACAGCCCCAACCTTCCGGAGTTCCTTTAGGATAGACTTCATCATTTGAAATGGCTTCCCAGGAATGCAATACTATTGCACGGCTTCTGGCCTTTGAGTTTGTTTTTTCTTTTCCCTGCAAAACATAATTTACTTTTATCCCCCACTGACTTACGCCACGGTCCAAAACAACAAATTTACCTATCGAAGAACAATGAGAATCAAATTCATTACTTATTGACGCATTCTCTTTCGACATTGTTGCGCCCCATTTATTATCGCCACAACCATGACTGACTATATACGATTTGAGAATTTTATTCTCATTAAAGTCATAAACAAAAAATCTTTTTAATCCGGAATGCATTCCTAAATCAATCAGGAAAAATTTATCCTGATTTAGGTTGTTGCGTTTACAATAGAGTTGTGCTTCATTATAATATATGCTGTAATCAATATCTTTAATCTCACTGCGAGGTTTTTCCCTGGCTATTTTTTCTGCCGTTTTTTCTACGTTAAAAACATTTACCTCCTGAACATCTTTCTTTTTATTACACGATATTAATAGTGCCAAACTTATTACTGGTATTATTTTTTTCATGCTGACAATTTACATAAAAATATAGAAATGAAAATGGCATAAAAAAACCTGCTCAAATAAATGGAGGGCACTGAAAAAGTAACCGTTTATCAAAAGAGGCTGTTTTCAAATATGAAAACAGCTTCTTTTTCTTTGATATCCTCGGATAGGTGACGGAGAACACTTTCGTACAGACGATTCTCAGAGCCTCTATTTTACTTATAAAATTACCTTTTTAACTTTAAAGGACTTTTTCAGTGCCCTCAATAAATGAACAGGCCTTTTTTATAAAATTCGACAAAGTTTGAACTTTGATAAAGTCCTTTCAAGATTTAAGAAGCAATTTCCATGCGCTTCAATAAATTTTTATTCAAAGTATGTTTTGCATAATCCTGATCGATTGTCAAAACTTTATCGTCTGAACTTGGTAATTCGTACATAGCATCTGTTAGGATAGCTTCGCATAAAGAACGTAATCCACGAGCTCCTAATTTGTATTCTAAAGCTTTATCTACAATAAAGTCAAGGACTTCATACGTAATGGTGAATTTACTTGATTATCAAAACAGTTTTCAGCTATCTTTTTTTTGTATAGCAGACACATAGAATTATAACAGTTCTTACTGTCTGTAGGCAGGTCATTTTCTTATACTTAATCTAAATTCACTTTGACAATTACATCACCTGAACTATTATTTGTTTGGTTAATTTCAAACACAATTTCATTTTCAGAGATCTTAAAAAGGCGATGTCTTTGTAACATATATTTTTTAATGTCATAATTTTTAAAGTCCTTATTATTAAATATTTCTCCTCCATTTACACTACCATCTGAATCCGAAATTTTCACAACACTCATATATTCATCATGACCACCAAATGCAGCATCGGGATTTTTATCTAAAGGCAAATTGATGTTATGAATATCGTCTACAAAAATAAAATAGTAATTATTATTTGAATTTACATACCAAGAAGATTTTACATCTACTTCTTTTTTAGGAATTTTATTCAACCAGACAACATTCCCATTAGTTTTTACTTTGGAAACTATTAGATCCATATAAAAATCAATATCACGCCCATTTGGAGGTGCATAAGTGTATTTTTGCTCACCAATAAAAACAAAATCCCCATTTTCGCATATATATACATTTTTTAAGAACACTTTGTATAACCCATTACTTTCTCCCTTTGTGTGGGGCTTATCAATATTTTTTTGCTCCTTTTCACTACGATATTTTTTTAAGACATCTAAAGTAAATTCACTGAAAACCTTATCATAGATTTTTCCCTCAGGAGAAATCTTAAAGCCAACATATCCATCCGTATCCATCACATCAGAAGATCCATCACTGTATGTGCCTCCACAAACCATAAGATTTTTTGGAGTTACAAACAGGCTTAAATTATTGATTACATTCTCGTTATCTTCAATTTTTACAGCATTTATTGTTTTACCTTCAAACTTTATACTACAAATTTCATAATGAAAATTTGCAACAAGATCTTTCTTATTCTTTTTATCATTACGGCTATCATCGTGAAATACTTTTGCTACCCAATAAAAATCACCATTATTATCTAATCTAAAATTACTGCAATTAACTTTATTTTCATTATAAGGTAGTGCAATTTCACTTGCGGAAATTTGATTTAAATTTTCATCAAATACTTTTACACCAATAATCTGACTAGACTTTTTATTCTCAGGATTTTTTATATAATTAACTGCAATACTTTTTTCATTGCTAGATTCTGTTAAGTTAAAATATAAAAAATCGCTATTATAACCTGACACTTTACCATCTACTTGCAACAATAACTTAGGTGCGCCAACGAATTCACATTTATCAAAATCAATTTCCGCACTAAAAACTTGTTCTTTTTTGGCATCTCCATCCCAAGAAGAATAAAAAACAAAATACCTATTATTAAGTTTTATACAGTTCACAAGAAAGTAATTTTTAGCAAAAAACTTTTCAAATCTGTTTTCTTTTATCACTGTCAGTTTTTCAGAATCAATTTTCTTGACCATAATCACTCCATCATAAAAGTTACATGATAAAATTTCCTTCCCATTTGAAAAAGCAAAACTACTTCCTCCTAATGAATTATATAAAGCACCTGAATTTTTACCTGACTTAAAAGGTTCACTTATTTTTTTTGTATATTTTTTCGGGGTGTTGTCTTGAGCAAAAGCTGTTAGACAAGTTAAACAGATACTTAGAAAGTATAATTTTATTTTGAATTTCATTTTGATTTAGGTTATTATTAGTGGTTAAAGTTTATTGTTGAATTTTGACGTAAATTAACTGGAAATTTCTTAAATATTTACTTATAGAACAAAAAAAATCTGCTCCTTTGACAGAGCAGATTTTATAAAATATCTTTTTACTGATAATCTAAGAAGCAATTTCCATTCGCTTCAATAAATTTTTATTCAAAGTATGTTTTGCATAATCCTGATCGATTGTCAAAACTTTATCATCTGAACTTGGTAATTCATACATCGCATCTGTTAGGATTGCTTCGCATAACGAACGTAATCCACGAGCTCCTAATTTGTATTCTAAAGCTTTATCTACAATAAAATCCAATGCTTCGTCAGTAATATTAAATTCAACATCATCCATTAAGAATAATTTTTGATATTGTTTGATTAAAGCATTTTTAGGTTGTGTCAAAATTGCACGCAAAGTTTCTCTGTCAAGAGGATCCATATGTGTCAAAACTGGTAAACGACCGATAATTTCAGGAATCAAACCAAAGTCTTTGATATCTTTTGGAATGATATATTGCAATAAATTGTCTTTATCGATATTATCTACATTTTTCGAAGTTGAATATCCAACTGCCTGACGGTTCAAACGTTTAGAAATAATACGTTCTACACCATCAAAAGCACCACCTGCAATAAACAGGATATTTTGGGTATTTACCTCAACAAATTTCTGGTCCGGATGTTTACGTCCTCCTTTTGGCGGCACATTTACAACTGTTCCTTCTAATAATTTCAATAATGCTTGTTGTACACCTTCACCAGAAACGTCACGTGTTATGGATGGATTATCGCTCTTACGGGCAATTTTATCAATTTCATCAATAAATACGATTCCTCTTTCGGCTTTGGTTACATCATAATCTGCAGCTTGTAGTAAACGTGTCAAAATACTTTCGACATCTTCACCCACATAACCTGCTTCTGTAAGTACGGTTGCATCAACGATAGCCAAAGGAACGTCTAACATTTTTGCGATAGTTTTTGCTACCAATGTTTTTCCGGTTCCGGTTTGACCTACCATAATGATGTTACTTTTTTCAATCTCTACTTCGTCGTCTAATTGCTGTTGCATTAAACGCTTGTAGTGATTGTAAACCGCAACTGACATTACTTTTTTAGTCTGATCCTGACCAATAACATATTGATCTAAGAAAGCTCTGATTTCTTTTGGTTTCTTTAAAATTAAGTCGCCAACAAGTTTAGCACTTCCACTTGATTTTAATTCTTCTAATACAATTCCGTGTGCTTGTTCAATACACTTATCACAGATGTGTGCATTAATACCTGCAATCAATAAATTGGTTTCTGGCTTTTTTCTTCCACAAAACGAACATTCTAATACTACTTTAGCCATTCTTCTTTAGTTACATAAGTCGCAAAGTTACTAAGTTTCTGATATTTACCAATAAATCCTCAAAAACTTAGCAACCTATTAACTTTTTATTTTTGTTTCAAGTTTAAAAAAATGGTTTCAAGTTTCAGGTTTCAAGTTAACAACAGTAAACTTGAAACCTGAAACTTTGAAACAAAATAAACCTTTTTTTAGCTTCTTCTCAATACTTCGTCGATCATTCCGTATTCTTTTGCTTCGTCAGCTTTCATCCAGTAATCACGCTCACTGTCTTTGTGCACTTTGTCAAAAGATTGTCCTGAATGCTGAGAAATGATGTTGTATAATTCATCTTTTAATTTCAACATTTCACGCAAGTTGATTTCCATATCTGTTGCAACACCTTGTGCTCCTCCTGATGGTTGGTGAATCATAACTCTTGAATGTGGCAAAGCCGAACGTTTTCCTGCTGCTCCTGCACATAATAATACAGCTCCCATTGAGGCTGCCATACCTGTACAAATTGTCGCTACGTCTGGTTTGATGTATTGCATGGTATCATAAATTCCTAATCCTGCGTAAACGCTTCCTCCAGGTGAATTTAGATAAATTTGAATGTCTTTTGAAGCATCAGCACTTTCTAAGAATAATAACTGCGCCTGAACGATATTAGCGATTTGATCATCGATACCTGTTCCTAAAAAGATAATTCTGTCCATCATTAATCTAGAAAAAACGTCTAATTGAGAAATATTCAACTGGCGTTCTTCAATAATATATGGAGTCATATTTGTTGGATTCATTGCTGCTACGATTTTGTCGTAGTACATTGCATTTACTCCTTGGTGCTTTGTAGCAAATTTTTTGAATTCTTTACCGTAGTTCATATTTAAGTGTTCTAAGTTTTACGTAATATCTGTTTATACTCTTCATCAAAGGTTGTACCTCTTTCTAAAGGATGTCAATTTGTCTTATTTTTTGTTTTAAAAATTTCAGGTTTCAAGTTTAAGGTTGCTCCACGTGCGTTTCAAATAAAAACTTGAAACCTGAAACAAAAAGTAAAAAACTTGAAACAAAAAAATGAGCGCCAGGAAAAAAATCTCCTGACGCTCAAATATACTTATTTTTTTAGAAATTATTCTCCGTAAGACGCAGCAATAAATTCTTCGTAAGTTACTTCTTTAGTTGCCGGATTTGCTTTTTCTTTAAACACTTCTAACAATTTTTCAGCAACAACTTGCTCAGAAAGTCTTTTCACTTCTTCCTGGTTAGATAAAACTCTAGCCACGATTCCTTGAACTTCTTCGTCAGTTGGATTTGTTTGTCCAAATTGAGCCATTTGTTGTTTGATAGCGTTTGTTGTAAAAGCTTTCAAATCTTCAAATGTAATTTGGATATTACTTTGTGCCATTGCTTTTCCTTCGATCAATTGAAAACGTAATCCTTTTTCAGATCTTGCGTATTCAACTTCAGCTTCTTCCGGAGAAAGTTTTTTCTCTCCAACAGTTTGTAACCATTTTTTAAGAAATTCAGCCGGTAAATCAAATTTTGTATTTTCGATAAGGAAATCCTGAACGTCTAATAATAATTTTTGATCTGCTTGCTGCGCGAATTGAGCTTCAGCATCTTCTTTAATTTTAGCTTTCAAATCTTCTAATGAAGCTACTTTTCCTTCACCAAAAAGTTTATCAAATAACTCTTGGTTTAATTCAGCTAATTCAGCACCGTTGATTGCTTCGATAGTAAAGTTTACTTCAACATCTAAACCATGAACATCATCATGACCTACTTTTAAGTAATCCATTAATTGGTGATCATCTGCAAATAAACCTTTTGTGCTTACTGTAACAACATCTCCAACTTTTTTACCAATGAATTTATCAGCAGCAGTTTTATTGAATGTAGATAATGAAATTGTAGTTGTATTGCTGATTCCTTTTTCTTCGTTAGAGAAAGTTCCTGTCAAATCAGAATCTGCAGATACCACTTCTTGTGGAATTGCTTTTCCAAATTGTTTTTGGATACGCTCTACTTGTCCGTCGATTAATTTATCATCAGCAGTAACGATATATTTTACGATATCATTTTTAGCTTCTAAATCAATTTCGAAGTTAGGTACTAAACCAATTTCGTATTCGAAAGTTAGTTCTTCAGCATCCCAATCAAAGTTTTCGTTTTCTTTTGCAAGAGGAGTTCCTAAAAGATTTAATCTTTCAGATTGAACAAAACGCTCTAAAGCCAAATCAACAACTTTTTGAACTTCTTCTTGCTTAATTGATTTTCCGTATTGTTTTTCAACAAGGTCTTTAGGAACTTGTCCTTTTCTAAAACCTTTAACGGTAGCCAAAGGCATTTTTTCGTTTATTCTTTTTGCTACCTGACCTTTATAATCCATGTGAACAACTGTCATTACGATTGTTTCATTCACAGCGTTTATTGCTACTCTTTTAATATCCATCTTCTTCTTTAATTTACATAATAAAATTGGGTTGCAAAATTATAAAATTTTTGCAACCCAACCAAGTTTTTAATCTATTGTATTTGAAGACGTTTAAAACACGCTTTCAATATTTATTTTATTTGTCGTCGCCAAGTATTTTATAAGTAATAGACTGAAGGATAGACAATATAACACTAAACAGCAATGCGGTCCAGAATGAATCGACTTTGAAACCTCCGACAATGTTGGTACACAACAAAATAATAATCGCATTAATCACCAGCAAAAACAAACCTAAAGTTATAAAGGTTACAGGTAATGTCAGGATAACCAATATTGGTTTTATAAAAAGATTCAGTAATCCTAAAACAACCGCAACAATTACTGCCGTACCAAAACTAGCAACATGTACCCCAGTTAAAAAATTAGCGATTAACAACACCAAAGCTGCAGTAACAAGGAGTCTAAGTAATATTTTCATGATTATTGATTTAAAGTTTTAATAAAAGTAAGGAAATTTATATTATTTTTTTACCACAGATTAAAAAGATTAGAAGGGATTTTCAAATCTGTGAAAATCTTTTAATCTGTGGCTATAAAAAATTGAACTTATTTATTGCTTCAAAAACTCAGTTGTTAATTCAAAAAACATTTTAGGGTTTTCGGCATGAAGCCAATGTCCGGCATTTGGAATTGTCTCGAACTTCACGTTTGGAAAATATTGACGTATACTATCAAAATCAGAATCCTGAATATATCCTGAATTTCCTCCACGAATAAATAAAGTAGGTTTATCAAAAGCTAAGCCATCCGGTAAAGCTTTTCCAATTGCTTCTAAGTTATTATTAAAGACTGAAAGATTAAACCTAAAAGCCAATTGTCCCGGTTCCTGCCAATACAAGTTCTTTAATAAAAATTGTCGTGTTCCAAAATCGGGAACATATTGTGATAAAACTTCTTCGACATCATTTCGGCTTGGTTTTACAGAAAAATCAATTGCATTTAATCCTGCCAAAATATCCTGATGATGCTGTTTGTAAAATTTAGGTCCAATATCTGCCACAATCAATTTATCTACAATCTCAGGATGAGTAGTTGCAAAAAGCATGGCTACTTTCCCTCCCATCGAATGCCCAAGAATATCTATTTTATCTAAATGATTCGCCTGACAATATTCGAAAACATCCTGTACCATGGCTTCATAACTCCATTCGTCTGAATGAAAACTACGGCCGTGATTTCGTAAATCTAAAATATGAACTTGAAATCCGGCCTCTACGTATTGTCCTGCCAAAGTTTTCCAGTTATCAGACATTCCCAAAAATCCGTGCATGATGATGAACGGCTTTCCTTCGCCTTCTATTTTTGAGTATAACATTTATATTATGGTTTTAAAACTAATGACAAAGGTAAAAAAGTTCTATATTAATCTGTAAATTAATAAAGTCCACACTCTGGATTTTAGTTGTTTTATTAGAAAAAAGTTTACAAAATACGGTTTCCCGTAAAGAAAGAACAAATATAAAAACTACTTTGCGCCTTCTTAAAATCAAAACGTTTTTTTTGATTAATTATTTAATTTAAACTTTAACCATGATTAAAAAATTCCTCTTATGCGCGGTAGTTCTTTCGCAATTTGCCATCTCTTGTTCAAGCGATGACAACACAGACCCTACTAAGGATCCTACAACAGAAGAGCCCAAAGAACCAGTAAAAGACCCAACTCTTGCTGAACAAATTGCAGAACTTGTTAAAAAACCATATTCAACTTTAACTCCGGCACAGCAAAAACTAAAACTTGAAGCTGAAGCTAATGAAATGCTAGTTCAACTGGACAAATCAAAAAGCTCTAGTGCTCTTAAAGCAATAGAAAATTTACATAGATTATTAGTTATCAATCCTGTTGATATTTTTAACGGAAAAAATGGTAATGAAATAGAAGATATTTTGAATGTTTCTGATGTTTATGGCATTTATACCTGGAATAATTCCGGAAAAATATGGGCTAAAACAGCCTCAACTTCTGAATTAAAATTTATCTTCCCTGCTAAAGAATCAGAAACATCAAACAGCGCAATACTTTCTGCCAAAAGTGTATCTTCTACTGTAAAAATAAAATTTACAGATACAGACGGAAGTTATATTTATGATGAAAAAACCGATAATTACATTCATAAAGAATCAATATATGATCAAATCTTTTTACCTTCATCGGCAGATGCAGTTTTAACAATTAATAACGCTCAGGCTGCAGTTTTTACTCAGACAGCCAGTTATTCTAATGGAAAAGAAGTTCCAAACGAATTTGCGTATAAAATGACTTTAAACGACGGATATGCCTGGGAAATGAGTGGTAAAAAAGGCGCTGAAAACACCTCAAAAGCTGTTTTTTCTTATAATGGAAAAATCTTACTTGACTTTAATGGCGGAAGCAATTCTAATATTGATGGCCTAATGGGTAGTGAGGCCCTTATACAATATAGAGGTAAAGCGAATGGATTAATCAATTTAATGGACAATTTTGTGATTGTAGCAGATATGGATTTAGCTACTGAAGCGGCTGATAAAGTAGCTTTAGAAAAAAGCTTGGTACGTCCTACGCCACTATATGATAATAACAACCCTAATAATGACTACAAGGCATATCACACTGCCTTAAATGTATACGAAAAAAAGCAATCTGAAGGCTTGGCCGCAATTTCTAATAAAAACTTAAAACTAATCTTAGTTTCTAAAAAAGACGGAACTAAAATAGCTGATATTGTTCAACATTCAGAAAAAAGCGGAGACGATTATATTTATAGATTACCAGTTTGGAATGCAGAATACAAATACTGGACATACAGTGAGAAAGGGGAAGAATTCAATCAACCTTATCTTGAAGAAGTATACTACTTAAAATTCAACGACAACACTGAAGTAGCTATGAGCGTTTATTTCTCAGAAGGATTTGAAAAATTGTCAACCAAATTCACTGATTTCGCAGCATCTTTTAAAAAATAAACAGCAATTAAAATTTTACTTAAAGCCGATTTGAAACAATTCAAATCGGCTTTATTTTTTAGGAGGTGTTTTAACAGTTAAAGTACTCTGACCATATCCTGCCCAAATACCAATTCCGCCTTTAATATTCGATTTTAAACTTGTATTTGATGGATAAATTGGATTCTTGCTGTTTACGATTTCGTTTTGCCAGCTGTTCCAGAAATCCAAGGCGTCTTTGTTTTGGGTTCTTAATTTTACATGAATCAAATCCCCATCTGCAAAATAAGGTGTAAATTTAGTTTTAGGAAAAAGCAAAATCCCACGATTAACCTGTACGGTAACTGAAGATTCTTTAAAATTTTTATCATCCAGATTACCATAAAATACAGGCACAAAAACAGGCTCTTCTTTGTCTATTTTTGTAGCAATCTGGTAATAGTTTTTTTCATTTACGGGATCATCAAATTTTACAAAAATATATCCAGTTGTATCTGCAGCATTCTTTTTTATATACTCGGCACTTTTAAGTTTTACTGATTTTGGAATTGTTGTTACGGCTTGAACAACACGATTTAAATATTCTATTTTAATGGAGTATTCTTTTCCCGCCTCACCCATTAGAGTTGATCCAAAATACACAAACGGTGGCACTCTGTTTTTGTCATTTTTAACTCTTAAAACCTCAGATGTCTCACCATCAGAAATAGTGATTTTTGCAGAACGAATAACATGATTCAAAACATTTGTAGAATCTATAGCATCTGTAACAGGAATACTGCTTGACAATAAAACCTGGGCATAATCACCTTCTTCAATCCATCCTTCGACTACAATTTTAGATTCAATACTTTTTTCGCTAAAATCATCTTTAGAACAACTTACAGCAACGAGAGTAAAAAGAAATAATATATATTTTTTCATTGTTTAAAATTTAAACCTCCAGCTTATTGAAGGCAGAATGCGGTACAAGACCTTTTTTTCCTGTTTTACAATTACAGTATTTTTATCATTATTGACTTTAACATCTAAAATCACATAAATTGGATTATCAATATTGAAAGTATTGTAAATCGAGAAATTCAAGGCGCTCTCTTTTTTATTTGTTTTTACGAAGAAATAATTAACAGAAAGATCTGTCCTGATATAATTAGGCATTTGTGCATTATTATATTCTGAATATTCTTTGACGGGATTATTGTTGATAAAATACCAGGAAGTGGGCATCGTAAATCGATTTCCTGAACTGAATATCTGAGTAATACCAAAATTCCATTTTGGATTTAAATCATACATCCCAACCACTGAAAGATTATGACGTCTGTCGTATTTTGCAAAATAAGTTTTCCCATTGTTGAGTTCATCAAAGTTTCGATCAGACCAACTCAGCGTATAACTTAACCAACCTGTAAATTTTCCGTTGTTTTTGCGCAACATCATTTCTAATCCGTACGCTTTCCCTTTTCCAACTAATAGATCATTCTTTAAAGTTGTGATTTCGTTAAACTGCGTTATTCCATACGGATATTCAAGTAAATTTTTCATCGAACGATAAAACCCTCCTAAAGATGAAGAAATATTCTTCGAAATATTTTGATTTGAACCAATCGAAAACTCATCTGAAGATTGCGGTTTTATTCCCTCTGAACTGGCAATCCAGAAATCAGTCGGAATCCCGACGCTCGAAGTAGTTATTAAACTCAAATATTGATATTGCCTGTTGTAAGATCCGTAAAAAGAATACTTTTCGTTTGCGATATAATTTAGTAAAACACGTGGCTGAAAATGTAAATACGAATCATTAGAACCTGAAGTATAGTAATTAATCCTAAGCCCTAACTCAGCATTTAAACGATTCGTAAGTTTTGGTTTTATGGTAGTAAAAACCGCAGCTTCATCAGCATTTATTATATTATTTTGAGTTGTATTATTATCGGTCAGATTTTCAATATTTACTTTTTGAGGCTGTAAATTATGATGTACATACTGCACTCCCGATTCTACAGGAACGCTTTTTATCGAGTAACGAAAGGCATTATTAAATCCAAAATCTTTGACATACGATGAAACACCAAATTCGATTGTGGCTTGTTCCATATTCAATTCATTAGAATATTTACTAAAATAAACAGAGTTACTCATACTTATTTTAGGCGAAAATGTAGTTGCTAATGTTGGGGAAACCGTAAAATTACTCCATTTTAAATCTGTTTTCAAAGCCAGATTACTGTCCTTTATTCTTAATACGTCTCCGCTAATAAAGGCATCTACAGAAAGTAAATTATTTTTAGAAATCTGAGAAATAAAGGTCATATTCCCATCAGAAAAACCATATTTCATATCCTGAACATCTTTATTATTTGAACCCGAATTTAATAATGGCGCTACAACTTCATCGATATAAGTTTTTCTTCCGGAGATATAAAAACCCGTTTTATCATTTACAGGAATAGCAAGGGTAAGTTGCGAAGCTAAAATCCCAATATTTCCCTGAATACCCAATTCAGACGGTATTTTTTTGTTGGGAACTAAAAGTGTTGTTGAACTTAAACGTCCGCCATATTTAGCATTCGAACTTGATTTATCAAATTCTACACCTCTAATATGGTCTGTATTGTAAAAAGGAAAAATACCTAATAAATGTGACATACCATATATAGGAGTGCCGTCGTATAATATGGCATTATGTCCGGGATCTCCACCTCGTACATACAAATATCCGTTTGCATCTCCTGAATTCTGAACCCCTGGCGTGAGTTGTAAAAGTTTAATGATATCTGTGGTTCCTAAAACTGTGGGAACAGAGGACAATTCTTTTAAATTGAACGATAGTCTTCCTCCTGACAAATTAGTAAAACCGCTTTTTTTATCATTGGATATTATGACTTCTTTTAAAAGTGAAATGTCTTTTTCCAGTACAATTGAAATTAAAGTGTCTTTTACAAAATCAAGATGAATTGATTTTGTAAGATACCCAATTTGATTAATCGTTATTTTGACCTGACCTAAAGGGATGTTTTCTGAGAAGCTACCCAGAATATCAGATATTGCGTAGTAGTGTTGATTGTTCACATCTAAAGAAATACTGGCACCAAGAAGGTTTTCGTTTTCAGAAGATTGTATGTTTCCTGTTATAGTGGCTTTAGATTGCGCAAATACAGTAGAAAAACAGAATAAAAAAAAGAATAAAATTGGTTTTGACACTTGATTTTAATAAGAAAAGTGCGAAAGTAAACAATTAAAAATCAATTCTTAGAGGAAGTAAATATTTTTATTTATTGTTTAAAATTCATGCCCCGAAAACTCATTATTATTACCTGAATGCCGCATGAGGTATAGAAGGCAATGTTATTAAGTTAAGCTTTTTTTAAGGACAATTATGGCTAAAAAAATTCGCACAAAGTCGCAGAGTCGCAAAGAAAACAGATGTAAACTTGGCGGCTCTGCGACTCCGCGCGAGATCCATTCGGCAAAAGCATTATAGATTTTCCTTAACTTAATGACATTGAGCTTCGGGACTGCGGGTCATGCCCTATTCATTTTTATTTTTACTTCAGCTTATTCAAATACATATTCACCACATTATCCAAACCAAGATAAAGTGCTTCTGCAATTAATGCATGACCAATAGAAACCTCCAGCAATCCTGGAATATTTTGTTTAAAAAACTGAATATTATCTAAACTCAAATCATGTCCGGCATTAATTCCTAACTCTAATTCATTAGCCAATTCTGCAGCTTTCACATACGGATCGATTCCATTTTTATTTCCTAAATCATATTGATGTGCAAAAGCCTCCGTATACAATTCGATACGATCTGTTCCTGTTTTTTTAGCGCCTTCGATAATATCTAAAACCGGATCAACAAAAATTGAAGTTCTGATTCCGTTACGTTGAAATTCCTGAATCACTTCGGTCAGATAAGACTGATTTTTTATAGTATCCCAACCAGCAGAAGAAGTAATAGCCCCAATTGCATCCGGAACTAATGTTACTTGGGTTGGCTTGCATTCTAAAACCAAATCAATAAAATTATGTTGTGGATTTCCTTCAATATTATATTCGGTATAAACAATTGCTTTTAGATCGCGTGCATCCTGATAACGAATATGACGCTCATCCGGACGTGGATGAATTGTGATTCCTTGTCCCCCAAATTTCTGAATATCGGCCGCCACTTTTAGTAAATCCGGAACATTTCCTCCTCGTGCATTTCTAAGGGTTGCAATTTTATTGATATTTACACTTAACTTTGTCATATAAATAGATAATTAATTCTAGTAACACTATATTTGTTACGACAAAAATACAAAGTAAAACGTAGCAGTTTTTGCTATTTTTTGATTATTTTGCATCAAATATCCTTAAGAGATTTATGACAGAAATTACAAACTATATCACCAATGATTTCAGAGCGATAGATAGCCAGGAAACGATAGCATCGGTTCAGGACTTTTTTGCCGATTTGAATTTTTCGCATTTTCCGGTTTTGGAAAACGGAATTTTCATTGGAAGCATTGCTTCAGATGATGTTGAAACTTTTGACACTGACAAAAAAGTTATTGATTACAAATATACTCTCGAACGTTTTTTTGCCCGAAAATCAATGATGTGGCTAGATGTTTTAGAAGTTTTTGCTAAGAACCATACCAATGTAGTTTCGGTTCTTGACGAAAACAATGCTTACATTGGATATTATGAAATGGAAGATATCATGAAGTTTTTTCAGGAAACTCCATTTTTGAAAGAACAAGGCGGCATAATTATCGTTAAGAAAGGTCTTTTAGATTATTCGATGGGTCAGGTAACTCAGATTGTAGAAAGTAACAACGGAAAAATCCTTGGCTGTTTTGTTTCTGAAGCTGATCTTGAAAATGTTCAGATCACCATAAAGATCGGTATTGGACCAATGAATGAAATTATCCAGACTTATAGAAGATATGGTTATGAGATTATTTCAGAACATCAGGAAGATGCTTATATCAACAGCTTAAAAGAGCGTTCAGATTATTTAGACAAATACCTTAATATATAATACAATTAGAAAATATGCCAATTAGAAAATTAGATAATTTCTTAATTTTATCTAATTTACACATTTTGTAATTTTCTAATTGAAACATTGACACATTATCTAATTGACACATTATCTAATTTTAAAAAATGAAAGTAGCCATTTACGGACAATATTATCAAAATAGTACCGAGCCTATTATTAAAGATATTTTTATATTTTTCAATTCAAATAATGTTGAAATGGTTATTGAAGAGAACTTTTTAAAAATGCTTTATGAAAGGCAACTTATCACAAAGGAATACAAAACTTTTTCAGCAAGTACTTCTTTAGATGATAGTTTTGAAATGTTGATTAGTATTGGTGGTGACGGAACTATTTTAAGAGCTGCTACTTTAGTCCGAAATTCCGGAGTACCAATTTTAGGAATCAACGCTGGAAGATTAGGATTTCTGGCAACTGTACCTAAAGAAAGTATTGATAATTTTTTGCAGTTTGTAATTGATAAAAACTACACTATTTCTGAAAGAACCTTACTCAGTTTAAGTTGCGATCCTAAAAATGACGCTATCGAAGAAGATCTTAATTTTGCCATGAACGAAGTTACAGTAAGCAGAAAAGATACTACTTCGATGATTACGGTAGACACTTATTTGAATAATGAATATTTGAATTCGTACTGGGCAGATGGATTGATAATCTCTACACCAACTGGCTCAACAGGATATTCTTTAAGCTGTGGCGGACCAATATTAACCCCAAATGTAGAAAGTTTGGTTATTACGCCCATTGCACCACATAATCTAAACGCACGTCCGCTTGTTATTCCGGATAATACCGAGATAAAGCTTCGTGTTTCAGGAAGAGAAGATCAATATTTAGTTTCGCTGGATTCCAGAATTGCTTCGGTAAGAAATGAATCTGTATTAACAATTACCAAAACAAATTTTAAAATAAAGATGATAGAAATTCCAGGTGAAACTTTCTTGAAAACGTTACGAAACAAATTACTTTGGGGAGAAGATAAGAGAAATTAAGTCCTTTTATGATTCCTTACTATACGATAATACTACTTTTTCCCGTTCTGCATGTATCGAATCATCATTAAATGTCTCAAAATCATATTACAAATTGAAAAAAAAGCACATTTAACTAAAGGAACGTTGATTCGTATTGATAATTATTATATTTGCACGCAATTTTTAATTAAATGAAGAAAATTTTTAATTTATTGTTATGCTTTTTTCCCTTTATTACACTAAACGCTCAGATTAATGAGATTGGTGTTTTTTTAGGCGGAAGCAACTTTGTTGGTGACGTAGGAAATACAACTTATATTGCTCCTGAAAAACTAGCCTTTGGTATCTTGTATAAATGGAATAAAAGCCCGCGTCATTCGTATCGCTTCTCTTATACACAATCAACTCTTACAGGAAACGATCTCGATTCAGATGAATCGGGAAGAAACCAACGAGGTTATAGTTTTAAAAATACCGTAAAAGAGCTTTCTGCGGGTTTAGAGTTTAATTTCTTTGATTTTAATCTTCATGATTATCATCCAAAAATTACTCCTTATATATATTCAGGTTTGAGCTACTTTATGTACGATGAATTATATGTAACAGGAGGACAAACAAAAAAAGACAAAAGTTCAGGATCATTTGCCATACCAATGATATTGGGAATCAAATCGAATATAGCACCTAGTTGGGTTTTAGCTGCCGAAGTTGGTCTTCGCTATACTTTTACAGATAATATTGACGGAAGTAATCCGAGTAATGGCAATTATAAGCAATTGCATTTTGGAAATTTAAATAATAATGACTGGTATGTGTTTTCAGGAATCACTTTAACCTATACCTTTGGAGAAAAACCTTGCTATTGCGCAGAATAATAAAATGAATTTACTAGACTCTATAGATCAAACAAACTTACCCAAACATCTGGCCATTATTATGGACGGAAATGGACGTTGGGCAAAACAACAAGGTTTTTTAAGAGCATTTGGTCACGAGAACGGAACAAAATCTGTAAAAAAAACAATTACTACTTGTGCTAAACTTGGCATCGAGTATTTAACGCTATATGCTTTTTCTACAGAAAACTGGAATCGTCCAAAACTTGAAGTCGAAGCATTAATGAGAATTTTAATCAATTCATTAAAAAAAGAGCTTGGTACTTTACAAGAAAACAACATCAAACTTAATGCAATTGGAAACCTTGACAAATTACCAAAATCAGCTCAAAAAGAGCTGCTGGATGTAATTGACAAAACAAAAAATAACACACGTCTTACGCTAACTCTTGCTTTAAGTTACGGATCAAGAGAAGAATTGGTAAATGCCGTGAGAATCATCAGTGATAAAGTTAAAAATAATATAATTTCAATAGACAGTATTGACGATTCAATTATAAATGAGCATCTTTACACGCAAAATTTACCTGACGTAGATTTATTAATACGAACAAGTGGAGAACATAGAATAAGTAATTTTTTGCTGTGGCAAATTGCCTATGCAGAATTATATTTTACTAATGTCTTGTGGCCAGACTTTAAAGATCAAGATTTATATGAGGCTATTATTAGTTATCAAAAAAGAGAACGTAGATTTGGAAAAACCAGTGAACAAATTAAATAATATTTTAGTGTTACAAAAAAGAGTACAAATAGTCCTTACCCTACTTCTTTTGGGTAGTTTTTCACAAATAAAAGCACAAGAAAGAGTTCCTTTTGATCAGGGAAAAAAATATATTCTTGCTAAAGTTTCTGTTGTTGGTAAAATAAGCTTCAATGAACAAACCGTAGTTACCTTTTCAGGCCTTCAAAAAGGACAGGAAATAACTGTACCCGGAGAAGAAATAAGTGGTGCTATCAAAAAATTAGGTAAACTTGGCCTATTTGATGAAATATCCTTTTATGTAAATAAAATAGACAATGACAGTATCTATCTGGATCTGAATATTGTTGAACTTCCTAAACTAAATGAAGTAAAATTTGTTGGTATTAAGAAAAACAAAATCGAAGGATTAATTAAGGACAACAATTTGACCAAAAACAAAATTGTAAACGAAAACTTAGTTACGACTACCAAAAATTACATAGAAAACAAATACAAAAAAGACGGTTTTTATAACACCAAAGTTACTATTACAAATACTCCTGACACCATTAATGGGCATCATGTAAATATGCTTGTTCGGGTAGACAAAGGTGATAAAGTAAAAATTAGCAGCATCGACTTCATTGGCAACAAGCAACTTAGCAGTAACCAATTAAGATCTGCTATGAAAGATACTAAGCAAAAAAATGTACTCCGCATTTTAAAATCTTCAAAATTTATTCCTGAAAAATACAAAACTGACTTAGAGAAGGTTGTAGCTTCTTATAAAGAAAAAGGATATCGTGATGCACGTATTATTTATGATTCTGTTACTTACAACAAGAAGAAGAATATGCTTGCCATCAAAATTAAAATGGAAGAAGGAAACAAATACTACTTTGGTAATATTAAATTCTTAGGAAATACTGTTTATTCTGATCAGCTGTTAAATCGTTATTTAGGAATCAAAAAAGGGGAAACTTATAATGGTGTTTTACTTGAAAAACGTATTGCTGACAAAACAAAACCTGACGCAGAAGACATTACAAACTTATACCAAAACAATGGTTATTTGTTCTCTAACATCAATGCTGTAGAGGTAAAAACGGTAAACGATACTATCGATTTTGAAATTAGAGTTACAGAAGGTCCTATCGCTTACTTCAACAAAATATCTGTAGTAGGAAACGATAAAACTAATGACCACGTTATATACCGTGAACTTAGAACTAAACCGGGAGAAAAGTACAGTAAAGAACAATTGGTTAGAACTATTCGTGAAATTGGACAATTAGGATTCTTTGATCCTGAAGCTATTGATCCAAAATTCAAAAATGTTGATGCTGCAGCAGGAACTGTTGATATTGAATATCACGTTGTAGAAAAAGGATCAAGCCAGGTTGAACTTCAAGGAGGTTACGGTGGTGGAGGTTTCATTGGAACCTTAGGATTATCTTTCAACAACTTCTCGGCAAGAAACATATTCAACAAGGAATCTTATAAACCATTACCAATGGGAGATGGTCAAAAAGTAGCACTTCGTTTACAAGGAAGTACTTATTTCCAGACGTATAGTTTATCATTCTCAGAACCATGGTTTGGAGGAAAAAAACCAGTACAATTTAGTTCATCTATCTCGTATAGTAAGCAGTTCTTAAACAACTACGCTACAAGAACTGTAGATAAAAGCAAGAGTTTTAACATCCTGACATTACAAGTTGGTTTAGCAAAACGTCTTACTGTGCCGGATGATTATTTTGTATTATCACAATCTGTGAGTTACCAACATTATGATTTAAATAACTATAATACAGGTTTATTTACCTTTGGTAACGGAGCGTCAAGAAACTTAGCGTATACAATTGGACTTTCAAGAAGTAATAAAGGGGTTAACCCAATATTCCCGACATACGGTTCTGATTTTAGTGTTTCTGCAAAACTTACACCTCCATATTCATTATTTAATGGAGTTAAATACGGAGACTTACAAAATCAAAAAGAATACAAATCACAATATACGGGAGCTCCAACTTCAGGAGTAGATGGTAAACCACTTAACACTGGAGACTACGTTAAAACGGAAACTATCAACGGACAATCAGGTACTGTAAGTGTTGGATCTGATTATGCAAGTGCAGATACTGATCAGGGGAAAGTCGATCAAAAGAAATACAATTGGTTAGAATATTATAAAATTAAATTTAAAGCAGACTGGTATACTAAACTATATGGTAAATTAGTTCTAAGAACATTAACTGAATTTGGTTTCTTAGGTGCTTATGACCAGGCAAGAGGTGATGTACCATTTGAGCGTTTCTATTTAGGAGGAGACGGAATGGCTATGTACTCAATGGATGGTAGAGAAACTATTGGATTAAGAGGTTATGAAAATAATTCACTAACTCCTGTAAATTCAAGAAATGAGCAAATTGGAGCAACTATTTATAATAAGTTCTCTATGGAATTACGTTACCCAATTACATTAAAATCATCTGCATCTATTTATGCGTTGGCTTTCTTAGAAGCTGGATCATCATATCCAACCTTTAAAGATTATAACCCTTTTGACCTTTACCGCTCTGCTGGTGTTGGTTTACGTGTATTCATGCCTGCATTTGGATTATTAGGTATTGACTGGGGTTACGGTTTCGATCCTCAACCAGGAGAAACAAAAGCACACGGTAAAGAAATTCACTTTATCATTGGACAACAATTTTAGTAGAATTTTTAATACATTTGTTTAAAAATTTAAAATATACTAATGTTATGAGAAAGCAATTTTTATTTATGTTTTTGGCCGTGATTGTTGTAAATACAAGTAACGCTCAGACTAGAACGACAAGGATTGGTTACATTGACATGGAGTATATTTTAGAGAATGTCTCTGATTATAAAGAAGCAAAATCTCAGTTGGAGCTTAAAGCCCAAAAGTGGAAACAAGAAATAGAAGCTAAAAAACTAGACATTACAACTCTTAAAGAAGGTCTTAAAGCAGAAAGAGCTTTACTTACTAAAGAGCTTATTGATGAAAGGGAAACAGAGATTAAATTTCTTGAAGATGAAATGTTGACTTATCAGGAAAAGCAATTTGGAGCTAATGGGAATTTAATGCATCAAAAAGCTTCGTTGGCAAAACCAATACAAGATCAGGTTTTTACTGCTGTTCAGGATATTGCTGAAGCTAAAAATTATGATTTTATCTTTGACAAATCATCTGATCTGACAATGCTTTTCAGTAACAAAAGATTTGACATAAGCGATCAGGTAATACGTGTTTTAAACAGAACTGATAAGAGAGAGCAACTGACTAAAAAACAATTGAAAGATCAGGAAGCTAAAGAAAGTATCGAAAATGCCATTGATGAAAATCCGGCATTGCAGGACAGACAAAAAGCACTAGAAGAGAAAAGAACGGCCAGAGAGAAATTAATTGAGGACAGACGATTAGAACAGGAAGCCAAGAAAAAAGAATACGACGACAGAAGGAAAGCAATTGCAGCAGAAAGGGAAGCTAAAAAAAATGGCACGGTTTCTGAACCAGCCAAAACAGATGCAACTAAAACTGACGCAACAGCAAAACCTGCAGCCACATCTACTGAAACAACAACCGCTGATCCGGCAGTAAATAAAGCTGAAGAAAGACAAAAACTTTACGAACAGCGTAAAAAAGAATTAGAAGAAAGAAGAAAGAAAATTTTAGAAGAACGCGAAGCGGCTAAAAAAGCAAAAGAGGCCGAAACACAAAAAGCAAATACGACCAATAATTAATTAATATTTTAAAAATGATGAAACAAATCAAAACTTTACTAATTGCTGCAATACTAATTTTAGGAGCAAGTAACACAATGAACGCACAAGCTAAGGTAGCTCATGTTGATGTTAGCGAGATCATGTCGAAAATGCCTGCAATGCTGGATGCACAAAATCAACTACAAAAATTAAGTGGTACATACGATGCTGAATACAAAAAAATGGTTGACGAATACCAAGTAAAAATCAAAAAGTATGAAGGTGAAGCTGCAACTGTAACTGATGCTGTAAACGGAGAACGTTCTAAAGAAGTTCAGGACATGCAAAAAAGAATCGTTGATTACAGAGACAACGCTCAAAAAGAATTACAACAAAAAGAAACTGACATCGTAAAACCATTAATGGAAAAAGTGAGAGCTTCTATCTCAAAAGTTGGAAAAGCTAAAGGTTTCCAATATGTATTAGATGGTTCTACTCTTTTATTAGCTGATGGTCCAAACATTACTGCTGATGTAAAAAAAGATTTAGGATTCTAAAAAACAGTTTCCTTAAAATAAAAAAAACTGCTTAAACTTTCAAAAGTTTTAAGCAGTTTTTTTTTACATTAAATTAAAACCGAAAAACCGAAAAATTCGCACATTTCACGTAAATTGGAATATAGATTTATTTCAAAAAACACTAAATTTGCATTATGACGAATAACAATCCTATAGGCGTTTTTGATTCCGGTATTGGAGGAACTTCCATTTGGAATGCCATTCATAACTTACTTCCAAACGAAAAAACTATTTACCTTGCCGATAGTAAAAATGCTCCTTACGGTCAGAGAACCAAAGAAGAGATTGTTGCGTTAAGCAAAAAGAATGTTGATTTTTTACTGGACATGAATTGCAAACTGATTGTTATCGCCTGTAATACTGCCACAACAAATGCAATTCTGGAACTTCGTGCTGATTATGATATTCCGTTTATAGGAATTGAACCTGCAATAAAGCCTGCCGCTAATAATTCGAAAACACAAGTTATTGGCATTTTAGCCACAAAAGGAACACTGAATAGTGAGCTATTTAATAAGACAGCAGAAATGTTTCAAAACACCAAAATAATTGAACAAGTTGGCTATGGACTTGTTCAGCTTATTGAAGATGGTAATCTGAATTCGCCAGAAATGACGCAATTATTAGAATCCTATTTGCAACCCATGATCGATGCTAATATTGATTATCTTGTTTTAGGGTGCAGCCACTACCCCTACTTAATCCCTCAGATTAAAAAAATCCTGCCGGAGCATATTCATATTATAGATTCCGGAGAGGCTGTAGCAAGACAGACTCAGAATATTTTGCGTGAAAAAGTTGGTTTTACAGACCAGCAAAAAAGTGATCCTGTATTTTATGTCAATTCGAATCCTGAAGTTTTAAAATCAATCTTAGGTTATAAATATCCTGTAATCGAAAAAGACTTTTAGATATTAGGTGTCCTAGTCTATTTTTCGTTTGATGAACCAAATCCCATCCAATGATAAATTAAGTGATATTTTATGATAATTTTCTTTGATCAAATTATCTGAAACCCTTCCTTTTTGTCCGTATGAATATGAAATATGCAAAGCCGAATACGTATTATCTATTGGCAAGGTAAGTCCAACAGAAATCGCTGCGTTATTCACCCTTTTTCCGTCAACCTCAAGATAGCCGGTATCAAAATTCACACCTGTGGCATATTGAACCCTATCCCAATATTTTCGAATATTCTTTTTACTACTATATGTAAATCCAAGTGCAAATCGATCCTGGTTCACAAAATTTCCATATAATTCAGATTGATTACTATCACTCCATAAACTCTTCTCATAATCCAGTGTCATATTCAAATTGTTTTTAAAGCGCTTACTAATCCCAACACCCATTTCTAAAGGCATATAATAATCATCTGTATCAGAAGCCACATTAGACTCTACGGTTGTTACGACCTCATCAGTAATTGTTTGAACCGTTTGAACTTTAGCCGCTTTAATTTGAGTTGGAAGCTTAAATGTTGTCGCAATAGTAAATGTAGAATCAATTTTATACTGTGCTCCTAATGTCGCTCTTACACCATTATAAGTTGTCTTTTTTTGAATACTGGTAATAGAATTCATTATCAAAAAATGTCTATCATCAGTGGTATTTCCAAACAACACAGCTGCGGATGCTCCTACAGCTAATTTTTTCCCGAATCGGTATCCGTATGAAAAATCAAAATTATTTAATCCTCCTGAACCTACGGCAGTTAAATAATAAAAATCCTGACTATTTTCTATTGGTAATTTTAAATTAGAAATTTTGAATGCAGCACTTGAATATGGTCGAAGCGAAACACTAAATCCGGAATTTTTAGTAACCGGAAAAGCAAGAGCAATATGCGAGAATTGAAAGTTATTACGGCTTTCACTTTTTGAACCACTTTCGTAAGTTGTTGAAATCGCTTTTCCACCAATATCAAACATAAAGTGATTTTGGGGCAAATAGCCCAAAGATGCCGGATTTAGATTATTTATAAAAGTATCTGACGGTAAAGCCATTCCTGAGGAACCAATTGAAGGAATTACTCCAAAATCAGCATCATAGACACTACCAACTCCGTATAATGAATAAGGAGAACTTGAAATACTTTGAGAAAATGAAGTTAGCGACATCAAAATGGCGCCACCTAAATATGCTATTTTACTTTTCATTTAATAGGAGATGTAATAAATTTTAATTTGGATTTTATTGTTCTCATGTTTCTGATCTCCCAAAACAACGCGGTTTACGGATTTAGAAAGCCCCGGTAATGTTAGAATGAGAGAAGATCTGGAATCAGATTGCTTCAGCATTTCTTTCTGTAAAAAAGCACCAATTGGAATTGTATAACCAACATTCTCATTAAACTCATCACTTTTTTTATTCAGAGTACCAAAAATCGTTTTGCCCGCAGAATTTACTAATGAGGCACTAATTCTATTTAAATTATCGCCTACATAAACCTGTAGGGAATCTGCCAGAGGATATTTTTGCGAATAGGTATTATTAACGGCTCTCAGGAATATCTGAGCATCTACAATTGCTCCGTTTGCTGAAATATGTTTGAGCTGTTTAATATTGGGGAAATCAATCCTGCAGGCTACTCCTGTTCCTGACTGAATAAATCCCTGCCGGTTTGTTAATGAGCTTGACAACTTACCAGTCGAAATAGGTAAGTTTTCAAGTAAGGTTCCGGTTTTATCTGATGAAATTGAATTGAATTGCTTTCCGGCATCCAGAATCGTAAAATCTATAATAAAAGGAACTTCTTCTGCCCCTGCCTGATACTTTGAATAATACATTCGTATCTTACTTGTTGCAACATGAAAACCCGTAACGCTGGATGAATTAGATGTTGATGGCACCAAAACCAAACCCTTTAGATACTCAGTAAAAGTATCAAAGTCTGTAATTTCTTTTTTCTTTAATTTCTGAAAAAGTGCCGCACCAAACACATCACTCATTTTAATATTAATAGAGTCTTTTTCGGTTGGCCTTGGCTTGTATGAAATTGTTCCGAGGCTTTCATCACTATAACTTAAAGTCGAATTATTATAAAAACTATAATCATCAGTATTGGGTCTTACCCGTTGAGTCACTCGATGAATATCGAACGTTTGCACCTTTGTAGTATCACCATAATAATAGTTATCATATTTTAGAATCATTGCAATCGAATCAAAAACATAATTGGTCGTTTCTGTATCAGATCCACTACTTTTTAACAGATATGATTCTCCTGATAATTGAAAATAGCTGTTCGATTTTACCTTCCCATAAATTGGATCTTCATAATTCCCAATCAAAATTCGGTTTTGATTCGAAGTAACAAGAGAATCAAAATTAATCGTAGACATTTCGACTGTCAGGGTATCAATTAAAATAACTTTATTACCAACAGCCAGATAATCAGATCCAACAACAAATTCGCCGGCATCAGCATCTGTTCCGCATGAAATTGCGGTCACAGCCAAAAACATCATCAATATAAACTTGTGCATAATCAATTTTTTGAACAAATATAAAATGCACTCTTCTGCACTACACTATAACATATACAGTCACGCCTTTTTACCCTATAAACAGCAAAAAACGATCTACAATAGATAAATGCTCGCTAATAATTCATTCAACCTTAAAAAAGGCTGTTTAGTCTATCAAAAAGTGGCATACATATATCTTCTTTTTTTTAAAACCATTACCCTCCTACTTTTGAACCAATAAACAAGTAATGAAAACAAGGTTTTTAATTTGGTCGATTTTTTTGATTTCAATTTTCAACATGAAAGCTCAGGAGAGCTTTTCAGTTAACATGAATGTAAAAACAGAACCAACTGACAAAATTGATTTTAACGAAACCAATATCGGTATATCGTTTAACAAGAAAATAGGCGTAAAAAACAAGATAACAAACACACTAGAGTATTCGAATCTGAAAGTGAATTATGAAATAGACCATTATAATAATCCGTATGAGAATTTGGATCGATTTAATCAGATTAAAAACAAGGTTGAATTTTCTCATGAAATTTCAAATGCAACAAGTCTGAATTTTTCAATTACCCCGACAGTAAATTTTCAAAGCAATTTAGACATGGATGCATTTTCAGTTTTGGGAAGTTTTGAGATTAAGCAGCGTTTAAATTCAAATACAATTATCAACATTGGGGCAGCCAGAACAACTGTTTTTGGATCTCCTAAATTCATGCCTGTTTTGTCTCTAAACTATCAAATAAGCAATGCAAGTTCTTTGATGATTGGATTTCCGGATTCAAAGATTTCATATTCTAATAATATCCGAAATAAGTTCAGTCTGAGCAATAGCTTCAATGGTAATTTTTATCATTTAGATTCTCAAAGCGATCTAAATACGAACGCCACAAAAGTTAGCTTATCACAAATGACGTCAGCGCTTGAATACGAAAGAAATGTCGACAAAAACTGGTTTCTAAATTTTAAGGCTGGGTATGATTTTAATAAAAAATACAATCTGATCGATAATGACAATCATAAAGTATATGATTTTAATACCGGTAATGGTTGTGTTTTAGGAATTGGCATCAAATACAAACAATAAATAAATTTAATACACTATGAATAATTTTAAAAAAGGAATATTATTCTCGGCATTGTTTTCCGGTCTTTTTTTTATAGGCTGCAGTAACGACAATGATGATGATGATTTAATGGGGAACTGGGTAAAAAAATCAGCATTTGACGGACCTGCCAGATCTAGTGCAACCAGTTTTGTTATTGGGGATTATGCTTATGTAGCGACAGGTTACACGGGAGATGTATATTTAAAAGATTTATGGTCATATAATTCTTCTGGAGACTATTGGGAACAAAAGGCAGATTTTTCAGGAGTTGGAAGAAGTTCTGCATCTAGTTTTACGCTTAACGAGAAAGGTTATGTTGGTCTTGGATATGATGGAACAAATAGATTGAAAGATTTTTATCAATACGATCCTACCAGTAATAGCTGGACTCAAAAAACTGATTTTGCCGGAACAGGCCGCTTTGGTGCGGTAGGTTTTCAAGCGGGAGGAAAAGCTTATTTTGGAACTGGATATGATGGGAATTACCTAAAAGATTTCTATCAATACAATGACCTGACAAACTCATGGACATTGGTAAATGGATTTGGAGGAAACAAAAGACGTAATGCTACCACTTTTGTAATTGGTGATAAAGCTTATTTAGTAACAGGAAGCAACAATGCTGTTTATCAGGAAGATTTCTGGGAATTTGATCCCGCTACTGAAGTATGGACCAGAAAACGCGACATCAATAAAAATACTGATGACGACTACACTTACAATGACGATTATGCAATCGTTCGTTCGAATGCCTCTGGTTTTTCAATGAACGGATTAGGTTATGTTGTGGGTGGAGAAAGCATAAAAACAATCTGGGAATACAATCCTGCAACGGATTTATGGGTAGAAAGAACTCCTATGGAAGGTGCTACCAGAACAGATGCTGTTGGGTTTGCAATCAATAATCGTGGTTTTTATATGCTGGGCAGAGTGGGTTCTACTTACTTTGATGATACCTGGGAATTTAAACCTCTAGAAGAGCAAAATGACAATGACAATTAACATTCAAAAACAATTCTTCTGGGGTAAAATCCAGAAGAATGTATTGCTTGCGATACTTATTTTACAATTTTTAGCCTGTGCGAAAAATGAAACTTTTAAAATCGAAGCCTTCAAAACTACGTCAGGTTGGGGTTATTCGATCGCTACAAAGAACAAAATCATCATCAAGCAGGCTATTATTCCAGTCATAAACGATAACAAAAGTTTTTCGACAGAAAGTGATGCTTTAAAAGTAGGTCATTTAGTTGTAGAAAAACTCAACAACAACATATCACCAACCATAACCAAAAATGATTTAATTTTATTAAAAATTAAATTATAAATGACACTAGACATTATCAAAAATACAAGCTCAAATAAAATTCTATTCCATAGTATCATCTGGTTATTCTTTATCCTGACTTCATTAATTGAATTTTATGAAAGTCCGTTTGCGATCAACAATGATTTTTATGTACAATGGACTACTGGAATTATTTTGTTTTATCTGAACTATTTTTATTTGGTACCTGTCTTGCTTTTAGAGAAAAAATACTGGCTTTATTTTACTTTTGTTTTTGCTGTGATCCTGCTGTTTATGATTATCAGAATTAATTATTTTATTCCTGAAATTAAGTTTGCAAGGACACGAATGATGCCACCTCCGGAAGAACTTAAACTGTTTTTAAAAAACAAAAGATTCAAACCTATGTCGTTGGCAACAAGGCCGCCTTTATTCTTTAAAATTGGCCCTTCATTTTTCTATATTTTAATTATTACCATAAGTGCCGTTATTAGAACGCTTACAGAATTTTATAACAATCAGCAAAACAAGTTAATTGCCGAAACACATCGAACAAATACTGAATTGATCTATTTACGCAAACAAACTAATCCGCATTTTTTATTCAATTCATTAAATAGTATCTATTCTCTGGCACACAAAAAATCTGATTTGGTCCCTGATGCCATTGTTACATTATCAGAATTGATGCGCTATATGCTGTATGAAACTGACAATAAAACGGTGGCTTTAGAAAAAGAAGTCAATTATATCCAGAATTATATAGAATTACAAAAACTCAGACTTAACAATATCGAAGATATCTTTATCAATGTTCATGGCGATACCAGGAACAAGTTTATCGAACCCTTGTTATTGATTTCGTTTGTTGAAAATGCTTTTAAATATGGAACGGATTACAAAGGTGCCGCCCATGTAAAAATCAAAATTTTTATTCTCGAAAACACGCTTGATTTCTGGATCGAAAATACGATCGAAAATTATGTTAAAGATCCTGAAAACTCGGGAATTGGACTTGTTAATATTCAAAATCGACTGGACTTGCTTTATCCAAACGCTCACGAACTTAGCATGACACAGGACAATCAATATTACCGTGTACATCTGAATTTAAAATTAGATAAAATTCAAACTGCAATAAATTAATTAAGCTGACTATGGACAGAAAAAAATTTATCCGAAATAGTATTTTAGGAATTGCTTCGTTAGCAACAGCTTCTAAACTATTAGAATCCTGTTCTAAAAACGATCATGATGATAGCGGCTCCAGCTCTTCAGAAGACGGAAGCTGCACTGTTTCCCCATCAGAAACAAAAGGCCCATTCCCTATCAAAACCCCAAGTCAGTTGGTTCTAGAAAATATAAAATCAGACCGAATTGGAGTTGCTTTACTTATAAACTTAGTAATCGAGAATAAAAATAATAACTGTTCACCACTATCAGGTGTTTTAGTTGATGTTTGGCATTGTGATAAAGATGGATTCTGAATATGGCGGAACATCAATGCAGCCAAAAGATTATACATCGGTTCATTTTTTAAGAGGAAGACAAACCACTAATTCAAAAGGAGAAGTTTCGTTTATTTCGATTTTCCCGGGTTGGTATCAGGGCAGGGCACCTCATGTGCATATTGAAGTTCTTAGCACTAACGGCGCATCACTTTTAGTAACACAAATTGCTTTTCCTGAAACCGTTTCGAGTACTGTTTATTCGAGCGAAAACTATGTTGCACACGGTCAGGCCGACACATCAAACACAAGAGACAATGTTTTCTCAGATAGTTTATCCGATGAATTAGCGACGCTAACAGGCAATCTTACAGACGGTTACACACTCAGCAAAACCATCACGGTAAACACATAATTAAGCCTTAGTCAGTATTTTATGATAATTTTAAAACTTAATTTACTGGTTTAAAACTACTTTTGACTGCCAAAGCAAAATTTAAATTCAAAACCTTAGCAAATGAAATGTGTAATTATAGACGATGAGCCTTTAGCAGTTGAATTATTAGAAGATTTTGTTCGAAAGGTAGATTCACTTGAACTGATAAGTACTTTTAATAATGCTATTGATGCTGTTTCCTTTATCAATCAGAACAGTGTCGATTTGATTTTTCTTGACATTGAGATGCCTCATTTTTCAGGAATTGATTTCCTGAATACAATCGAGAAAAAACCTTTAGTAATTTTTACAACAGCTTATTCTGATTATGCCGTTGAAGGTTTTAATCTTGGAGCTGTTGATTATCTGGTAAAACCAATTCCATTTCACCGCTTCTTAAAATCAGTTGTCAGAGCGCAGCAGGTTTTAAATCCGTCAACAAACATCCAAGCCATTTCTGAAAGTACTACTGCACCTGAACTGGAACAGGATTTTATGTTTGTAAGGGCTGAATACGAAAATGTAAAAATGAATTTTTCGGATATTTTATTTATCGAAGGTTTAAAAGATTACGTCAAAATTTACACCACAGATAATAAATTCACATTAACTTTAATTAGTTTAATAAAGCTGGAAAATTTACTTTCAAGCAAAGGGTTCTCCCGAATTCACAGGTCTTATATCATTAATATAAAACACGTAAAATCAATACAAAAAAATAAAGTTTTGATTAGCGACAAACGAATTCCGATAAGCGAAAGCTATAAAAATTCTTTTTTCGAAAGAATCAATTTATAAATCGTCAAATTCCAATAAACAAAAAATCCCAAATTCCAATAAGAAGTCAAACATCTTTGGAATTTGGGATTTTTTTATTTTGGAGATTTTAGCTTATTCTTCGTTTTTAAACCAACCTGAATACATGACATAATTGTTCGAAATACGTTCAATTTCGCCTGCAAAATCTGATTGATCAATGTCTTTTACTTTCTTTGCCGGAACGCCCGCATAAATAGTCCCGGAAGCTACAACTGTATTTTGTGTAACAACTGCACCGGCAGCTATAATCGAATTACTTTCTACAACACAATTATCCATTACGATGGCGCCCATTCCTATCAGAACATTGTCATGAATAGTACATCCGTGCACAATTGCATTATGTCCTATAGAAACATTATTACCAATAATCGTAGGATGTTTTTGATAGGTACAATGAATAATAGCTCCGTCCTGAATATTAACCTTATTTCCTATCGATATAAAATTAACATCTCCGCGGATAACAGCATTAAACCAAACACTGCAAGAATCCCCAAATACAACATCACCAACAATTGTGGCATTTTCAGCAACATAACAATCCTCAGGAATAGAAGGTGTTTTTCCGTTTACAGATTTAATCAGCATAATAAAAATTTTAGTTAATGGCGGGACAATTACAATCGTAACGTTCCTTTTTACAAAATAAATTGATTCCTAAAGTAATTTGATGGTATCCTCCAGTATCAAATTTCACATTGCCTGTCACTTGTGAATACGTGTAAGCAAACATAAAATTATTATAATTTAAACCTATTATAGGTGTAATGTATTGCAATTTCTGACCCGATACACCACTTGCTGTACTGTATTGTGCACCATCAAAACTTCTTCTGTAAGACAATGCTGCCCACAAACTTCCAAAATCCATATTTTTGTAAGCTTTTATGTTGAAATCAATTGTTTTCTGCTTCGTTTTATCAAATATCTGAAGCAAAATCGATGGTTCCCAGGTAATATTCTCTCTTTTACCAAAAACATATCCGGCACTAAAAAGAAACTTTCTTAAGTTATCACTTTCATAATCCGTATACAACTCTCTTCTGGTTTCCAATAATCCCTGTACAGTAGCATGGGCATAAAAATCAAGATAATTATAGGATGCTCCAAAATCAACATTGAAATAGGAATCTTTTTGAATAGAACCAAAAACGATTGGATCAAAAGTCCCTCCAAATTTGGTTTCATCCAGCTGGCTTTGAATTAATCCCCCGCTAATACCAAAAGACAGCTGATTTAAATCGAGTTCATCTCTCGAAAACATGATATGATGAGCATAAGTAAGCTTTACTCCTTTTTGCGAATGGTAACCATTTTTATCATTAAAAATAATAATTCCGGCTCCTGAGCGTTCTCCCACTTTTCCGTTAAAAGTTAAGGTTTGCAATGCAGGTGCATCATCCTGACCAAACCATTGTTTTCTGGCTGTCAATCTTATTTTTGCACAATTGGCAGCGCCCGCCATTGAGGGGTGAATCAGGTAGTAGTTATCTGACAAATAATCAGAGTAAACTGGAATTCCTTCTTGCGAATACGAATAAAATGTTGTTATGAGAAAAATAAATAAAACCCTGATTTTAAATTCCATAAAGGCAATTTTGTTTAAATATTTTTTAGACTCTCATAATTTAATACGATTTATTTGAAAAGAGTCTTAATTATTTTATTAAAAAATCAAATATAGGTATTAGTAGAAAATAACTTTACTAAATTTGTGAAAAATTACAAATCATGACAAAAATCACCATAAAAGAAACTCAAAATCCAGCTATACTAAAGTTTGAATTTGAAGATTTCATTACAAAAAATCAAAACTTCGAATTTAAAAATATTGATGAAGCCGAGGCATCACCATTAGCACAACAATTATTTTATCTTCCGTTTGTAAAAACAGTCTATATCTCAGGAAATTTTATCGCTATCGAAAGATATAGTATTGTTGAATGGGATGATGTAAAAGATGCTGTTGCTGAGCAAATTACTTCATTTGTAGATAAAGGCGGTGTTATTATAAAAGTGGATGAAAACCAACCTAAAAAACAACCTATTACTGTTTACGGGGAAACAACACCAAATCCTGCTGCATTAAAATTTGTGGTTAGCAGAATGTTGACTAAAAATGCTATTGAATATAAAAACATAGATCAGACTGCTTCTTCGCCATTGGCTAAGGAATTGTTTAAATTTCCTTATGTAAAAGAAGTTTTTATTGATGAGAACTATATTTCGGTAACGAAATATGACATCAACGACTGGGATGAAATTACATTGGAAGTAAGAACTTTTATTAAGCAATTTATCGAAAACGGAGGAACTGTTTTAGATGAAAACTTAATCGAAGTGGCAACTAAAAATGATATTACTAAAGATGAAGCATTTGACAAACTAGATACTACATCGCAGCAAATCATTAATATTCTGGAAGAATATGTAAAACCGGCAGTTGCGGCTGATGGTGGAAATATTGCTTTTGACTCTTATAATGAAGATGACAAAACGGTAAAAGTAATTCTACAAGGTGCTTGCAGCGGTTGTCCGTCTTCTATTTTTACTTTAAAAAGCGGAATCGAAAATATGCTGAAAAGTATGTTAAACGATGAGGCTATTAAAGTGGAAGCTATAAATGCATAAAAATTTATTTTAGGAAAATAGGAAAAGCGTTTGCCATTTGGCAGGCGCTTTTTTCGTTAAACGTATATCTGCCTAATTATCAATAAATTATTACCTCATTCTTATTATAAAAACAGTTAATATTGTATTCTAAACTAATCAATATAAAACCATGGGATTATCTTCATTTTTTAAGAATTTATTTGGCACGGCCAAAGATTCTGCTTCTGATTTGGCAACACAAGCCGAAACTACATTTGAACAAGTTAAGGAAGCTGCTACTCCTTACATCGAGAAGGCAGAAACTTTTGCAGAAGAAACTATCGCAAAAGTAAAAGAAGCTTCTGAACCAATTCTTGACAATGCATCAGAATATGCACATAATGCTAAAGAAATTGTAAGTGAATATGTCGAAAAAGCGTCAGATTCATTAAGTGATGTAATCGATTCTGTAAAAGAAAAGGCAAGTGAACTAACCAGTGATACTAAAGCAGTTGCTTCTGAAACGGTAGCTGATATTAGCGCAAAAACTGAAACTACAGCTGACCAAATTATTGATCCTATCCCTGCTAAGGAATAGAAGCTCATTTTTTCTTATAAAAATAAATAGTTCTATATTTGCAGTATTAATATGCCTTCTCCTTTGAGAAGGTTTTTTTTATTCGAAAAAACATGAACATGAATCCTGATCAGGTTAGCAGCTACCTCACTAAATTTATTGAAGTACTGGTGGATTATTCGCCTAAATTAATTTCGGCTTTTATTATTTTATTTGTTGGTATCTATGCCATCAGATTAATAAACAGAATTATCACGAAAGTGATGGTCAAAAGAAATTTAGATCCTACCTTAACAAGGTTTCTTTCGGACATCTTAATATGGGCACTCCGAATTTTATTATTTGTAACAGTTATTGACAAACTTGGAATCGGAACTTCCTCATTTGTTGCCATTTTAGGAGCAATGGGACTTGCCGTAGGTTTATCATTGCAGGGTTCCCTTTCTAATTTTGCCGGAGGAATGCTAATTATCGTTTTCAAACCTTTTAAAGTTGGAGATACGATCGAAGCCCAAGGTATTGCAGGAACAGTAGTAGAAATTCAGATCTTTGTTACCAAGATGCTTATGGGTAACAATCAAACCGTATTTGTGCCCAATGGCGCTTTATCAAACGGAACTATCATCAATTATTCTATGCAGGGAGAACGAAGAGCCGATTTTACATTTTCAGTTTCATACGAATCTGATATCAAAAAAGCAAAAGAAGTCCTTCTGGGTGTTTTAAACAGTAATCCTAAAGTGCTTAAAAATCCGGCACCGGAAGTTTTTGTAAAAAACCTAACGGCAAATTCTGTTGATTTTGCAGTGCGCCCGTGGGCAAAAAAAGGAGATTACGGATCTGTCTTTTCTGATACTTTAGAAAATTGCAAAATAGCTTTAGACGAGGCCGGAATTTCATTTCAGCCGTTTACAATTGAAAAATAAAATTGGATTATTGTTTTTTTGATGGAGGTGCCATCATAAAATCTTTTAAATAATAAGGTTCAAAATAAGCGACATCTACAGTGTCGCTTTTTTGGTATTTATTGTAACTGATTTTACTCATTGCAGCAGCAGAGGGATATTTGATTTCTTCTAAAAATACAAAGTTTTCTCTAGTTAAAACAGTTTTACATTTCTCAGCACAATCACCCACAAAATAGATTGTTTCGGTAAAATACTTAAAAGAATCTTCTGTAATAATTTCAGCCTCAATTGGTCTTTCAATTTCTAAATCTGCAGTAAAAATTTCACTATACACTTCCATTCTTCTTGCATCAATCATCGGAATAATTTTACCTTCGGTAACATTTGCCTGAGAAGCTAATGTCTGCAAAGTATCAATTGCGATCAAAGGAATATTTAATGCATAACATAATCCTTTTGCTGCAGATACTCCAATACGTAAACCGGTGTAAGAACCCGGTCCCTGACTTACTGCAACAGCAACCAGATCCTGAACTGTAATTTCTGCCTCTGCAATTACTTCTTCAATAAAAACATGCAATTTTTCAGCATGAGAATATCCTTCTTCGGCAATTTCTTTACATATAATTGTTTCTCCGTTTTTGGCAATGGACACGGAGCAATTTTTGGTAGCAGTTTCTATATTGAGAATAAAAGACAAAGTATTTATTTTTTTTAATTAATTATTTGTATCATCCTAAGTGTTCCATAATCTCGGAACTCTTAGGATGATACTATCTTAAAGATATTTTTTATTTATTTCTTAGGTAAATCTGCTTTTCTAAGCTTCACTTTATCGCCGGAATTCAGTTCTTTAGAAACTGTTGTATAAGGTCCGGTAATCACGACATCTCCAGGTTTTAATCCTGACATCACTTCAATATTGGTATCATCCTGAATACCTGTCTTAATGATTCTAATTTTAGCCTTATCACCTTCTTTTACAAAAACACACTCAAATTTCTTATCGCTTTTGGGTGTTACTTTTTTATCATCGCTTGGTTCTTCAATCTTAACATTCTTCACAGCGGTGGTATCAGATTTTACAACAACGGCACTAATAGGCACTGCCAGAACATTATCTTTTGTTTTTGTAATAATATCAACAGTTGCTGTCATCCCAGGCCTAAAAGGCGAATATGTATCAGGTTTACCTTCTAATAAATCCTGATATGATTCTTTTAAAATACGAACTTTAACTTTAAAATTGGTTACCTGATCTGATGTCAGGGTTGTACTTGCTGAGTTCGAAATACTGGTTACAGTACCTTTAAACTTCTTTTTTAAATAGGCATCAACTTCGACATTTGCTTCATCACCAATTTTAACTTTTACAATATCATTTTCGTTAACATCAACTTCAACTTCCATGTTGTTTAGGTTCGCTACTCTTAAAAGCTCTGTTCCTGCCATTTGTTGCGTTCCTAAAACGCGCTCTCCTAATTCTACATTTAATACTGAAATTGTTCCATCAGCAGGTGCATAAATTAAGGTACGTCCTAAATTATCTTTTGCTTCAGTAACAGATGCCGAAGCACTTTGAACATTAAAATAAGCATTTTGTTTTGTCGCTTTTGCTACTTCATAAGTAGAAATTGCTTTATCCCAATCTGATTTTGAGATTACGCCTTTATCGTATAATGTTTTATTACGCTCATAACTTGCTTTCGCTTCCTTGTAACTAGCCTCAGACTGTGTCAAACCAGCTTTGGTTCCTGATAAATTAGCAAGAGATCTGTCTAAACCTGAAGTATACAAATCCGGGTTTATTTTAACCAGCAAATCACCTTTTTTAACCACCTGGCCTTCTTTTACATTCAGGGCAATAATTTCGCCTGAAACCATAGAAGAAAGTTTTACTTCGATTTCAGGTTGAATTTTTCCTGTTGCAGAAACGGTCTCCACAATAGTTGAAGCTATTACTTTCGATACTTCTACTTCTTTCCCTTCATCTTTATTTCCTATTACACCTGCTTTCGAAAGACTAACTAATGCTATAATAAGAACTAAAGCACCACCAAGTAAGAAATAAATTGTTTTTTTTGACATAATAAATTATTTTGTGATAATTGGGACAATTGGAATTCCAAAATAGAATTCAAGTATTTTTATTTTAAACATGTAATCGTATTTTGTTCTGATAACATCTGACTGTGCATTGGTTAACAATGTCTGAGCTTGTGTAAAATCGAATGAATTCATCAAACCTACATCGTACTTTTCTTTTGCATAGTTGTAAGCTTGTTGTCTTGCTTCTAAAGTTACAGTTGATGATTCGTAAGTATTCAATGCTCCTTTTGCATCTGTAAAAGCAGTGTAAACGTTACGTTGCAAATCTAAACTTTTTTGTTCTAAATCTATTTTAGATTTATCTAAACTTACCTTGTTTCTTTCTACATTATTTCTAACTGAAAAGCCATTAAAAATAGGAACATTTAGCTGAAAACCAAAATTGTGTCCTTTGTTATCACTAAACTGATCTAAAACAGAATGTGGTCCTGCATAAACTGGGTTTCCACTCCCATCAGTTCCGATAAGTCTATCGCTGTAACTTGCACTTGTACTAAATTGATAAAAACCCCTAAGTGTTGGCTGAAAAGCACCTTTTGCAATAGCAACACTTTTCTCTGCAACTTCAAGATTCGTTTGTGCCAGCTTCAATTCTGTTCTTATTTCTTTTGCCTTATTGTAAATATCAGTTGGAGTTTGTGCCAGAATATTATTTTCATCCTTGGCAGTTGTATCATCTACAACATCAAAATCCGTAAACTCTTTTAATTGTAAAAGCTGTGCCAAACTTAATTTAGAAATTAACAAACTGTTTTCAGCAATAATTATACCTTGTTGATCAGTAGCTTCAGTAGCTTTCAAATCATATAGATCACCACGCGGAATTGTTCCTGCATTCACCATTTCCTGAGAACGTGCCAAACGTTTCTGATCAATCAATAATTGTTCTTTTTTTACTTTTAAGTTTTCTTTATTAAAAAGGATTTCCAAAAATGCATTGGCCACATTTAGCGAAATATCTTCCTGCATTTTCAGCAATTGATATTGCGATGCTATAATAGAAAGTTTTGCTCTTCTATAAGTGTTTTGATTTTGCAAACCTTTGTAAATATCAATACCTGCATTAGCTCCTAATGAAGAATATTGTGTCGTTTGAGTGGTAGCAATATTGGTCACGGGATTAACGTTCAAACCAATATTCCAGGAATGAGAAGCAGTTCCGCTTACTGCTGGAAGAAAACTTCCCAATGCTCCTTTTTTATCAATCGCAGCATTTTTAACATCTAACTCTGATAATTTTATAGTGATATTATTATCTAATGCATAACGCACACATTCCTCTAATGTCCATTTTTTCGATTGTACCTGAGCTGATAAACCAAGCCCAAACAAGAGGGCAAAAACAAGACTATTATATTTATTTATTTTCATATATTTTGAATGAAAGCATAGCAGAAGATGCTACGCAAATTTAACATTTTAAACCCCAAAAACTCTTTTATACTTTCAAATTATTTTTTCTCTCCTTCATTAATCAATCCCTGATTCCAGATCTTAATTTTATCCGAAGATGTAATTCCGCTTTTAACCTGAACATAAATTCCGTCGCTAACACCTAAAACTAAATCTCTTCGTTGAAATTTCTTCGAAGCGGTTTCAATTTCAACATATGGCTTTTGAGTTTTTTTATCAAATTGAACTAATGATTCTTTTATTGCTAAAACCTTATCCGCTTTCTCTAAAATAATAGAAGCATTTGCACTCAAACCGGCTCTGATAAAAGTTGCGTCTCTATTTTCTAATTTGGCTTTTATTTCAAACTGAATAGCACCATTTTCTACTACTCCTTTTGGGGCTATATCAGTCAAAACTGCTTCGAACTTTTTATTTTCAATCGCTCCAACTGTAATCTCAATTGGCATTTTTTCTTTGATTTTACCTACTTCAGATTCATCAATTTTTCCAATAAAAATCATTCTTCCCACATCTGCAACACTTGCAATAGTAGTTCCTTCATTAAAGTTATTACTTTCAATAACCTGATTTCCTACTTTTACAGGAACTGCTAAAACCATTCCTGTTACTGTAGAACGAATTAAGGTATTTGCATAATTTCCCAGTGAGGTTGTTGTACCTGTTTTTACGATATCTAAACTTTGTTTCGCTGCCAGATAGTTTTGTTTCGCCTGTGTATAAGACAATTGGGCTGCATCAAAATCATTTGCAGAAATTACATCTTTATCAAATAAGGTTTTTTGTCTTTTGTAGATTTTTTCCTGATTGTCTAAAGCAATTTTAGCCGTTTGTACCTGATTTTGTGTACTGCTTACATTAGACACATTAGCCACAACTCTAATTTTGGCAATCATATCGCCAGCTTTGATTTTTTCTCCTGCTTTGATATACACTTCTTCGATAATACCTGAGATATTAGGTTTGATGAGAACTTCTTCATCAGGCTGAATGTTTCCGGTTGCAATTGCCGTTTTTACGATCGTTTTAACCTCTGCTTTTTCAGTTTGAAAAACAATTGGAGATTGTTGATTTTTAGCGTACAAATAATATAGTGCGCCAAAGAAAACTATAGCAATGAAGATTAAAATGGTTACGGTTACTCCTTTTTTCATTTTGTTTTTGGTTTAATCGATTATATTTTGATTGATAATTTATTCTGTTCGTAAAGCATCTACGGGCTTTACATTAATTGCGGTCTGTGCCGGAATAAATCCTGCCAGCAAACCAGACCCTACTAATATTAATAATGCAACAAATACTACTCTTAAATCTACGCTTGGGTTAGCAAACATAGTATTATCTCCTGCAGGCATTGAATCTAAGAACATATTCAGGACAGCAACAACTCCAGTTGCTACAGCAACACCAAACATTCCTGAGATAATAGTCAAAAAAATAGATTCAGATAAAATCTGACCACGAATTGCTCCGGGGGTAGCTCCTAATGCTCTGCGAATTCCGATTTCTTTGGTACGTTCTTTAACTACAATCAGCATAATATTGGAGATTCCGATTACACCAGAAATCAAAACTAAAGATCCTACAAAATAAGCAATGAAATTTAAGATATCAAACAAACTTTGTACTTTTCCAAACTGTTCGTACATATCATAATTTCCAATAGCGCGATCATCCTTTGGATGTATGGAATGAAGCACTTTCATCTGATCTAAAATTTTTGGTTTCAAATCTGTAATCGAAACTTCATCTATGGCTGTAAGAGCCATCCAGCCTACTTTGTCTCCATAATTAAAAGCTTGCTGAAAAGTAGTAAAGGGCACAAATATATTCTTTTGCTCTTCCTCTGCATTCCCACCGGTTTGTTTAGAATTATAAACTCCCACAACCATAAAATTGATTCCGTTAATTTTTATATAAGTACCAACAGCTTCTTCTTCTTTTCCATAAAGGTCACTGATAACCCCTTTTCCAATCACCGCTACTTTTCGTCTTTCGAGAATATCCTGTTGATTTACAAAACGTCCCTTTATAATATCCATTGGCTGTTGCTTGATCAGTTCAGGGTAATCCCCATAAACAGCAAAGGCAGATGTTTTTGTACCACGTACCACATTATTGGTTCCGCTATTAGAATTTCCCAATTGGTTTCTTGGCGAAACATATAATAAATCCGGAAAAGCAGCTCTTAAGGCCGCAACATCACTATTTCTAAAATCATAACGGCGTGTTTTAGGCAAACCTTTATATGCTTTTGATGTGGTCTGACTCCACATAAACATTGTATTAGTCGCTATTCCGTCAAAATCTTTTTTCACTCCATTCTCAAGCCCTTTTCCCACAGCAAGTAATATTACCAGAATAAAAATTCCCCAAAATACTCCAAATGCAGTTAGGACCGTTCTGAATACGTTGGCTGTTAAAGCCTCTAAAATCTCGTCCCAATTATCTTTCTTAAACATAATTATTCGTCTCTAAGTGCTACAATAGGTTTTATTTTGGCCGCTCTGTATGCTGGAAAAAATCCAGCAAGTGCCCCTGCAAAGACAAGTAATGCCAATGTAGTTAATGCAACACCGAAATCTACCGAAGGATTTACAAAATATTCACTTTTAATCATTGGGCCTACAAATTCTAACAATAACAAACTTGCCAATAATCCAACAAAACCAGCAATAGTCGTAATAAAAATAGATTCGTGAAGTATCATCGAAATAATAGAAATCGGCGAAGCTCCCAACGCTTTTCTGATTCCAATTTCCTTCGTTCTTTCTTTTACTATAATAAGCATTATATTACTTACTCCTACAACTCCGGCAATAATAGTACAAATACCAACCCACCAGAAAAATAATCTAATATAAAGATTTAAATCATAAAACTTTTTTCCTTCTTCTACAGAGTTGTAAACACCAACTCCACCATCATCAGTGGGAGCAACTGTGTTTCTACTCTTAAGTAAGTCCTTTAAATCCTGGGTGAATTTTTGAGATTGTGCTAATGCCGCATCATAGTTATCTGTCTTTTTTAAAGTAAAAAACAGATTACTTATCTTATCTCCTACTCCAAAAGCTCTTTGCACGGTCGTTTTAGGTAAATAAGCTCTTGCTTCCTCTCTTTCTCCGCCGGGATCTGTAAAAACCCCTACTACTTTGAAATTAACATTATTAATTAAAATCTCTTTTCCTAAAGGGTCAGCATCTTTAAACAAATCTGTTTTCACTTTCATCCCAATAGCAGCTACTTTCTCATTATTAGCAAGATCTTTACTATTGACAAACCTTCCCTGAACAATAGTAATATTTTCTACACCTGCAAAATCAGGATCAACTCCTCTGAACTGATAACTTCCAGATTCTTTACCATAAGAAAACGCACCACCCCAAAAGTTATAGGTCGCGGCTCTCAAATCTAATTTATCTTCAAATTTTTGTACAGATTCTTTATAATCACCATCTCTAAACTGAACTTGTCTCCCCGGATTTAATCCTTTGTATGCTTTTGTTGTAGTACCGGACCAAACGATAATAATCCCAACAGCATCCTGTTCGAATTGTTTTTGAATTCCGTTTTGAAGTCCCTGACCTGCACCAAGCAAGATTACCAAAATAAATATACCTGAAGCTACAGAAACTCCGGTAAGAAATGTTCTTAACCTGTTTTTGGAGATTGCCTCAAATATTTCCTGCCAACGCTCAATATTAAACATAAGATGAAGCTCTAACTTGTTCTACCATTTTATCATCGATAATCAATCCGTCTTTCAGGACTACATTTCTTTTGCACATTGCAGCAATATCCGGTTCATGGGTAACAATCAAAATTGTTTTGCCCTCATCATTAATTCCCTGGATAAGCTCCATAACTTCATACGAAGTTTTAGTATCCAAAGCTCCTGTTGGCTCATCTGCCAATAAAACTTTGGGGTTCGATGCTAAAGCTCTTGCGATTGCAACACGTTGTTTTTGACCTCCGGAAAGTTCATTTGGTAAATGATGAGAATGTGTTCCCAGACCCACTTTTTCTAGATATTTCATCGCAATATCATAACGTTCTTTTCTCTTTACACCTTGATAATACAAGGGCATAGCAACGTTATCAAGGGCAGTTTTATAATTTATTAAGTTGAACGATTGAAATACAAATCCTAAAAATTTATTTCTATATCTCGAAGCTATCGTTTCATTTAGATTTTTAATTGGTGTATTATCTAAAATATAACTACCAGAATCTGCTTCATCGAGAATTCCTAAAATATTTAAAAGTGTCGATTTCCCAGATCCTGAAGATCCCATAATCGCAACTAATTCACCTTCTGCGATATTAAAGTTAATCCCTTTTAAGACATGCAATTTTGAATTTCCCATTTTATAGGACTTATGTAAATCTTTTATTTCGATCATGGTATTGTTAAATTTTAAAACAATAATAACATTTTTATTAAGTAAAATATGATAAGAAAACGTTAATAATTTCGTTTAGTTATTACAATAAGACTCAATTATTTATCAAATGTTACACTTTTTTAAGATAATATAATTGTTTTCTTAATTTTGCATCACTAAAAAAAATCTTAACAATGAAGTTTTTTTCAATTATCTCTTTATTCACGGTACTTACTGCTATAAGCAGCTGTTCTACATCTCAAAAATTAGAAACCTTAAAACCGGAACCGGACGACGCAAGTCCTTTAGTATACGAAGCAAATCCTTCGTTTATCAATTTACCCATAACAATAAAACTCAGGGATATTGAAAACCAAACCAATTCTTTACTGAATGGTTTGATATATGAAGATAACAACATCGAGGACGATGATATCGAAATGAAGATCTGGAAACAAGCACCTATAAAAATTCTAAATGACCCAGCGAATCCGGATAAAAAAATAAAAACAATTTTGCCATTAAAAGCAACAATCAAATATAGAATTGGTACTAAACAATTGGGCGTTGAACTTTATGATGTCAGAGAATTTAACCTGAATGGAGTAATTACTTTATCAAGCGATGTAGCGCTGACGAACTGGAAATTAAATACTAAAACTGCTTTCAAATCATTAGACTGGAGCGAAAGCCCGACAATGCTAGTCTTTGGAAAAAGTATGCCAATAACTTATCTTGTTAATCCGGCAATTTCTATTTTTAAATCTAAGATTGAAAAGAAAATAGATGAAGCGATCGAAAAATCGATGGATTTTAAACCGAATGTTTTAACGGCTTTAGAAAAAATCTGTACTCCTTTTCAGATGAGCGATACGTATGAAAGCTGGTTACGAATTGTTCCTGTTGAAATCTATTCTACAAACGCAAAGCTTAAAAATGATTCGTTTTTATTGGATATGGGAATGAAATGCAATATGGAAACTATTGTAGGCAAACAACCGGAATCCAAATTCAGCGCCAGTAAAATTATTTTGAAACCTGTTACTAAAATCCCTAATCAGATTTCGGCTAATATTGCTGCAATTTCAACTTATATTGATGCTTCGAAAATTATGACCAAAAATTTTGCCGGACAGGAATTTGGATCAGGAACCAAAAAAATAACGGTCAAAAATGTATCTATCTGGCATAAAAACGGAAAAATGGTAATTGCGCTTGATGTTTTGGGCTCTATAAACGGAACTCTTTATTTAAACGGATTTCCACAATACAATCCTCAGACTAAAGAAATTTATTTCGAAAAACTTGATTACGTTTTAGATACAAAAAGCAGATTAATGAGAACTGCAAGCTGGCTTGGACAAGGTTACATACTAAGAAAAATGGAAGAAAGCTGTCGTTACTCGATACAGCCTAATTTAGAGGAAGGTAAAAAAAGCATGGCAACTTATCTTAAAAACTACTCTCCAATGCCTGGTGTTTTTGTAAATGGAAAAATGGAAGACATTCAGTTTGATAAGATCCAACTAACCAATCAGGCGATTATCGCTTTTATAAAAATAAACGGAACTGTGAATGTTTCCGTAGATGGATTGAAATAAAACAAAACAAAAAGCAGAATAAAATTATTCTGCTTTTTTCTTTTTTGACTGGTACATTCTATAAATCAAATAACCAATTACTGCTACAAGCAAATAAGGGACGACCATCAAATAAACTATACCGTTATTTACTGCTTCTGCTTTTTTTATGTTTGAATCTCCTCCAAGCGCTGCACGACACATGGCGCATTGAGCATTTGCTGCAAGAGAACAGAAAATAGTCAAAAGAACGTAGAAGCATTTTGTTGAGAAAAAATTCACTATTCTGCTTCTATCTTCCATCTTATTTTCCAATCTATTTTCTATATTCTTCATTCTGTTTTCTAATTTAAGCATAATAAGGAGAAATCATTAAGTAAACTACAACGCCTGTAACCGCAACGTACAACCAAAGCGGAAAAGTTATTTTAGCTATTTTTTTATGTCTGTCGAAACGTTTTGCAAGTGCTCTTACATACGTTATTAATACTAATGGAATTATAGCAATCGATAATAAAATATGTGTTACTAAAATAAAGAAATAAACATATCGTATCGCGCCTTCTCCACCAAATTTAGTAGAATCTGCAGTCATATGATACGCCACATACATTACTAAAAAAGCAACTGACAATGCAATAGCAAAAGTCATCAAACGTTCGTGAAGCTTTAATTTTCCATTTTTAACAACAATTACCGCCCAAACTAAAACTATAGCTGTAATACCATTTGTTGTAGCATAAATTGGCGGCAGGAACGAAAGTGGTTCTACATTAATACCAAAATCTTTTAATTTGATTCCGAATAAGATTGCTACTACAACCGGAATAATAATTGAAACCGCAACAATAAGCTTGCTGTATTTTTTTTCTAATGAATGATCTTCCATTTCTATTCTGCTAATAATATTTTAATATCTTCCTGAATATCCCTAACTCCTTTTTTGTCAAGTCCGTCATAATAAATATTCGGATTTCCAAATTCATCTTTTCTGCAACGAATGTTTCCGTCTTTATCAATTAAGGCAAATAAACCTGAATGCTCAAAACCTCCACTTACTTTATCATTTTCACCGGCATAAAGATTAAATCCTTTGTTAGACAAATCCATAATAGTTGCTTTATCGCCTGTTAGAAAATTCCAGTTAGAGGATTTCACACCCAATAATTTAGCATGATCTTTTAAAACCTGTGGAGTATCATGTTTAGGATCGATCGTAATAGAAACAAGACCGAAATTTGGATTACCAAAAAAAGTTTTCTCAATCTCCAACATGCTTAAATTCATCTTAGGACAAATTGACGGACAAGTTGTAAAGAAAAATTCCAAAACATACACTTTTCCTTTATAGGTTTCATTAGAAACTTTAATGTTATCCTGATTTGTCAATTCAAATTTAGGAGCCGGACCAATTGTTATTAGTTTCGCATCTGCTGTAGAATTTTTTAATCCAACATTATCCAAGCGATTTCCTTTAACGACATCTCCATTTTTTATTCTGTCTACAATTTTAGGCACTGCATAAATTCCGAAGATTAAAATAATAAACGAAATTCCGATATATGATTTATTTTTAAACATAATATATAAAGATTAAAGTTCTTTTGTTGCGTTGTGATTCTTTTTCAAAGCTGCGCGATATTCATATAAAATGATTTTAAAATCATCTAACATTTCGTTGCTTAATTCTGACGGATGAAAAGTATTGTATCCTTCCTTGTATTCATCTTTATCTTTTCGTCCTCTTAAATTTCTTTCTTTATCAACGATGTAAACATTCGAAGTTCCAAGATTCTTATCTAATTTTTCTCTAAGATGCAATTGATCATAAAACACGCTGATTTCTTCCGGAGAAGCAAAAACAAAATGCCAACCTGAAACATCTGTAAAAGCACCTAATGATTCTAAAATTTTCTCAGCATCTTTTTCAGTTCCTAAAGGGCAAACCACTACAAATTGCAAATCTGTAAAACCATTATAACGCTGATAGATTTTCTCATTTAGATTGAAAAAATTTCCTCTGTTTTTTAAAATCTCAGTTCCTGAAAAACCAAGAATAGTAATTTTATTATTTAAAGTTACTTTTTCTCCTTTAAGGGATTTCCAATTACCAAAGTCGGCAATTTTAGGAGTGATTGTTGGAAGTTTAGTAAAACTATTTACACCTGAAGCAAAAAACAAATAGGCTACAATTGGCAAAACAAAAAGTACAAAGAGAACTATATTTTTTTTCATTGTATTAACGGAAATTATTGAGGTACAAAAATAAAAAAAGCTCCGTTAAACGGAGCCTCTTTTCGAATTAATATCATGTTAAAAATTCCATTTAATAGTAGAATCTTTAAAAACCCCATAAATATAATGTCCTTCTGTTAGCAGAATAAACAATAAATATAAAACTAGGAAAATAACTGGTGAAACAACTGACCATCTAAGGCTGCTTTTTTCACCTTCCATGTGCATAAATGCCCATACTATATAATATGCTTTGAATATTGTTAAGATATAAAATATCCAGTTCAACAAATTCAAACCTACAAAATGATTGAATTCAAGAAATCCAGGTTTAATAATACCCAAAATAACTTCTACTGTAGTTACTGCTGATAATAGAGCAAAAACAAACCAGATTCTTTTTGTATTTGATACGTATTCGTGATCGTGTGACATAATGATAAATCTTAAAAATTAAACTAAGTAGAAAACTGTAAATACAAATACCCAAACTAAATCGACAAAGTGCCAGTATAAACCAACTTTCTCTACCATTTCGTAGCTTCTTCTTTTTTCGTAAGTACCTAATAATACATTAAAGAAAATAATGATATTAATGATAATTCCTGAAATTACGTGAAATCCGTGGAATCCTGTAATAAAGAAAAAGAAATCAGCAAACAATTTACTTCCGTATTCGTTTCTTGTCAGGTTTGCACCTTCTACAACATATTTTGCTGTACTTAAACGAGCTTCAGATTCTTCTCTTGACAAAACTGTTTTTTTCTTTTCAGCTGTAAGATGCTCTGTTCTTATCAATAATTCAGGGTGTGCTTTAAAACCAGCCTGAATATCAGCTACTGAATATGTTGGCACTGTTTCAGCACTTTCCATAAACCATTTTCCTTTTGCTCTTGTAAGTTCTTCCGGTTGGTTTGGCAGTGTTACAGCAAAATCTGCAAGCGCTACTCTTTTACCATCCTTATCAACAAACTGCAATAAGCTCCCACCTACTGTTTCAATAGCTCCATATTCACCTTTAATGAAGTTTTTCCATTCCCATGCCTGAGAACCAACGAAAATCATACCTCCAATAATTGTTAAGAACATATAGATTGCAACCTTTGTTTTCTTTAATTGATGACCAGCATCAACAGCTAAAACCATTGTTACAGATGAGAAAATCAAAATAAAAGTCATTAAGGCTACATAATACATCGGAGCCGAAACACCGTGCATAAATGGGAAGTGAGTAAACACTTCATCAGCCAAAGGCCAGGTTTCGATAAATTTAAATCTAGAAAAACCATAAGCTGCCAGAAATCCAGAGAATGTCAGGGCATCTGATACGATAAAAAACCACATCATCATTTTACCATAACTTGCTCCTAATGGCTCATTGCCGCCTCCCCAAGTTTTTTCGTTGTTTGCAGTAGTAACTGTCGCTTCCATAAAAGATATTCGTTAAAAAGTTCCCAAATTTACGTTTTTTTCTTATTTAAAGAAATATAAAAATAAAAATAAATATACCCATAATAAATCCAAAAAGTGCCAATACATCGCACCTAGTTCTATACCAAGAGTTTGAGTCGAATTGTATTTTTGTTTAAAATGATTATAAATTATAATTAAAAGTGAAATCAACCCTCCAGCCAAGTGTAATAAGTGAGTTACGGTAACTACATAAAGAAAAGTTGTAGTAATTGAACTACCTTCTCCTGTAAAATAATAACCGCTTTTTACAATTTGTCCAAAACCTACAAACTGTAAAACGATAAACAAAACACCTAAAGCCAATGTTCCTAAAAGAAACGCTGTTGTTGCAGTTCTATTGTCTTTTTGAATGGCTTTTTTTGCCAGATAAAAAGTAACACTACAACCAATAATTACTGCTGTACTGTAATAAAAAGCAGTTGGTAATTCAAAATTCTTCAACCAATCGGCCCTGGATTTACTCACTACAAATGCGCTTGTAAGTCCGGCAAACATCATTGTCATGCTTACCATTGCAAATAACAAAATCAATTTAGCCGATTTTGCTTTTCTTAATTGCTCTTCACCTTGTGTCATTGTCATTGTCATTTCCATAACTATCTTAAAAATTTATCTACTATAAATACTATTTGCAGTAACGAAATATACGAAACACTTACCAGCATCAATGTTCTTGCTGCTTTTGCTGTTCGTAATTTGTACAAACGCACTGCATAAAACAACATCCACAATCCTAACAAAAACACAATAATCGCTGCAATTGGCGTAATAAACAATTGCCCTGTAAATCCTAAAGAAGGCAATAATGACGCTATGATAAGCCAAACCGTATATAAAATAATCTGCAAAGCAGTCTTTCTGTCTTTTTTTCCTGTTGGCAGCATAAAGATTCCTGCTTTTGCATAATCGTCATATAAAAACCAACCGATTGCCCAAAAATGAGGAAATTGCCAGAAAAACTGAATTAAAAAAAGTGTTCCCGCTTCGATACCAAATTCTCCTGTTGCCGCAACCCAACCTAACATAAACGGAATTGCTCCCGGAAAAGCTCCTACAAAAACTGACAACGAAGTTACTGTTTTTAAAGGTGTATAAATACTCGTGTATAAAAATATTGAAATCGCCGCAAACATTGCTGATTTAGCATTGATAGTATACAATAATGCAATACCTATAATAGTAAGCAAACTTGCTACTGACAAAGCTACTTTTGGAGACATTCGCCCTGAAGGAACGGGACGATTTTTAGTACGATCCATCAATAAATCGATATCTTTTTCGATTACCTGATTGAAGGCATTTGAAGCCCCTACCATACAATATCCACCAATCATCAAAACAGCCAAAACACTCCATTTAAAAGGATTTTCAGCATTTACACCTAACAAGTAACCAGCAATTGAAGAAAACAATACACTGATCGCTAAACCAGCCTTTGTAATCTCTTTGAAATCGTTGAATATTGATTTTAGTGAAAATGTATGTTTAGTAGCGTTCAATACGGTATTTGTTTGTATGTTTTTTTTGAGTGGTGCAAATGTACAAATTAGATTGTAGAATACTGACCTATAAAATTAGATTTTTTTCAATAAAACCTTTATAAATCGAGGTGTTGCAAATCTTTAACACAATTATTTCGAAAAATCTTATTAAAACAAGTACACAAAGACAGGAATATTCAATTGATTATCAAATCCAGGTTTATTACACTTTTTAGGTACAAACGCAGATTTACACTTAATATTGATTTGCAGTATTTTCTCCGTTTGCTATGGCTTTTGCAGCCGACGTTCCGATGCGCTTAACGCCTAAACGAATCATCTCAACTGCGTCTTCATAAGAGCGAACTCCTCCTGCAGCTTTTACCGGTAATGGCGATGCATTTTCTAACATCATTATTATGGTTGGGATGGTAGCTCCGTTTGGTAAATCATTTTCGGTTTTATAAAAACCTGTCGATGATTTTACAAAAACAGAAGCATAATCTTCTTCTTTAAAATTTGAGATCACAACATTTTTTATTAATGCCGAAAGCTGGATAATTTCTTTATCAGTAAGAGCCGCTACTTCAATAATCCATTTTACCGTTTTATTGTTTGCGAGACCAATTTGGGTTCCAATTAAAATTTCCTGCTTTACTAAAGCAATATCTCCGTTTTTGAAAGCTTCATAATTGCAAACAAAATCCAAATCGTCTGCACCATCTTCGATTGCTTTATTTGCTTCTTTGATTTTATTCTCTAAACTCGATTTGCCTTCCGGAAAATCTATTACGGTACCAACAAGCACGCCCGAATTTGCATTCGAAATCATTTCTTTAGCCAAAGCTACATGTTCCGGTCGGATCATGATTAGCTTAAAACTTTCAAGAATTGCTTCTTCGATTGCATTTTTGACTACAATATCATTTTCTGCTTCTGAAAGTCCGGCTTGCGAGGCAGTTTTTAAATAGGTCGAATCTAAATATTGTTTAACGTTCATGATTATATAGAATTGAAACAAAAATACATTTTAAATACATAAGAAAATACACTTTTCAAACCTTGATTTTCAGACAATAAAAAACCCACCGAAGTGGGTCATTATTTTTTTTATATTTTATCGATTTGCTTCTTAAAAGCTATTGCTGCAAAAACACCAAATAAAGCTCCAAGCGCATTTGCTAAAATATCCGTCACATCAGCAGCTCTTGTAGTTGTCAGCACACTTTGTAAAATTTCGATTGTAATTCCGAAAAAAACAGAAAATATAAACGAAATCAAATAGGCTTTATAATCATCAGGCGCTTTTCCTTTAAGTTCTTTTTTGAAAAACAAAATCCATGAAATTGTAAATCCAAAATGAAAACAAAAATGTACAATTTTATCTATGCTCGGAAAATTTACAGCAGGAATATTACTTGCATCTGTTAAACAAAAATAAGTAATAACACCTGAGCAAATCAGAGCCCAGAGTAATAATAATTGTTTAGGCACCGATAAGTTGTTTGTAAGCTTCATCAGATAACAAACCATCTATTTCTGATGCATCTGCAATTTTTATTTTGATCATCCATCCAGCTCCGTAAGGATCAGAATTTACTGTTTCAGGTGCACTTTCCAAGCTCTCATTAAAAGCAATAATTTCTCCTGTTAAAGGCAAAAATAAATCAGATACTGTTTTTACAGCTTCAACTGTTCCAAAAACTTCATCTTTATCAAGTGTCTGATCTAAAGTTTCTACTTCAACATACACGATATCTCCTAACTCTTTTTGTGCAAAATGAGTAATTCCTACAGTTGCAACATCTCCTTCGATGCTAACCCATTCGTGATCTTTTGTGTACTTTAAATTTGCTGGTATGCTCATAATACTATGTTTGTAAATTGATAATTTAATAATTAAGCCACAAATGTAACAATCTTCTAATGAAATCCTGTTTAGAAACTAAAAAAATTAATTTCCGAAATTATATCGAAGTGTAAATCCTGACCTGATGTTCGTTAAAGGAAATGATGTCGAAATTACAGCTTTAGAGAACGAATGATCGTAATAGAATATAGCCGTTAGGTTTTTACTAAACGAATAATCAGCAGTTAATTTTAATGCCCATATATTCTGACCCGCCGCCAGTTGATTGTTATCATAATCTAAATAACGTACGAGTGTTTCATTCTTTCTAAGAGAAAAGTCAGCTTTAATATTGATATCACTTTTTATAATTCCGGTTGGACTATCTGCCAGTCTTGATGAGAAAATAACATCCTTAAAACGATATCCCATACCTACTATATACTCCATGCCTTTTACTTCTGTCAATAGATTATTATCAAAACTCATTGATAATGCCCTGTCTTTTTTGATTTCTGTAAGTATTCTTAAAGAACCTTTTAATTCAAAATCTACACGGATAAGCGGACTAAACTGCTCTACCAAATTGACATTGGACATAATAGTCTTATTATAGAAATTGGTATTTACATCTTGACCGTTTGGTTTTTCAGTAAAATCAAAATTCGACCTAAATTGATTTATCGTATAAGATGCTCTGTAATTATGCTGCAATGAGAAACGCTTGAATTTATCCTTGAAAAATTTATAGCGCATCAGACCATTGTATTTTATACTCCAGTTTGGAATAGGAAAACTTTTAAAAATATCCGTCGAACTGCTTGAAGCATTTCCTCCTGAATAAGCTGCCAAAAATGCTGGCAATAAAACAGCCTGATTGCTTTTTGTAAATCCTATTGGATATCCTTGATTCGCTACATATACTTTATAATTAGGATCTGTTTCTGCCGGAATAGGATTATTTACATCTCCATATCTCGGAATATCCGCTCCTCCATAATGCTCTCCTGCCAGACGATCTGCAATAATCAAACGATTGTTTCTAAAATCATCAAATGCCGCTGACTCAGTTGCGCTGCTGGTAGAGAATGCCGTTTTGATTAAAACTGTCGAAATCGAGAACATTCCATAAGTATAAGGAGACAAAGGCAAATATTCTCCGTTTACAACACTAAACTGCTCTGATGAATTTTCAGAATACGCACGATCCATCGCTAAATCAATCTTTAAATCAGGCAATAAGTCAATATTTGCCGTAACTTTCAAAAGCTTGTTAGTTACCTGAGTAAAGCTTTGATTAAAATCCTGATAATCTGTCAACCATCCTCTTTTAGCCGCTTCGTAACGTACATCATCCTGACTTCCAAAAATAAATCCTAAAGTTGGTCTTGATGTTCCAAAGAAACCAACACTTGGCGTATAACCCGGTAAAACGGTTCCGCTATTTTTAGTATAATTAACCTGAATGTTTTTTACACTGGTTAAGATTCCAATCATACCATCATAAAACGGACTACTGCTTGTAACAGGTTTCGCTGTATTTACAATTTTTTCTCCTGGTTTAGGCGGCGCCGTTAGTTTAGGCTTGGCTCCTGATTTTGCACCAGGTGTTAATCCTAAATATTTATACAGCGTATTCATACTAAAAGTTGTAGTCAGCGTATTCGAATTCGCATTCTGAATGGTATTTCCTAAATCGAACTGATTACCACTAGGGTCAACATACTCAGAGAATGCTGTTGATGAACGCTGCCAGCTATAATCTGCAGTATAAGAATACGATGCTTTTACGAATCCAAAAACAGGAATCTTATTGATTGGAATATCATAATTCAAAACCAATTGCTGTAAGTGTTGATTTGGCGTTCCTATATCTAAATAATCATCCCAGATATTAAAATCCTGCTTTGGCGAATTATCATCATTCAAAAAGTTTCGAACGATATTATTTGATGCTGCCGTGTAATTTAATTTTAATGATTTTGTCAAATTATAACCGAAACCATATTGATAATTAAATGCAAAATTTCTTCTGTATAAAGGATCCAGACCAATTCCCTGAACTTCAACTTCTCTAAATTGCTGACGGTTACTTTGTCTTAAAATATTAGTATTAAAAGAGATATTAGACGGTAAGTAATTAAAATTAAAGTCACTCAACATCTTCCAATAATCACTTTTTTTCATGAATTTGGTCTGCTTAAAAGGAACTATTTCTTTTGGCTGAAAAGTATAGGCATAATTCACTGCTGTATTCGATTGTTCATCCAGATAACTTTCGACCTCATAATCATGTCGTTCTACCTGATTATACGATTGTGAAAATGTTAAATTTTCGACATCATACACGTGTGGTTTTTGCTCGGGCGCTCTGTCTTTTCTTACTCCGATAAAGTTAATACTTCTTCGTTTTGTATAATCGACAGCACGTGTTCTGATATTTTCTTTTTCTGCCGGATCTGTAGTTTCTCTTAATAACTGATCTAATTTGATATCCTGATTAAAAGGATCATATTCCGGTGTAATTACTTCTTCACCAATCGCATAATTAAAAGGTAAGTTGATTCCCCATTTTGGAGGTAATAATTTACCCAAATTAAGATTGGTCACAATATTATATTGCTGAATATCTTCACGATCTCTCTCGTTTGCGCCTTGCTCTAAAGACCCAAAACCAATTGTACTTTTTCTACCGGTAGCAGAAACTGTAGCAAAATCTGCCATATTGGTATCAATATTCAATATTGCCGCCATTCCGCCTTTATTCTCTAAATCTGCCAAACGAAGCTCATTGAACCAAACCTCTCCTTTAATGCTTTTGTGATCTGCCCTGCTTTTTACCCCAACCATTAGATTTCGAACTAAACCAAAATTAGGATTTCCTTTTATACCTAATCTTAATTTACTATCGCCATCGCCTCCGCCTATACTTAAATCATCGTCCGGATAATAGATTCCGTTAATGTCTCGCTTATTAGAGTTGATATCAATACTCATGGCTTTAATTTTCATTCTGGTCAATAATTCCAGAACCAAATCGATATTATTATCTTCCATCCAGACCTGATCAGGACTTATTGCACAAGACCCTCCTGTTCTGGTTACTTTTAATGGAATTTCGACCTGATAAAAGTTTTGTGTAAAGTCATTTCCAAAACGAATAAAACCAATCATTTCATCATCTTGCAAACTATTTTCGTTAGGCAAAGATTCTGCGTGCAGGTACATTTTTAATTTTTTGTACTGACGCATATCAACACTTACATTTTTAAAAACTGCTCTTGAATCCTGATACTGTAAACCTGCCCCACCAATACGCACTGCTAATGCTTGCTCATTTTGATTGATGATGGTATTGTTGTTGTACAATTGTTCTCTTTGAACTCCCGGAGGCATTACATAATTTACAGGACATTTTGTACTGTTTTCCTGAATATTAACCGCCGAAACATCAAACTCAGTACCATCGTCATCCGGATTTGTATCATTTGCATCCAACGTTCCTGTATACCTTCTCCACTCTCCTCGTACTAAATCCAGCGCTCCAAAACGAACTGTCATTTGGTTATTAAAACCGGTCATGAACATACGCATGAATCGAATCGATCTGAAATCTGTAATATTACCAATTGTATTTTGAGGTTGTGAAACCGGAATTTTAAACTGAATCCATCTGGCTGTTGTTGTTCCCCCATTAGGCAATTCGACATTACTTACCTCGCGGATATCTGTAATGAAATTTTGACCAACCTGCATTCCAGGTTTTACATCGATACTATATTCATAATAAGCATTGATTGTGCTCATTGTATTATCACGGTTAATATCTTCTACATCCGGCAAAGTTGTCGAACCACGATTAGGATCATCGATACTTACAGCTGAGTTGTTTTCTGTACCATTATAGTTTTTATAACGATCTAATACTCCTCCATCGGTATTTAAATAATAGATGTAATCATCTGCTGCAGGATCTTTTTCTCCGGCATAATTAGTATATACCGAACCTTCTTTTGAACTTGGCAAACCATCTAAACCAACATCTTGGTTTCTACGGTTTTCCGGGTTTGTATCAAAAGCATAAATCAGGGATTGCGATGCCGGAACATCTCCCCAAAGTGGTTGCGGATTTACCATTATCTGTCCTGGCCCTAATCCGTTTTCGTATTGTTTTCTTCCGTCTTTTAATACATCTTCAGAAATTTCACCTAAATTGAAATATATTTTTCCTGTATTACCCGTTGGTGCCTGCGAATTACCAACATAAGGATCTAAAACCCAAAACTGAATATATTCGACATTTCCCTGCTCAAAATTTGTTGAATTTAAAGCTCTCATGATTCCCCCAAAATTAGAATTTGCAGGGTTCGTACCAAAATTTGGATTATTATTATATGGTCCTCTATCAGATGGATAATAAGTTAAATCAAGTGTATTGATTACCTGAATTTGTCCTTGGGCAATATCTGTATTAGGATATAACTCTCTACTATAAATTCTTCTGGTTGTATTTAATGACAAATCATCATTTGAAATTCCGGATGGTTTCGAAGAATAAAATATTGGGTCAATAGTATACCAGGATAATTTTGCTCGTTTATAACCATACTCTAATGTATTTGAATTTGCATTAAAAGTATTGTCATTTATAGAATTCACAAATGGCGTAGAAGCTAAACTCCAAGCATAAGCAGAGCGCATATCGATTGTCGATTGTGATCCCTCGAAATCATCTACATATATGGTTGCTTCTCCTTCAAAATCACTTGCTTTTGGTGCATCAGGTCTTAAAAACGCTACTTCTCCTCGAATAGAAAGATTCGACGGAACATCTGTATCAATATTAGGTAACTTATTTACTAATCTGGTAAAAAATGGAACTTCTGTAGAGTAATTTCCATTAAAACCAAAGATTGTATTGTTTACTGATTCCTGTCCATAACTCGATTTTTGAGTAAATGGTTTTTCTGTCATTTTTAGATAAGTACCACCAATAACAAAATTATCAGAAATTTTATGTTCAATATTGAAACCCATAAATCTACGGGTTTGCTGACCAAAAATGGAGTTGTTTTCTAACGAAACTTCAATTGGTGTATTCGATGCCTGAAGCGAAGGATCTAAAATCTGAACACGGCCTAATTGATAATCGACACTATAATCGATACCTTCTACCAATCTTCGTCCGGCAGCCATAACCACAACAGAACCCTGCGGCACATTGAATGCCCCAATTGGAATACCGTTGCTACCTGATGATTTGTATTTACCTCTTAATAAGAATTTATTTTTATCACTATCCTGCAATGCTCCAGATTGCGTGTTGCGATACATGTTTCTAAAAACATATTTTTGCTGATTGGCATTGTATGAATTGGCGTCGTCATAGTTTTCGCCTGAACCTGTATTTTGTAATTTTTTAAATAAAAGCTCTCCAAAAGGTTCTTTGGTGGTAAAAATAATTCGGCCATTTTGAACATCTACCGTTATACCGGGAATATAATCAAAGAAACCATCTCCGCCAGTTTGCGGATCATTATTATAATTGAGTCGATCTAAATTGAATACATTTAATAATGGTGTCTGATCGACTTTATTGTCCGGCGTTGGGTTCGTGGGGAAGGTAGTTCCCTGAACGGGCGTAATATAATTTATTGGCGAAGGATCTGTATAAAGTATGTTTAATCTAAAGTCATCTTGTTTGATTTGATATGCCTGAGGAATTTGATAAACGTTTTTCATCATCAGGTTCCAAACCGGATTTTGAACATTTGTCAAATTACTTTTCAGCATTTTCAGAACTAAACTTTGTGTAATAATAGCCTGATTTGCATTATTATTTCCGGTAACCACGGTACCGTCAACTCCATCACTACCAAATTCTCCTACCTGATACACTTTACCCCCAACGGTATACTCGAAAGCTACTGCCAGAATCTCATCATTTGCTAAACGCTGCTGCAACGAGATATATCCTAATTGTGCATTAAAAGTAAATTCGTTTGCCGTTAATTTTCTTGCATTCTCAAGTACGGAATAATCTGTGGCTTCGCTCGTATTAGGATTATTAAATCCTGATTTTGCAGTTACAATTTCTCTAATGTTTGAATTTAAGAAAGCTCCTGCCTGACCAATTGTAGCCGGATCGTATTTATTATTCTTATTATCTGTTGGTGAATCGATAGGATTATTAAAAAAACCTGCAGTAGAACTAATAACTACAACCTGATTATCAGGAATACCTGTAACTTGTCCTTCACCTAAATCCTGAAGTGCAATAATATTTCTAAGATTATTATTGTTTGTGCTTACTCTGTTTTGTTTATTGGTTACCCAAACTTCTATTCTTGTTATCTGAACACGGCTATCAATAAATGGATATTTAGTTAACGAAGCATCATATTTATTTCTAAAATATTGTGATAAGAAAAAGTGCCTGTCATTATCATAGTCTAAAGCATACAAATCAAAGTTTTGAACTGTTCCTCCACCTTCTGCAACTATACTCTTGGTTTGCGACTTCTGTTCTGAGAAAACTCCGGTAACTGTTGTCTTACCAAACTGGAGTTGTGTCTTGACCCCAAACAAACTTTGAGCACCACGAATAAGCGTACTATTTAATGGCATGCTGACGTTACCAACTTCTACTTTTTGAATAATATCATCTTCTGAAGGGGTGTATGCCAGTTTAAATAAATTCTGAAAAGCAAATGTAGACTGGGTATCATAATTAGCATTTACCTCTAATCTGGTTCCTACTTTTCCCATAAGACTCATACTGATTCGCTGATCAAAATCGAAGGTCATACTTGACCTGTTTCTTGGAGAGAAAGAAGGATTATCTTGTTTGGTATATCGAACTCCCAAATCCATCTCTACTGATCCTGTGGGCTTTACATCGATTGTATTACTCCCGAAAATACTTTCAAAAAGACCTGAATTAATATAATATCGAGGTAATAAATCTTTTTTTGCGGCTTCGCTTCCTATTTTTTTACCATCGATTGCGTCTGATTTCTTTCTGAAGTAATCTCTTCTGGATTCTTTCAGGACTAAATCTTCGTATTCTTTAGGGGTTAATATAATAGGATAATTGATTGAGAAGCCATTAACAGAACTGGTATAAATATATCGATCTGTAATGGGATCATATCTGTAAGCAGAAAGTATACTTGGCGGATTGTCTATCTCTACTTTACCAACTGAGAATTGAGTCTTAGTTGTATCTTTAACTGTCGGATTTACTTGCGCACGCAAAACATTACCGCAAAATAAAAACAGTAAAAAAATACAAATTTTACGCATACAATTCTTGATATAAAATTGAGTTTATAGGCTTTTTAACGCTTTTTTGATGATTGTTTCAACAGTAGCTTCCGGATCTTCTTTTACTATTTTTTCTACTACTTTTTCTGAAGTTTTTCTAACAAAACCTAAAACTTCCAAAGCAGATAACGCTTCATCTCGATTTGTATTGTTTTGAACTACCGAAACTTCATCTAAATCGTACAACTTTAACACTTTTTCCTTCAAATCGAGTATAACTCTTTGTGCTGTTTTGTTTCCAATTCCTTTAATTGACTGTATAACACCAACATCTCCGGATGCAATCGCATTAATAATTTGTCTGGGTTCTATTGAAGATAACATTGTTCTGGCAATATTGGCTCCAATTCCTGAAACAGATAATAACATTCTGAATATTTCGCGTTCTGATTTCTCAGCAAAACCAAATAAAGTATGCGCATCTTCCTTGATTAGAAGATGCGTATACAGTTTTATATTTTCAGCATTAGGGATTAATGAAAAGGTATGTAAAGATATATTTACCTGATAACCAACTCCTCCACAGTCAATTATGACGTCTGTAGGATTTTTTTCAACTAATTTCCCTTGCAAATGTGCTATCATAGTATATTTTATAAAGGCCAAATATAACAAAAATGCAATAAAAATACGACATTATTATTTGCCTCTTAATGATTTATACTATTTCGCCAGTTTATTTTTTTTATTTTCTTTTGCCTGAGCGTCAATTACTGCAATTGCTGCCATATTAACCATTTCCTCAACACTTGCTCCTAATTGAAAAATGTGAACCGGTTTACCCATTCCCATCATAATTGGACCAATAGAATTTACTTTATACAACTCTTTCAATAGTTTATAAGTAATATTAGCTGAATCTAAATTAGGGAATATCAGGGTATTTACTTTTTTACCGGCTAATTTAGAGAAAGGAAATTTCTCTGCAAGCATTTCTTGATTTAAAGCAAAATCTGCCTGAATTTCTCCATCAACAATTAATTCCGGGTGATTTTTATGCAAGAAAGCAACTGCTTCTCTCACTTTTGACGCACTAGGACTTGTAGATGAACCAAAGTTCGAGAATGAAACCATTGCAATAACCGGCTCAACGCCAAACATTTTTGCCGTTTTTGCTGTCATGATCGCAATATTCACAAGATCTTCGGCTGATGGATTGATATTAATTGCCGTATCTGACAAGAACATTGGTCCACGAGAAGTCATCATCATGTTTGCTGTTGCAACAAGTGAAGCTCCGGGAGCTTTCTCTATTAATTGTAACATTGGTTTTACAACCGTTGGATAACTTCTTGTATGTCCTGTAACCAAAGCGTCTGCTTCGCCTTCGTTGACCATCATTGCTGCGAAATAGTTTCTTTCGCGCATGTATTTTTGTGCATCAAGTAATGAAACTCCTCTGCGTTCTCTTGTGTCCCAATATGAAGCAGCAAATCTATTACGTCTTGCTTCTTCTTCGTTTGTTTTAGGATCAATAATTTCTAAATCAGCATCAAAACCTAATTCAGCTTTTAATTCTAAAATTACTTCTTTATTACCTAATAAAATTGGAAAACCAATTCCGTCTTCATGAACAATTTGTGCTGCTTTTAATACATTTAACTGATCTGCCTCAGCAAAAACGATTCTTTTAGGATCCATTTTTGCACGATTCGTAATCAAACGCACCATTTTATTATCGTTACCCATACGTTCGCGAAGTGCATCTTCATAAGCTGCCCAGTCTGTAATAGGATTTTTTGCAACACCAGATTCCATAGCTGCTCTTGCAACTGCCGGCGCTACTACTGTAATTAATCTTGGATCGAATGGTTTAGGGATAATATATTCTTGCCCAAAACCTAGTTTCATTGCTCCGTAAGCGACATTAACCTGTTCTGGAACTGGCTCTTTTGCCAAAATAGCCAAAGCTTTTACGGCAGCCATTTTCATCGCTTCGTTAATTTTTGTAGCTCGTACGTCTAATGCTCCTCTAAAAATATATGGAAAACCAAGAACGTTATTTACCTGATTAGGAAAGTCTGAACGCCCTGTAGCCATAATAACATCTTTACGAGTTTCTGTAGCTAAATTATAATCGATTTCCGGATTTGGATTTGCCATTGCAAAAACAATCGGGTTTTCTTTCATTGTCAATAACATTTCAGCAGACAAAATATCTCCTGATGATAATCCTATAAAAACATCTGCACCTTTTACGGCTTCGGCCAAATCAATTTTAGGACCATCTATAGCATATTTCAATTGTAGTTCTGATAATGAAGGATTGTCTTTTGTTAAAAGTCCTTTACTATTAAACATTAAAATATTTTCTACTTTAACACCTAACAAAACATATAAATCAGTACAAGCTATTGCTGCAGATCCTGCACCTGAAACTACTACTTTTACATTTTCTGCTTTTTTTCCTGCTAATTCAAGCGCATTAATCAAAGCTGCCGAAGAAATAATTGCCGTACCATGCTGATCATCATGCATTACCGGGATATCCAATTCTTCTACCAATCTTCTTTCGATTTCGAAAGATTCCGGTGCTTTAATATCTTCTAAGTTAATTCCTCCAAAGGTTGGAGCAATATTTTTTACGGTCTGAATAAATTCTTCAATATCCTTAGTTCCAATTTCAATATCAAAAACATCGATATCAGAGAATATTTTAAACAATAAACCTTTTCCTTCCATTACTGGTTTAGAAGCTTCCGGGCCAATATCCCCAAGTCCTAAAACAGCTGTACCGTTTGAGATAACGGCAACTAAATTTCCTTTTGCTGTATATTTGTAAACGTCATCTACGTTTGCTGCAATTTCTAAACACGGTTCTGCAACTCCTGGCGAATAAGCCAAAGATAAGTCTCTTTGGGTTGCATATTTTTTTGTTGGAACTACCTGAATTTTTCCTGGAGTTGGTTCTGAATGGTACAGTAACGCTTCTCTTCTTTTACTCTCTTTGTTCATTTATTTTAGCTTTTATTCTAGCTTACAAAGATATAAGTCTTGGTTTAAATTGGGGTATTTTTATTATTTTCTTTTATCAAAATAGCATTTATTACCCCCAAAAAAAATAGCCCGCTATTATTTGGACTATTTTATCAAGCTTATTTTATTAATTTCTTTTATTGTGAAATATAAGAGTTTAAATGATTTATTGTGTCTTTTTGAATTTCTATAATCGCTTTTACAACATCGCTTATAGAAATTATTCCTACTACAATTCCGTCCTCCAGAACCGGTAGATGTCTGATTCTTTTGGTACTCATGAGCTCCATACAATCCTCGATATTGTTTGAAAGGTTTACCGAAAAAACATTGCTTTCCATAATTTCATGAACAAAAGTTTCTTTTGAAGATTTGTCTTTTAAAACAATTTTTCGGGCATAATCCCTTTCAGATAATATTCCTTTTAAATCGCTATTATCAATAACAAGAATAGCTCCTATGTTTTTCTCTCCCATCACTTTTAAGGCTTCATAAACCGTTGTTGTTGAAAGAACCGAATAAACATTTTTTCCTTTTGCGTTTAGTATTTGATTTACAGTCATATCTGAAAAAATTTAGATCTATAAAGTTAGAAAAAAATGAATACACACCACAACGAAATCGATTTTTTAGAACTTAATCAATTCATTTTAAACATAATAACCAATATTTTATATTTCAGAAATATTACCTCAAAAAAATGAATGAATTTTATAATGTTATTACGAAAAATGCAGGGTTTTGATTGTCAGAAGATTTATTCTAAATAAAATGAGGGTTTTGTGAAAATCATAATGATATTGAATAAAGTTCCAGCGGAGCGATATATTTATAACAAATCATAACGATGCAAAGTAAAGCTCCAGAGGAGCGACATATTTATAGCAAATTATAACGATATAGAATAAAGCTCCAGGGGAGCGATATATATAATCAATTAAATATGCCACCCTGATGGGGTTCAATTTTGTATTTTTTTTTATTTTTCTATAAATATGTCGTCCCGATGGGACTTTTTTTAATTTCAAAAAATAAATTATTGTAGGATTTTTACAAAAAAAAATCATCAACATATTATAGTATGTGAAAAATAATAAATAAAAGACAGTAATTGCATGAATTAAAAATACACGATCATGGAAACAACTGAAACTACAAAATTAGAGAATCTCAGAAAATTAATTGCCCCGTATTGCAATACTGCAAAATCGGATGACAATCAATCAGAAGCTCAAAAAGCACAAACTCATTATTATGAGCTTGGTTGTGTGATTACAAATCTCCTAAAAATGTGTGTTTTGGCATTAGATCATGAAGAACATAAGATTTCGGAAACAAATAAATCTCCTATAAATGTTTCGCTTATTTTAGAAACCGTGCTGGAAATGTTACCTTTGGATGAATTTGAATTGTTAGATGAAATTAATCAAATCGTTGTTGGGAATAATTAAAATATTGGGGTGTTTTTGTAAACTGGACTAAAGTCCAGCCCTACAATATAAATCGAGCCGATGGCTCTTTATGAGTGGTGTTTTATAAAACGAACCTGAAATATACTTTGTTCTTTTGGAACTTTCTGGATAGTGTTTTATAAAAACAAAACTGAAATATAGCATAAGTTCCAGAGGAACAAAATATATTGTAGAGCTGGACTTTAGTCCAGCAGAAATATAAATCAAACCGATGGATATTTATGAATGGTGTTTTATAAAACAAGCCTAAAATACAGCACAAGTTCCGGAGGAACAAAATATATTGTAGAGCTGGACTTTAGTCCAGCAGAAATATAAACCAAACCGATGGATATTTATGAATGGTGTTTTATAAAACAAGCCTAAAATACAGCATAAGTTCCGGAGGAACAAAATATATTGTAGAGCTGGACTTTAGTCCAGCAGAAATATAAATCAAACCGATGAATATTTATGAATGGTGTTTTATAAAAACTAGTACCAAATACAGCACAAGTTCCGGAGGAACAAAACATATTTTAGAGCTGGACTTTAGTCCAGCAGAAATATAAATCAAACCAATGGATATTTATGAATGTCCAGCCAAAATATAGGATTGCAATACGAAAATTACAAATTGGTAATCACAAACTCACTTCTTCTGTTTTGCTGATGTTCTTCTTCTGAACATTTTACGCCATCAAAACATTGATTTACAAGTTGTGATTCTCCATAGCCTTTCGATGTTAATCTATTAGGATTAATTCCTTTGTCTACTAACCATTTCATTGTTGCCTTTGCTCTTTTATCAGATAAAATCTGATTGTATTTTGCTGTTTGTCGGCTATCTGTATGCGAACGAATATCGAGTTTTAGGTCTGGATATTGTTTTAATATTTCGATGATTTTCTCTAATTGAAAAACTGATTCTTTCTTTATAACAGCTTTATCCAAATCGAAATAAATAATAGGAATATCTAGTGTTTTTGCCAAATCTGTTCCTACCGTTATTGTTTTAAATCTTTTTTCTAACTGAATTGGCAAGGTTGTTTTTCCAGATAATTTTTTAATTGTTATTGGAGTTTCTTTACTTTCATAATCAGTCTTTGATGTTCTGACAAAATAATTTTTACCACAATTTACATTAGCAAAAACATAATTTCCTTTTTCGTCCGAAACAACTTCTGCTACAGGATTAAAACTTTCATCTAACAAAGTTACTTTAGTATCTGAAAGAATTGTGTTTGTTTCAGCATCTGTAATTGTTCCCGTTAATTCTTGTTCGCAACTAAGTTTTCGTTTTTCGGTAAAACGGTAAATATCATCAAGTCCCAATCCGTTATCTCTGTTGGAAGAGAAAAAACCATTTCTTTTTTTACTGTCAATTATAAAAGCAAAATCGTCTTGTTTACTATTTATGGGTTCACCAACATTTTGTATTTGTTCGAAAGAACCGTCATTATTTATTTTAGAAACAAAAATATCAAGTCCGCCTAATCCTGGTCTTCCGTCAGTGGCAAAATAAAGTTCGTTATCGCCGGAAATAAAAGGAAATGTTTCTCTTCCTTCGGTATTTATTGTTGCGCCTAAATTTTCGGGTTTCCCAAAGGTTCCGTCCTCATTTATTTTTACTTTAAACAAATCTGATTGTCCTAACGTTCCCGGCATATCTGATGCAAAATACAATGTTTTTTCATCGACGCTTAATGTAGGATGTGCCACACTATACTGATCACTACTGAACGGAAGTTCTTCAATGTTTTTCCATTCGCCATTAACCAAATTAGCTTTATATAATTTTAATAAAGTAACTTTATTTTTGTCTCTTCCTCTTTTTCCGCCTAAAAAGTTGTTTCTGGTAAAATACATGGTTCGCCCATCTTTTGTAAAAACAGGTGTTGACTCATTGAACTTTGTATTTACTTTTTTCTGAAAACGCTGTGGAATTCCAATACTTCCATCAGATGCTAATTCGGCTGTATATAAGTTGGTAAAAGACTTATTTGTCCATTTAAAGTTTTTCTTTACGATTCCACCTGTATCACGTGCAGAAGTAAATACTAATTTATTATCATAAATTGTGCTTCCGTAATCAGAAAGTTTCGAATTAATTCCTGCATCGGCAATTTCGAATCTTCCGGAATTAGATTTTATTTCTTCTAAATAATTTTTATTGGCTTCAAATAAAACTCCTCTTTTATCAGTGGTTATTTTTTGATTGAATTTTTCTAAAATCGTATCTGCTTTAGCATAATTTCCGTCAGATTTTAAACATTGTGCATATCTATATAAATATTCAGGATCCTGCTGCTCATTGATGGCAAACAATTCATTGTACCATTTTAAGGCTTTTAGCAATTCGCCATTAAAATAATAGGAATTACCAAGACGCTGAAACATCTTTTCATCTTTATATCCTTTATTTGCAACACTTTCGTAAACTTTTATTGCATCTATATAAGCGTATTTCTCGTATTGATCATTGGCATACTTTATACCACTTGTTTGTGCTATTGTATTAAGGAAAAAGAGTAAAAATAAAGCGGTATAATTCAGGTTTTTGATTTTCATGTATCATTTTTTAGAAGAATCTTGGAGATGTAATTCTGTTATAATTATTAAAAAATTCAAAACGCAGGAAAATTTCATGCGATCCGGAATTGTATTTTCTTAATTTGGTTGTTTCATGATCATAACCATACCCTATATATAAACCATCTGATACCTGAAAACCTGCCAGCGCACTTACCGATGCACTCCAACGGTAGGCAAGTCCTAATACAAATTTATCATTGAACATAAAATTACCCGAAAGATCGACTTGTAAAGGAGCTCCTTGTACCATTTTTGTCAATACTGCCGGTTTGAATTTGACGTAATAATCGATATCAAAAACATAACCTGCCATGAAATAGTAGTTTATTTTATCTTTGAAAATAGCATTATCATTATTACTATATCTGTTTGTTTCGATAAAATTAGGAATAGACAATCCTACATAAGCTTTATCTGAATGCCAGTAAACACCTGCCCCGATGTTGGGTGAAATTTTATTTCTTAAATCTTGAAATTGGGGATCGCCCTGATCTTCAAAAGTTAATTTATTTACATCTAGATTAAAAAGATTCGCTGTTGCTTTAATTCCGAAGGAAAGTTTAAAGGTCTCGGAAGTTGGAACAGTATATGATAAATCCGTAGATAACGTGTTTTCGTTTGTTGGCCCAATTTTATCGTTTACTAAAGAAACCCCAAGTCCTAAATCGCTATTATTTAAAGGTGTATTTACCGAGAACGTACTGGTTTCCGGCGCACCATCAAGTCCAACCCATTGTGTACGATATAACCCAAAAACACTTAATGCACCACGTGAACCCGCATAAGCCGGATTGATCGTAATGGTATTGTACATATATTGTGTGTATTGAGAATCTTGCTGCGCTGAACACACAACGGTAAAAAACATGAAAATTAAAACTATCTTTTTCATTAAAAGGGCTTTTAAAAAGCGGCTTAGCTAATAACTAAGCCGCTTGTATTTTTTTATTTGTTGATATATAAATAACCTGAAAGCTGGTGCGAGCCTGAACTGCTGTCTTTGTATTTTAGAATATAGAAATAAGTTCCTTCCGGCAATCCTTCAGACTGTTTTACTGTTGTACGTCCTTGAGAGTAACCTACAAAAGCACGGTCTTCGTTGTTGTAATTGTCTACATCGTAAACTAAAATACCCCAACGGTTGTAAATTTCTACCGTATTATCAGGATAACATTCTAATCCCTGGATATAGAATCTCTTATTCTTTTCGTCTCCGTTTGGAGAGAATGCATTAAAGACTTTTATCACACAACCATGTAAGTCTAAGACTGTAGGTTTATCTCCTGTATTACTGCCATCATCTGACAAGTCATCTACAACAACTCCTTTATTGCTTCGTGCCTGAACACTTGCCTGATTGCTTACGCTACCTTTATTAATATCATTTTGCGTAATCTTGTAAGTAGCTGTAAAGTTGTATTCATCTGATTCGTTTACACCTAAATTTATCGCTAGTCCTGAAACTACAACACCTGGTAAAGGATCTGAAATCATAACTCCCGTCAATGAAACATTTCCTGTGTTTGTTACTTTAAATTTATATGTAATTGTCTCACCTGCATTTGCAACTCCGTTATTGTTTTCATCATTAAACACTGCTGTTTTGATAATCGCAATGGCAGGGAATTCTACAAAAACACTTAACGTTGCCATTCCACAATTAGTTGGATTTGCTTTTTCACAAACCTGGTAGGTTAATGTGTAATTTCCTCCCGGAGTATTTGGTTTCACATTTACAGTTCCGTCCTGATTTAATTCGAAGTATGCACTTTGCGACATACTTAAATTCACATCTGCAGGATTTATTGGTAAACCTTTTAATAAATCATTGTCTAAAACATTGATAAACTCAAGTGAACCATTTATTCCGTCAACATTTACTAATCCATCATTATTAATGATAAGCTGTATCAATGGCGTGATTGGCGGAGTATTTATTACCGAAATCTTCGCAACTGCCTGACTACAATTAGATGGATTTAAGACTTCACAAATCTGATACGTCAATTCATAATTTCCAGTTGGCGTTCCAGACTTTATTTCGATTGTTCCGTCTGCCTTTAAAGTTAAGTTAGGATTCGAAACAACAGTAGTCAAAATAACATCTGCAAGATTAATTACTGATCCGTTTATACTATCATTATCAAATATACTTGTTGTTGAACTGTGTCCTTTATTAGTATCTACAGTTCCTGCATTATCATTATTCGCCTGTAAAACTGCTCCCGTTACAGGAACATAACTTTTTACAGTAACACAATTTGCAGGATTTAAATATTCGCAAATAGTATATTCAATCTCATAGTTTCCTATTGGAGTTCCTGGTTTTACTGTTACCGTTCCGTCCGGATTTAAAGTTAATCCTGTTGGAACTTTTACAACTGTCAGGACTATTCCTCCATTACTATTCTTAATAACAGCTGAATTTCCGTTTAATGTAACATTATTTATTAATGGTAATGTTGTTCCTCCAATGCTTCCATTAATAGGAAGAGTGTTCTCTGTTAGAGCTTTGATTGCTGACTGCCCCACTACAATTACTGAAGTTACCTGATCACAATTTGTTGGATTGGTTACTTCACAAATACTATAAGTCAGGTTATAATTACCTACCGGTATATTTGGAGCTATCGTTACTGTTCCGTCTGCATTTAAGGTGAAACCTGCTGGTACGGTTACTCCTGTAAGGATTATGTTTCCAGGATTCGTTCCTATTACTACAGCAACTCCGTTTAAGGTGTCATTCGATGTTAAGGCTGGGGTTTTACCGCCAACATTTCCATTGATTTCTATTGTAGTTTCAGCTACCGCTTTTATTTCTGCAGCACTAACTACGATAATTGAAGTTACCTGATCGCAATTGTCCGGATTGGTTACTTCGCATATTTTGTATGTTAAATTGTATTCGCCTGCCGGGGTGTTTGGTGCTACTGTTACGGTTCCGTCTGTGTTAAGGGTTAAACCTGTTGGTACGGTTACCGGTGTTAGTGTCACTT
>NZ_JBNNFM010000008.1:49585-50813 GCF_050267765.1 Flavobacterium sp. NPDC079362 | reverse complement strand
TCTCGGTTACGGCATCAATTGTTGGCTGGCCTACTACGATAATTGAAGTTACCTGATCGCAATTGTCCGGATTGGTTACTTCGCATATTTTGTATGTCAGATTGTATTCGCCTGCCGGGGTGTTTGGTGCTACTGTTACGGTTCCGTCTGTGTTAAGGGTTAAACCTGTTGGTACGGTTACCGGTGTTAGTGTCACTTGTCCTGCATTGCTTCCAATTACAACATCAAGTCCGTTTAATTTATCATTGGCGGTTAACGCTGGGGTTTTACCTCCTGTAAGACCATTGATCTCAACTGTTTTCTCGGTTACGGCATCAATTGTTGGCTGGCCTACTACTATAATTGAAGTTACCTGATCGCAATTGTCCGGATTGGTTACTTCGCATATTTTGTATGTCAGATTGTATTCGCCTGCCGGGGTGTTTGGTGCTACTGTTACGGTTCCGTCTGTATTAAGGGTTAAACCTGTTGGTACGGTTACCGGTGTTAGTGTCACTTGTCCTGCATTGCTTCCAATTACAACATCAAGTCCGTTTAATTTATCATTGGCGGTTAACGCTGGGGTTTTACCTCCTGTAAGACCATTGATCTCAACTGTTTTCTCGGTTACGGCATCAATTGTTGGCTGGCCTACTACAACTGTTACTATAGCTGAATCACAATTTATTAAATTCAACTTCTCGCAAATAGAATATTCTAACTCATAACTTCCTGCTGGAGTGTTTGCATCGACCGTAATAGAACCATCAACATTTAAAGTAATCCCTGTTGGATATGTTCCTTTTTCGGCCACAGTAACATTAGATGGATTTACCGGATCACCTTTTAGAGTATCGTTATCTAAAACAGAAACTGTTGTTGTTCCTCCATCTTTTCCATTAATCATTTCTGAGGTATCATCCATAGCACAAATAACTTTCCAAATATCAACATTTTCCGAAACTCCTGATTCACATCCAAAGGAATTTGTTACGGTATAGTTAAAAGTCGTTCCTGCTGCCAATCCTGAAATAGTTCTAGAAGCAGTGTTTCCTGAAATATTTCCTGGATTGATTATCCAATTTCCTGCAGGTAAGCCATTCAATACTACACTTCCTGTTGACAAAGTACAAGTAGACTGCGTGATGGTTCCGACTGTTGGAGCTGATGGAACTGCTAATTGTGCGTTTCCGTTATAGGTAAAACTTGCTGATGTAGCAGAACATTGTGAACTGTTCTTAGCTGTAAT
>NZ_JBNNFM010000008.1:0-49486 GCF_050267765.1 Flavobacterium sp. NPDC079362 | reverse complement strand
ATACGTTAAGTTAGCATCGTATACACTTAAAATATTTCTTGCTGCTGCACTACAGCTCTCTGCTGTTACAGCAACTGTTGGAGCTGATGGAACTGCTAATTGTGCGTTTCCGTTATAGGTAAAACTTGCTGATGTAGCAGAACATTGTGAACTGTTCTTAGCTGTAATCGTGTAAGATGTTCCTGTACTACCGCCTGTGATAACTCCGCCTGTTCCTACTGCTAATCCTAATGGAGTTGAAGTATACGTTAAGTTAGCATCGTATACACTTAAAATATTTCTTGCTGCTGCACTACAGCTCTCTGCTGTTACAACAACTGTTGGAGCTGATGGAACTGCAGGAGTCGCATTGATCGATCCTGAAGTAGCCGTAACCGAACTACACAATGAAGTAGCATCTTTAGCTACAACAGTATGCGTTCCAGCGCTTACATTAAAAGTAGCTGAAGTAAGCACAGCAAAAGTTGCATTATCTACAGAATATTGAGTTGTAGCATTATAATTATTAATGGTCAACGTTCCGGAAACACCACAAGTTGGTTGTTTAATTGTTAGTGTTGGTGTTGCTGGCAACGAATTAACCGTTACCTCCCCCATTATTGTTACAGCCGAACATGGTGTTGTATGACCAACCGTTGTTATACTATAGGAGGTGCCATTTGTTGTTGGAATTCCTGAAATCGTAACTGTTTTTGCATCTGGATCAACTTTAAAATCTAATCCGGTTGGCAAATTTTTTACGATAGCATTGGTCGCACTTCCTCCAAAAGTATAAACTGTAGTTGGGATTGCTGATCCTGCACAAACTGCCGAGTTTTGTGTACCGCTGGTTAATGAAATTGTAGAAGGATTATTTATAACTGCAGTAACTGCAATTCTTGATGTACTGGTACAGCCAGAAGACGTAATAGTAGCACCTACATAATAAGTAGTAGTAGCTGTTAAATTAGGAGTTGTAAAATCCCCACCTGTTTTTAATAATGTGCCGCCAGTCAAACTATTGTACCAATATATAGTTGCTCCAGCTGATGCTGTCGCAAGTAGCTGTACTGTTCCTGGGCCACAATTAGAACCTTCTGTAGTAGAATTTATTGTTGGTGTAGTATTGATTGTTGCTTTAACTTCAGTTCTGGCTCCTGTAGTACATCCATTATCAGTCGCATCAACATAATAACTCGTTGTTGTTGATAAATTTGGCGTATCATAAGTCGTTCCTGTTGTCAAAAATGTACCACCTGTTGCTGCTGTATACCAATTGATTGTTCCTGAAGAAGCTGTGGCTCCTAAAGTTAAAGTTCCTGCATCACATCGTGAAGCTGGTACTGTGTTTGTTATAGTTGGTTTTGGCTTAATAACAAAATTTGCCGCTGCCCTGCAAGTCGAAAGAGGACAACTTGCATAATAAATTATAGTTCGTACTGTAGTTCTATCTGTTAAAGTTGGAATAAACGAAGAACCTTTAAATAATGCCTCTCCTCCAAGAGCATTCGCAAACCATTCTATATCATTAGAGTTGCATGATGTAGATGTTGCAGTTAATGCTGCACTCGGATCTCCTTGACAAATTGAAACTCCTATGGTAGTTGGTGCTCCTGAAATTGCATCTACAGTCATTTCATTACTAGGAAGTGAAGTACATCCTTGTGGATCGGTTGTAGTTACTTTGTATTTCCCTGCAACTAGTCCAGAAAAAGTACCTGTCGAATTATTAATTGGAGCCGTTACAGGATTTGTTCCCGTTAACGTATACCTTATATTTGTTCCGTTGGCAGGACTACTTACTTTAATCGTTCCTGTTGGTGTAGTACAACTTGCTTGTGTTGTTACCGAAGCAGTCGGAGCGTTTGGTAAAGCTAAAATTATTATATCATCTTCTGTCCCAGCACCATTAAAATTAAATCCAGGGACAGGTGCTTGACTAGCTCCCTCATAATTTTTATTTGCACTGATGGAGGCATTTGTAGATGCCGTTATTTGTCTGTTTACACTAGTACGTGTTGGATCAAGATATAAAGCCTGTGCCTTAGAATCATATGTACCCGCTGCAATTGATGTTACGATCTTACCTGTTAAAGTTATTGTAACTACTCCATCTTTAGCAATATTAAAACCACCAAAAATTGGATTATTACCTGTAGCAGTATTAGTCAAAGTTCCAGCAGGTCCCGAAGCATCAACTGAATATGCTGCTATAGCTGAATCAAATTCAATTCCATTTGGAAAAGTAAAATCCAAAACAACTCCAGCCGCATTTCCTACTCCTGCATTTTTTATTTGAATTTCATAAGAAACCTTTTCTCCTACCGAATTACAAACAGTTTTATTAGACGAAGATTTTACTGTAATTTCAAGACGTGGAAAACAACTTGAATTAACCTGCAGGTTTGCTGGTAAATCTGATGTAACAAAAGTGGATACATGTCCATCTGATCCAGGCATCGCCCCATGTGCTGTAGTATTACCACTGTTTGCTCCTGTTGTCATTCCTGATAAGCCTTTGCTTACATCGGTTTTAGTTATTACTGTTCCTACAAGATTATGTCTAATGATACCACCACCACCACCACCACCAGGTCCGTGTTCGTTGTTAGTATCTCTTTCTGTATTTCCTCCCTTTCCTCCTTTTGCACTAATTGTAATTGTTCCAGAACTACTATTAGAAATATTTAATAATACAGTTCCTCCAGCTCCGGCACCTCCGGCACCATCAGGTGAACTTCCATAAATACCTGGAGCTCCATCTCCACCATTGGCTTCAATTAATCCAACCCCTTGAACAACACCGGCATTAATGAGTACAATAGCACCTCCAACACCGCCTTTTACACCATCAACAGCATCATTTGCATCTCCGGCTCCACCTCCGCCACCCATTATAAGCCTCGTCAACGATGGTGTAGATGTAGAAGTAAGCATAGGAAAAGATTTAAAACCTGGTCGTCCTCCTCCGGTAAGACCACCATTATCATAGCGATCTCCTCCAGCATATCCCTGCCAGCCATAACCACCTAAACCACCATAACCACCATTACCGCCACCACCACCACCGGTATTGTGATCATTACCACCTCCACCAGCATTGGCAGCTGCCCCTCTTCCAGAGGAACCAACAGGTAAACCTTCGGTAGCATTAATCACCTGGTTAAAGCCATCCCACATATATTTGGGTGTCCCTGCAATTCCTTCTCCTTTACAAGAAATTGCGGTATTTGTAGCAACTCCAACATAAGTTGTTGCATTATTTGCACCTGAAGCAGCTTTCGGACTAAACCCTCCTCTAAATCCTCTTGCATTTCCATCAATTTTCATTCCACCAAAATCGAAAAATCCAGAAACATTAAAAGCAATAACTCCTCCGGCAACACCATTAAATGGCGGTGTTGTAATATCTGATTTTAAAGTTAAGTTAGAGTATTGTGGGACTCTAATAATTTGAAATGTTCTCTTTCCTCTTAATCCTGTCGCATCTGCATTATAAAAACTATTAAAAGCACCGCCATTGGGACCTGTACCTTTAAAGGTCAAATTCCCACCTGTCAATGGTACATTACTAGTAGCAATAACATACTCAAAAATACCCGAATTACCAATATCGGTAAATCCTGTACCTCCTTTACCATCAGGGCCACTATACGTCGTACCTGAACCATAACTAGCATCATTTGAAGAGTTTATTGTTGCATCTTGCATCTGGATGATCAAAATCAAATCTCCTACAGAAATTGGTGTTGTCCCAAAATTGTTTTTATGCTGATCTGTAGCTGGTACAGCACCTAATACAATAGATAAAGAGCCTTCAGGCAATGTTCTATTACCAGCAATTGGATAATAAGTATTTACAGAACCTGTTATCGCAACAGGACCATCAGCTCCGGGCGTACCACAAATTTGTGCGAATGAAGGTATAGATGTTATAAATAATAAAACTAAAGAGATTAGTCTAAAAAATTTAGACTGACTAAGAGTAAAGTTACGCATAGACAATTGTGGTATTAAGAATAGAAGAATGGAAAGCCGAAGAACCAATTGTGGTTTTCAGCATATAGGGTAAATACGATAAAATAAAGGAAATGGTTTTTGCAAATCCCGAAAAAGTTTTTTCAGGATCGTCACAAAAATAAAGTAGTTTTTGCACCATAAATGTATGTCGTTCAAGGCATAAAAGTTGCCTTTAGGTTAAATTAGTAGTTTTGGAGTCGCGAAAGTATACAAACACCTATTTACTAACTACTTTAGTCGACAAACTACACGGATAAACGTTGAACGACACTTTTTGACGATAAAAATTAACATCAAGTTGTGAAAAACTTAACTATTCGGTAATAAAACAACAGAAATTTATTAATTTTTTAAAGTATTATTGATTTTTAGACAAATATGGGATAAAAATGTAAAAATCTTACAAACTGCGAGAAATATAGAATAGGGAAGGATAGCCTCGAAAAAGACAAAAAATTAAAAAATAGAGAAAATTACTCTAAAAATTTAACATTTCGCTTCAAACCATTAAACTTGGTTCTTTTGATTGGCGAGTTTCTGAAAACGGCACGAAAAGTTTCTTCTGTAATCTCGATCCAGTCCTTTTTAGAAAAAGAAAGCAGTTCCGGATTCGGATTAAATAAAGGTTCTAAATGGGGTTTCGAGAACCGGTTCCAGGGGCAAACATCCTGGCAAGTATCACAGCCAAACATCCATTCGTCAAATTTCCCTTTCATTTCATAAGGAATATTCTCTTTGAGTTCAATGGTGTAATAAGAAATACATTTGCTTCCGTCAACAACATGCGGAGCAACAATTGCCTGCGTGGGACAAGCGTCGATACAAGCAGTACAAGAACCGCAATGATCTGTAGTAGCATGATCGTATTCTAATTCTAAATCGAGTATCAGCTCGGCAATAAAGTAAAAAGAACCTACCTTTTGGGTCAATAGATTCCCGCTTTTACCAATCCATCCCAAACCACTTTTTGCCGCCCATGCCCTGTCTAAAACAGGCGCCGAATCAACAAAAGCACGACCGGAAACATCGCCTATATTTTCCTGGATAGCATGCAGAAATTCCTTGAGTTTATCTTTGATTACAAAATGATAATCCTGCCCGTAGGCATATTTCGAGATTTTAAAACTGTCCTGACTTTGGGTTTCTTCGGGATAATAATTTAGCAAAAGCGAAACAACACTTTTGGCATCATCAACCAATAAGGTAGGATCTAAACGCTTGTCAAAATAGTTCTCCATATAGGCCATTTGCCCGTGATGGTTATTGTTAAGCCATTTTTCAAGACGTGGCGCTTCCTCTTCCAGAAATCCTGCTTTAGAAATTCCACAAGAAAGAAAACCCAGACGTTTTGCTTCAGATTTTATAAATTCCGAATATGTTTCTTTTGCATTAATACTCATCTTTTAGAGAATGAAACTTCTACACCAACAGGTTTTAATGTTATTAGAGGATTAAACTGAACAGTATCTGTACTGGATTTAATCACGTATTTTTTTACAATCTGAGAAATAGCCAGACACATTTCATAAATAGCAAACCCTGCACCTATGCACATTCTTGGACCCGCTCCAAACGGATAAAAGTATTGCATCGATTGCTTTTTTTGTTCTCCAAGAAATCGTTCCGGATCAAATTGTTCCGGGTTTACCCAATATTTAGGATTTCGATGTAACTCATAAAAAGAAACACCAATCAGTGTTCCCTTTTTGATATGATAACCGGCTAGAGTATCATCAGCAACATTCTGCCTGTCGGTAATCCAGGCCGGTGGATACAAACGCATCGACTCGTTTAAAACGGCATTGGTATATGTCATTTTCTGAAGCTGTTCAACAATATCATTCGTTTGGAATTGAATCTCAGTAATCTCATCAAAAACTCTTTGTTGAATCTCAGGATTCCTTCCTAAAAGATGCAAAGTAAAAGTCAGGGCATTGGCTGTAGTTTCATGCCCGGCAATAAACAGCACTTTAATTTCATCAACCAATTGACTTACAGTCATCCCTTCTCCCGTATCCTCATATCGGGTCTCCAAAAGCATGTTCAGAAGGTCATTAATTTCTTCTTTCGAAGCCATTCTATCCTCAATAATTTCCTGAATAATACTATTATTCTCCTTCGCCAGTTCAAGATGATTCTTTACCTGGCCGCTTAACGAAAACCACCATGCTTTATGCGGAAGCCTGATTTCCTTAATTAAGAAATTCTGTACTTCTTCGATAATGAATTTTATCCTATTCAATTTTTCATCCGAAATTGAAAGTTGAAATAATGACTTCGCCACAACATTAAATGCCAATTGACTCATTACAGGAAAAAGATCAATTGCTTTTTCTTCTTCTAAATCTTTCAATTCTACAGCAATGGTATAATTCATGTTTTCTACCAGCTGATTCATCTTTTGCTTATGAAAAGCAGGCTGAATCAGTCTTCTTTGTTTCAGCCAAAAATCACCATCAACAGTCAAAAGTCCTTTACCTAAATATTTCGAAAGGTAGACAGATTGAAATTTAGACTTATGATAATTCTTTTGATTCTTCTGTAGGATATACTGAGCAATTTCATTGTCCCTCGATAAGATGATATGTTTTGACCAGCCAATTTTAAGGGAAAAAGAATCTCCCAACTGATCAAAATATCTGGCATGAAAAGGGATCGGATTTCGTCGTACTCCTTCAGCATCCAGAAAAAATCTCACTATTGAAAGTCTGTTGGGATAAGTATATTTTCGATTATCGGACATCTTATAATAGAATTAAAACAATCCGCCCTGAATGTTCGTGTTTATTTTACCTAAGTGTTTATAAGCTTTATCTGTAACTTCACGACCACGTGGCGTACGCATGATAAAACCTTCCTGAATCAAAAATGGCTCATAAACTTCCTCAATAGTTTCACTGCTTTCAGAAACTGCAGTTGCCAAAGTTGAAAGCCCAACAGGTCCTCCTTTGAATTTATTGATAATCGTTAATAAAATTTTATTATCCATTTCATCAAGACCGTGAGCATCGACATTCAATGCTTTTAGCGCATAACGTGCAATCTCAAGATCGATAGTTCCATTTCCTTTTATCTGTGCAAAATCACGCACTCTTCGCAACAGTGCATTTGCAATACGAGGTGTACCACGGCTCCTGCCCGCGATTTCTATCGCAGCATTTAATGAAATTGGCATCTTAAGTATAGAAGAACTTCTTTCGACAATAGAAGTCAAAAGTTCAGTAGTATAGTATTGTAATCGTGATGAAATTCCGAAACGTGCACGCATTGGCGCCGTCAGTAATCCTGAACGGGTTGTAGCCCCGATTAAAGTAAAAGGATTTAAATTGATTTGTACCGTTCTGGCATTTGGCCCCGACTCGATCATAATATCAATTTTAAAATCTTCCATTGCTGAATATAAATATTCTTCAACAATTGGACTTAGACGATGAATTTCGTCAATGAACAAAACATCTCTCTCATCAAGATTCGTCAATAAACCGGCCAGATCTCCAGGTTTATCTAAAACAGGACCGGAAGTAATTTTTATCCCGACTTCAAGTTCATTGGCCAAAATATTCGCCAAAGTCGTTTTTCCTAATCCCGGAGGTCCATGAAAAAGAGTATGATCAAGAGCTTCACCACGCTGATTGGCTGCCGCAACAAAAACTTTTAAATTCTCTAAAACCTGATCTTGTCCGGCAAAATCATCAAATGACAGCGGACGTAATCTTTTTTCGAGATCTAATTCTTCTGGATTGTACCCATTTGTAGTGGGATCTAGGTTTTCATTCATTTTACAAAGATAGACAAAGTAATCAGTTTGTAAAACAGATAAATTTCAAATAAAAAAAGGAAAATTCATTATTAACATTCCAAATTCCAACTTATTACTTTATCTAATCATTTGCAGAGTTACTTAATCACATAATAAGAAGCCAAATTGCTATACAGTTTACCTTCAATTTAACTTGATATAAAAAAATGGTTCATTTCACCTCCCAACATTCCTGGGATTTGGAATTTAAATAAAATCGGAATAAAACAAAAAAAAGACCATCTTCTCAGATGGTCTCTCTTATATTTTAGTGGTGTAAAACTTCTTCACCTTCTTTCATTGGTACATTTTGCGGTACAAAATCTACATCATGATTTGGGTTACTGTAGTCATATGGCCAACGGTATACATGAGGAATTTCTCCTGGCCAGTTACCGTGAATATGTTCTACTGGAGTAGTCCACTCTAATGTTGTAGATCTCCAAGGATTCTGAACTGCTTTCTTACCGTAGAAAATACTAACAAAGAAATTGTATAAGAATACTAACTGGAACGCTCCTCCTACAAGAGCAAATGTTGTAATTAAAACATTCACATTTTGTAAATCATCAAATAATGGGAAGTTTGTGTTTGTATAATAACGTCTTGGTAAACCAGCTAATCCGATAAAGTGCATTGGGAAGAAAACTCCGTAAGCACAAACTGCCGTTACCCAAAAGTGAATATAACCTAAGTTTTTATTTAACATTCTTCCGTACATCTTAGGGAACCAGTGGTAAATACCAGCAAACATTCCGTAAAGTGCAGAGATACCCATTACTAAATGAAAGTGAGCAATTACAAAGTAAGTATCGTGAACGTTAATATCTAAAGTACTATCTCCTAAGATGATTCCAGTTAAACCTCCAGTGATGAAAGTAGAAACCATTCCGATAGAGAATAACATTGCAGGGTTGAATTGCAGGTTACCTTTCCATAAAGTTGTAATCCAGTTGAATGCTTTTACAGCAGATGGAATTGCAATCAATAAAGTAGTAAAGGTAAATACAGATCCTAAGAAAGGATTCATACCTGAAATAAACATATGGTGACCCCAAACGATTGTTGATAAAAATGCAATTGCAAGAACTGACATAATCATCGCTCTGTATCCAAAAATTGGTTTACGAGAGTTCGTAGCCATAATTTCAGAAACAAGACCCATCGCTGGTAAAATTACAATATAAACCTCCGGGTGTCCTAAGAACCAGAATAAGTGTTCGAATAAAACCGGAGAACCACCTTGGTAATGTAAAACCTCTCCAGCAATATAGATATCAGATAAGAAGAATGAAGTACCAAAACTTCTGTCAAAAATCAATAATAAAGCTGCAGATAACAATACAGGGAATGAGATAACACCAATAATAGCTGTTACAAAAAATGTCCAGATTGTAAGCGGAAGTCTGGTCATAGACATTCCTTTAGTTCTTAAGTTGATAACAGTTACGATGTAGTTTAAAGATCCCATTAAAGAAGATGCAATAAAGATAGCCATAGAAACTAACCATAAAGTCATACCTGTTCCAGAACCTGGAATCGCTTGTGGTAAAGCACTTAATGGAGGGTAGATTGTCCAACCTGCAGAAGCTGGTCCAGCTTCAACAAATAATGAAGACAACATAATCACAGCAGACAAGAAAAACAACCAGTATGAAACCATATTCATAAATCCGGAAGCCATATCTCTTGCTCCAATTTGAAGTGGAATAAGTAAGTTACTAAATGTACCACTTAAACCAGCCGTTAGTACAAAGAATACCATGATGGTACCGTGAATTGTTACTAAAGCCAAATAAATATCATTTGCCATTACACCATCAGGTGCAAATTTATCTCCTAATAAAACATTAAAGATTTTGAAAGACTCTTCCGGCCATGCTAATTGCATTCTAAAAAGCAAGGACATTGCAATACCAATAATTCCCATGAAAATACCGGTAATTAAGTATTGCTTCGCAATCATTTTGTGATCAATACTAAAAATGTATTTAGTAATGAACGTTTCTTTATGATGGTGTTCGTGCTCGTGATCGTGTCCGTGATCGTGATCGTGCGCTTCTGCTGACATATATGTGTACTTTAAATTTTCTTAATAAATATTATTTCATAGCAACTTTAGCAATAGCTGCTTTAACAGTATCAATCACCGCTTTAACAGTATCTTTTGCTGTACTATCTGTAGTCGCTTTTGCTCCTTCAGCTGGTGCTTTAGCAGCTGCTGCCGCTTTAATATCCTGAGCTAAAGTAGTTTTTTCACTTAACCATTTTTTATAGTCTTCCGGAGTATCAACAACTACTTTCATTTGCATGTTGTAGTGAGAAGCTCCACAAATTTTATTACATAATAATAAATAATCAAATGTATAAGGATCTAAAGCTGTACCGCCTTTAGCAACTAACTCAACACTTTTTTCAGCTCTCAATTTATTGATGTTTGAAACTTTCTCTACCATAAATGGTAACTCTCTGTATTCAGAGGTTGTATAAGTAGGTACAAAAGCAAATTCAGTAACCATACCAGGAACACAGTTCATCTGTGCTCTAAAGTGAGGCATGTAAGCTGAGTGTAATACATCTTGAGAACGCATCTTAAAGTGTACTTTTTTACCTTTTGGAATATGCAACTCAGAAACTACAATATCATCTTGAGAATTAGGATCAGACATATCAACACCTAAAGTATTGATTCCTTCAATCAAACGTACGTTTGCTTTTCCTAAAACATTATCATTACCAGCATATCTTGCAGTCCATTTGAACTGTTGTGCATATAATTCGATTTCAATTACATCTTCGTCTTTATCAACAAACATAATGTTGTTCCATGCATACAATCCGTAAAGGATCAAACAAGCCAAAACTACAGATGGAATAATACTCCAGATTGCTTCTAATTTGTTACTATCAGCAAAGAATAATGCTTTTTTGTCTTTATGTCCTCTATTTTTGAAAGAAAACCAATAAAGTAAACCTTGTGTAATAAACTGAACTACAAAAATTAAAACCCATGTAATATTCATTAAATTATCTACTAAAAGCCCATGCTCTGAAGCAGGAGTATGAAGTGCTAAATTACCCCATTTTAGTAAACCGTAAATCGTAAATATATAAATGAAAGCCAAAAAGCCAAACATAATATATCCCTGAATATTATTATCATTATCTGATGCAACTTGAGTATCGTCCGAAGAAGATCCCACTTGAGTAAGATCAAATATCTTGGTCAATTGCCACAATGCAATTGCTAATAAAACTAAAACTACAATTACCAACAAACTTGTCATCTGTTTACTTCTTTAAATATTAATAATGAAAATGTTTACTTTCTTCAATGAAAGGATTTCTTTTTGCTAACAAAGGAGCTTTAGTTAATGCAGTAAATACAACAAAAATAAATAAACCTAAGAAGAAAAGTATAGATGCAATTTCAGGAACTCCAATAAACCATTTATCTCCAACTGTACCAGGCATAATCATATTAAAGAAATCTACATAGTGACCTAATAAGATAACAACACCAGCCATAACAATAACCCAGCTAAGACGTTTGAAATCTGTGTTGATTAATATTAATAACGGGAATACGAAGTTCATAACCACAGCACCAAAGAATGGTAAATTGTATAATTGAATTCTCGTTATGAAGTAAGTTACCTCTTCCGGAATATTAGCATACCAGATCAACATGAATTGAGAGAACCATAAATAAGTCCAGAAAACACTAATACCAAACATAAATTTAGCTAAATCGTGAATATGACTTGTATTTACGTATTCTAAATATCCTTTAGATTTTAAGTAAACAGTTACTAACGCAATTGCAGTAATACCACTTACAAAGAAAGAAGCGAATACATACCATCCAAATAATGTACTGAACCAGTGTGGATCAATTGACATAATCCAGTCCCAAGACATGATAGACTCAGAAACGATAAAGAATACCAAGAAACCAGCAGTTAACTTAAAGTTCTTTTTGTAGTATAGATCATCATTAGCCTCATCTTGCGCTAAACAATTTTTTCTTGAAAAATAATTATATAAATTCCATCCAATTAAAAATATGGCAGCTCTAATAAGCCAGAAAGGAAAGTTTAAATAACCTGCTTTACCAGCAATAATTTTATCATAGTTTGGACTAGTAGGATCTGTAACTCCTTCACCTAACCATACAAATATGTGATTAAAGTGTAATCCACAAAGAATTAATATGATAAAGAAAATAACAGAACCAACTGGCAAATAAGCCGTAATTCCCTGCATAACTCTAAACAAAACCGGAGACCAACCTGCCTGAGCAACTTGTTGAATAGCATAAAATGCTAAAGTTCCCATAGAAAGTAGTAAGAAGAAAATACAAGCAACATATAAAGCTGACCAAGGCTTATTTTGCAATTGGTTCAATACATGTTTTAAATGTTTTTCGTGCTCATCAGCAGCATTAACTTTTGCATGCTCTCCACCTTTATGTGAGTCATGCGAAGCTTCAGCAGCTTCGTGATGTCCAGCTTCTGCTGTTGCTTCATGTGCAGCACCATGAGATCCATGTGCATCTGCAGCTAGAATTTTTTCAACTTCTTGAATATCTTTAGGAGCAGTTAAAAAACCATATCCAATTCCTAATATACCAAGGGCCATTAGGATGATAGAAAAAGTTTTTAATTTACTTGAAAATGTATACATATCTATTACGATCAGTTTGTTCAACAATTATAATTGGCTTTTTAGTTTTAGAACATAGTCAGCAACTAACCAACGTTCGTGGGCACTTAATTGATTTGCATGTGAACCCATTGCATTTAAACCATAAGTTTCAACGTGAAAGATACTTCCTTCAGTGATTTCTCTGTCTTTATAGCTAGGTACTCCAAGAAATTTTTCTCTTTCAACCAATTTACCTTTACCGTTTCCAGTTGCACCATGACAACTGATACAGTAAATATCGAAAAGTTCTTTTCCTTTTCCGGAATTTCTTTCGATAGAATCCAAAGGCGATTTTAAATTAGCTTTTGCCAATTCATAACCTGCAGTTGAATTTTCATATTCATAAGGTTCAAAACCTCTATTGATACTTCCTTGTGCAGGAAGCTGTCCTTCTTTTCCACCTTTAAATATTTTTGCTTCTGCATATGGTTCATATGCTAAAGATTCATACATATTAGGGAAATACTGATAGTTTGGTGCCGAAGTATTGTGGCATGATGAAACTAAAATAGTTATACCAACTAAAAGTGTTATTTTATATATCCTTTTCATAGCTACAATTAATTCTTTTCAATTACTTTAACTTCAACTGCTCCTGTACCTTCGAAAAAAGAAACTAGTTCTGCTTCGTTATCATTTACAGCAACTTCCATTAAAAAATGGTCATCTGTTGTTCTTACATCAGGATTCTCAGCTTCTTTAAATGGCCATAATCTACTTCTCATATAAAAAGTGATAACCATTAAGTGAGCAGCAAAAAATACTGTCATTTCAAACATAATTGGTACAAATGCAGGCATATTCTGAATGAAACTAAAACTTGGTTTTCCTCCAATGTCCTGCGGCCAATCATGAATCATGATATAACTCATCATAGTCGTTGCAACAGAAATACCAACACATCCATATAAAAATGCACAAATTGCTAATCTTGTTGGCGCTAAACCCATAGCCTTATCCAATCCGTGAACTGGGAATGGAGTAAAAACTTCTTCAATATGATGATGAGCAGCTCTGGTTTTCTTTACTGCATCCATCAAAATATCATCGTCATTATAAATGGCGTATATTACTTTATTACTCATGATGTGTATCTTTTTTTGCTCTTTCTCTAATGTAATTATCTCCTGTTCCTTTCAAAATTGTTTTAACCTCTGCCTGAGCAATTACAGGGAATGTTCTAGAGTATAATAAAAACAATACGAAGAAGAAACCAATCGTTCCGATGAAAATTCCAATATCAACAAATGTTGGTGAGAACATTGTCCAAGAAGATGGAAGGTAATCTCTATGTAAAGAAGTAACAATAATTACGAATCTTTCAAACCACATTCCGATGTTTACTACGATCGAAATAATAAATGAAAACATGATACTTGTTCTTAATTTCTTGAACCACATAAATTGTGGAGAGAAAACGTTACAAGTCATCATCGACCAATATGCCCACCAGTAAGGTCCGGTTGCTCTGTTTAAGAACGCATATTGCTCATACTCTACTCCTGAGTACCAAGCTACGAATAACTCAGTGATATACGCTACTCCAACGATAGAACCTGTAATCATAATTACAATATTCATTAACTCGATATGTTGTACCGTAATATATGCTTCAAGGTTAGAAACTTTTCTCATAACGATCAACAATGTGTTTACCATTGCAAATCCTGAGAAAACCGCTCCGGCAACGAAGTACGGAGGGAAAATTGTTGTATGCCATCCTGGTATTACAGATGTAGCAAAGTCCATCGATACAATCGTGTGTACAGAAAGTACAAGAGGAGTAGCTAAACCAGCCAATACTAATGATACTTCTTCAAAACGCTGCCAATCTTTAGCTCTACCACTCCATCCAAAACTTAGGATAGAATATACTCTTTTATTAAAAGGTGTTATCGCTCTATCACGTAGCATTGCAAAATCAGGTAATAAACCAGTCCACCAGAAAACTAATGATACTGAAAGGTACGTTGAAATTGCGAAAACGTCCCAAAGCAATGGTGAGTTAAAGTTTACCCATAAAGATCCAAATTGATTTGGAATAGGTAAAACCCAGTATGCTAACCATGGACGTCCCATGTGAATAATTGGAAATAAACCTGCCTGAACTACCGAAAAGATAGTCATTGCTTCTGCAGAACGGTTAATCGCCATTCTCCAGCGTTGACGGAAAAGTAATAATACCGCAGAAATTAATGTTCCGGCGTGACCAATACCAACCCACCAAACAAAGTTCGTGATATCCCAAGCCCAACCAACTGTTTTATTTAATCCCCATGTTCCGATACCGGTAGATACAGTGTAAATTATACAACCTAACCCCCAAAGGAAGGCTATTAATGCGATAGAAAATACAATCCACCATTGTTTGTTTGCAGGCCCCTCAACAGGTGCAGCTACATCTACAGTTACATCGTGATAAGATTTATCACCTATAACTAAAGGTTTTCTAATGGGTGCTTCGTAGTGAGACGACATAATCCTTTATATGTTTCTTAATTAATAATTTATTCTAAGTATTTCTAACTTTAACATGGTAAACCACATTAGGTTTTGTTCCAACATGCTCCAATAAATGGTATGATCTATCGTCAGCAGCTAATTTAGCAACTTTACTTTCAGTATCATTAACATCACCAAATATCATTGCTCCAGAAGAACAAGCATTTGAACAAGCTGTTTGGAATTCACCATCAGCAACCGGACGACCTTCATTTTTTGCTTTCAATTTAGTCGCCTGTGTCATTTGAATACACATAGAACATTTTTCCATAACTCCACGTGAACGAACGTTTACGTCTGGGTTTAATACCATACGTCCTAAATCATCATTCATGTGGTAATCGAATTCACTGTTTTTGTTGTACAAGAACCAATTGAAACGACGTACTTTATACGGACAGTTGTTTGCACAATAACGAGTACCAACACATCTGTTGTATGCCATATGATTTTGACCTTCACGACCGTGAGAAGTTGCAGCAACCGGACAAACTGTTTCACACGGTGCGTGATTACAGTGCTGACACATTACTGGTTGGAAAGAAACTTGTGGATTATCTCCTGCTTTTTCCATTTCATTAAATGTAGATAATGAACTAGATAAACCAGCGATTTCATCCTTTCTTTTGTTATCACCTTCAAAAGTGCTTTCAGAAGAATAATATCTGTCAATACGCAACCAGTGCATATCACGGCTTCTTCTTACTTCTGCTTTACCTACAACAGGTACGTTGTTTTCAGCGTGACAAGCAATAACACATGCTCCACAACCTGTACAAGCGTTTAAGTCAATCGAGAGATTAAAGTGATGTCCTGTAGAACGATCAAATGATTCCCATAAATCAACAGTTGTAGCTTTAACTTCTTCGTGATCTAAAGATACCATTGGTTGTTCGTTCCAATGTTCAGGATCTTTAGTATTAAAGATTTCAAGAGAAGTTTCTTTAATAATATCTCCTCTTCCCATTAATGTTTTCTGTCCCTGAACACAAGCAAACTCATGAACACCATTTGCTTTCGCAATAGAAACAGATTGAACACTACTGAAATTTTTATATAAAGTGTAAGCATTTAAACCTACCTGCATTTCATCTTTTAAAGCTGCCTTACGACCGTAACCTAAAGCCAAACCAACCGTACCAACAGCTTGTCCTGGCTGAACAATTACTGGAACGTTTTCTAATTTCAAACCATCAGCAGTAGTAACTGTAGCATAACTTCCGTTTAAACCTCCGTTTGCAACAATTTCATTTGTTAAGTTTAATTTTTTAGCATCAGCATTCGAAACAGTTACATAGTTATCCCAAGAAACTCTTGTGATTGGATCCGGAAATTCCTGCAACCAAGGATTGTTTGCTTGTTGACCATCTCCTAAACCTGTTTTTGTATACAATACCAATTCAAAGTCTCCGGCAGTTTTTGATTTTGCAACAGCATTTGCAGCAGAAGCATAATCAACAGAACCCGCAGATAAAGCCGATGAACCAATTACAGAAACACCATCATGTAAAACTTTATTCCAAGAAGAACCTGCAACTACAGAAGCTGAATTAGCTTTTATGTAATCATAGAAATTTCCAGGAGTTCCGTTTAATGATAGTAAAACATCTTGAAATTGTTTAGTATCAAATATTGGACGAATAGTTGGCTGAGTCAAACTATAAGTTCCTTTTGTAATTACAACATCTCCCCAAGCCTCTAAATAATGAGGTACCGGAGCAGCAATTGTAGTTATAGATGCAGTCTCATCTTCTTTTAAAGAAAATGCAACTGATGTTTGTACTTTTTTCAATCCAGTTACAAAAGAAGCTGAATCAGCTAATGTATAAACCGGATTAATTCCGCTCATGATTAAAGTATGAATACTTCCTGCATTCATATCTTTCACCAATTGAGATACAATTGCATTAGAACCTTTTCTAATTTGTCTTGTCCCTACAGTATTAAAAGCTTCACTAGCCAACACCTGGTTGATAGCCAAAACCAATAATTGAGCATTTTTATCTTCAAGTCCAGAAACCAAAACTCCTTTAGAACCTGCAAGTTTTAAATCATGAATAGCTTTAGCTACTTCAGGTTTAAACTTAGAATCTAAAGAATTGGCTACAGAAGAACCTGTAATATTATTATAAATCTCTACTAGAGCTTGTTTTTGATTCGCAGCATTCATAGGAATACGTTTATCAGCAGCAGCTCCTGACAATGTCATATTTGATTCAAACTGAAAATGACGAGACATTTTCTTAGAACCTGTAGACCCAGACGGAATTCTACCTTGTGCATAACCCGCATCGTATCCACCACCTTGCCAATCTCCTAAGAAATCAGCTCCAACAGAAACAATTACAGCAGCTTTTGAGAAATCGTAATCAACAAGAGCTCTTTCACCGTAAACTGTCTCGAATGCATCTAACGCGTCTGATGAAGAAACCGCATCGTAAACAACGTGTTTTGCATTTGGATTTTTAGCGATAAATTCACCTATTAATTTCTCAGTAGAAGGACTTGCTAAAGTATTTGTCAACAATACCACTTGCCCACCTTTTGCTTTTGCATCAGCCAGACTTGATTTAATTTTCAAATCAACAGCAGACCAGCTACTATTTTTTCCATCCAATTTAGGTTCTTTCAAACGCATGCTATCGTATAAAGATAAGATAGACGCATGAATTCTAGCATTGGCTGAAAACTTAGCTCCAGAAATAGTATTGTTATCAATTTTAATTGGACGACCCTCACGAGTTTTTACTAATAAGTTAGCAAAATCAAAACCATCAAAAACAGTAGTTGCATAATAATCAGCAACACCAGGAATGATTTGTTCTGGTTGTAAAACATATGGTATAGACTTGTGAACAGGACCTTCGCAGGCAGCAAGTGTAACCGCTGCAGTACTAAATCCTACGTACTTTAAAAAGTCACGACGTGAAGTTCCAGATGTAGCTAAAGCATCTGCATTTCCTAAAAATTCTTCAGTAGGAATTTCTTCAACAAATTCGTTATTTCTAAGCGCCTCAACAATAGAACTATTCTCTAGTTCTTCAACACTTTTCCAGTATTTTTTGTTTGATGACATTGTATATAAATATTAAAATCTTAATAATTCGATTAATAGTGGCATTTACCGCATTCTAAACCTCCCATTTGCGCTGCAGTCAATTTCTCTACACCGTATTTTTTAGAAAGTTCAGCATGAATTTTATCATAGTAAGCATTGCCTTCCATCTTAACATCAGTTTTTCTATGGCAATCAATACACCATCCCATTGTTAATTTAGAATATTGCTTCATGATCTCAAATTCCTGCACAGGACCGTGACAAGTTTGACATTCAATTCCTGCAACAGTTACGTGTTGAGAGTGATTGAAGTAAACAAAATCAGGAAGATTATGAATACGAACCCATTTTACAGGCTGCGTTTTTCCAGTATACTCTTGCTTAGTTTTATCCCAACCAACAGCATCATATAATTTTTGGATTTCACCATCGTAAAATGCTTTGCTGTACTCAGGAGTAGCAGTAGTTTCAGCAACTTCAGAAATATTTTTATGACAGTTCATACAAACATTCAAAGAAGGAATACCAGCAGTCTTACTCACACGAGCAGCAGAGTGACAATATTTACAATTGATTTCGTTATCTCCAGCGTGTATTTTATGAGAATAGTGAATTGGCTGAATTGGTTGATAATTTTGATCAACACCAACTTGCATTAAGTAAGCATACACAAAATAACCACTTGCTAAAAGCAAAAATATAGAAGTAACTAAAACCAGGAACTGATTTTTAGCAAAAGCTTTCCATATTGGAGTTCTAGCTTCTCTAGGAGCAACTACAATACCATTATTACTTGCTACTTTAGTCAACACTTTGTTCACCATGAACAACATAACAACTAAAATTGCCATTACAAGAGCAAGAGCTCCTAAAATAATATTATTTGAAACTCCACCACCTTCAACGTTAGTTCCCGGAGGAGTAGCAGCAGTACCAGCAGCAGGCTCAGCTTTTACTTCAGAAGTATAAGCGATAATATTATCAATATCACCTGTTGACAATTGAGGAAAAGAAGTCATTACTGACTTGTTGTGCTCTTCAAATAATTTAACAGCAACAGGATCCCCTGATTTAATCATTTCTGAACTGTTGTGCACCCACTTGTAAATCCAAGCCATGTCGTGTTTGGAAGCAACCCCTCTTAGGGCCGGACCTGTTGACTTAGCATCTAATTTGTGACATGCAGCGCAATTTGCATTAAAAAGTTCTTTCCCTTTTACTGGATCACCACCTGCAGCAGCAACCGGAGCAGCAGCTTCAGGCGCCGCCGGAGCAGCAGCTTCTTGAGCAAATGAAGTTAGGGAGAAAATTAACGTTAGCGATAAGCTAAGTAGTAATTTTCTTGAGATCGAATTATGGTTACCCACCTTTTTCATATAGTATAATAATTATCTACTAATTTTTGGTATGATTTTTTCTGTAATAAATCAACTAAAAACTAATACCTTCTTTTAAAACTTGCACAAAAATACGACTTATGAACTATTCTCAAAACCTTAAAATAGTCTTAAATATCAATTTATATCAATTCTAAATAATATTAAATTTTTACGCACAAAATTAAAATACTATTTTTACACAAAAAACACCACATTATGAGAATTTTAGCCCCCTCGAAAAGAGTTTTATTAACATTCACAATGTTCACTTTAGCATATAATATTCATGCTCAAGACCAAAATTTAACACTAAATCAAGATCCCAAATTTGAGCAATTACTGAACGACAAACGCAAAATTAACACGTCAATAAATACAAACGACACTTACAAAATTCAAATCTTCAGCGGTAAAAGCGAGGAGGCAAAAAAAACATTATCTGATTTTAAAAGAGAATATACCAATATAGACGGCACAATAATTTTCAACACGCCTAATTACAAAGTAATGGTTGGGAATTTCAAAACAAGAATAGAAGCAGAACGAAATTTAGCTGATATTAGAAAAAAATACAAAAGTGTTTTTCTAATAAAACCGAGCAAGTAATCGGAAAAAGCAGAACATCGAACAACAAAAAAGCAGCTCAATTGGGCTGCTTTTTTATTTATTCATAATTAATAGCATGGTTACGCCGGAAATAATACCCAATAAAATACATATTGGTTTTCACGGCACTTATAGAAAATCATCTAATTTTCAACTATAACACCTTATCCAGCATAAATCCTACTATTTATTTGCCTTTCTAAATACAATAGCTCCAAAAACCTCAAGCAACTCCTCTCTAAATAAGGCTAAATCAACTTGAAAATCCGGGTTACAATAAAGACAGTCTACAGTCGCTTGCCCCATTACCATATCTTCTTGTTCCGGAGTACACGTTTTCTTTTTATTAACCACAAATGGACGCTCACGATTATAATGATTTTTAGCCGCATAAGTAGATAAACCCGCTTCAGTCATTACTCTACGCATAAAAACATACAGCTTCGGAGTTTTTACTTCGCTAATCTCAATACCTAAAGTTGCATCAAAGGACCTAACTGCTCCTGGAAACGACAAATTAGCATCATTAGCGGCCTGCACAAAACGAATACCATCACTCGATCTCACCGCCCTTCTTGCACACTCTAAATCAAGCGCAAAGATCTCCGTTCCAAATCCTGGCGGAGGAGACAATAAAAGCAAACTGTTTGGCATTTCCTCTTCAGACAAATACCCCTGAAGCAAGTCCGGAAGTACCATCCTTAACTCCTCAATGTTTGTAAACGCAAGAATGGCTTTATTAGATCTAAAACGATTATTCAAAAACGCATTAATAATATGAATTATTTTTAATTTCATATTAGCCCTGATTAAAAACTTATTTATTCATTTCTTTCAACAAGATTTCAGCAACAATAAAATGCCGATATATCCTCTCAAGAAAATCTTTTTTTTATCAAATTACACAATAACCAAATTGTCCTCATTAGCAAAATCATTCACAGAACAAAATTATTATTTTCAAGAACTAAATACTGCATTTAACTTTCAATCTAAGAAAGAGAACAATTAACACTGTACAAAGAAACCAACAAACCTCCTATAAAGCTCAAGGCTTTTCTAATTTTTTGTTCCATATTACAAATTGCAACACCAAAGCCCTAAATATCTAACTATTGAATTAATTCAATTGAAATTAAAACCTGCCGATGAAATTATCTAATTACTTAAATAAGACATAAAACACTTTAAACCAAAAAATACAAACCAGAAAATTCTACGAATTATATTGACTTAAAATTCTAATTTAGAATAAAACTGAGAGCATTTTTAAAATCAATAAGAACAAATCTCAATACCTAAGACAAAATAATTTCAAAAACAACACGCTTGAAAAAAAGTCACTTAGATAAGATTCTTAAAACATATTAAACAAAAAAAAGTCCCAATTTTCATTGGGACTTTAAAATATAATTATTGAATTTTATTTCAATTTCTTTTTAATTGCAACTTCATGGTATGCTTCAATAACATCTCTTTCTTCAATGTCGTTGTAACCTTTGATTTGAATACCACAATCATAACCTTTAGAAACTTCTCTAACATCATCTTTGAAACGCTTCAATGCAACAAGTTCTCCTGTATGCACCACTACTCCATCTCTGATAACTCTAATTTTAGAAGTTCTCATAATTTTACCATCCATCACCATACATCCTGCAATAGAACCAACTTTAGAAATTTTGAAAATCTCACGAATTTCAGCTGTTCCTAAAATCTCTTCTTTCATCTCAGGAGCTAACATTCCTTCCATCGCATCTTTCAAGTCATCGATAGCTGCATAGATAATAGAGTAGTAACGGATATCGATTTCTTCTTTATCTGCAAGTTGTCTTGCATTTCCAGCAGGACGAACGTTAAATCCAATAATGATCGCATCAGAAGCAGAAGCCAACATAACGTCAGTTTCAGTAATTGCTCCAACACCTTTATGTATAATATTAATTTGAATTTCTTCAGTAGAAAGTTTAGAGAACGAATCTGATAATGCTTCAACAGATCCATCAACATCTCCTTTAAGGATTACGTTCAATTCTTTAAACTGACCAAGAGCAATACGACGACCAATCTCATCAAGTGTGATATGTCTTTGTGTACGTACAGATTGTTCACGCATTAATTGAGAACGTTTAGATGCAATTTGTTTTGCTTCTTTTTCATCTTCAAAAACGTTAAACTTATCTCCTGCTGTTGCAGCTCCGTCTAAACCTAAAACTGATACCGGAGTAGAAGGTCCTGCTTCCAGAACAATATGCCCTCTTTCATCATGCATCGCTTTGATCTTACCATGATGCTTTCCAGCCAACATGTAATCTCCAATTTTTAAAGTTCCGTGTTGAACTAAAATTGTAGAAACATATCCTTTTCCTTTATCTAAGAAAGCCTCAACAACTGTTCCTTGAGCCGCTTTATTCGGGTTTGATTTTAGATCTAAAATCTCTGCCTCTAATAATACTTTTTCTAATAATTCTTTAACACCTAATCCTGTTTTTGCAGAAATATCATGCGATTGGATTTTTCCTCCCCAATCTTCTACAAGTAAATTCATACTTGCTAATCTTTCTTTTATTTTCTCCGGATTGGCATTTGGCTTATCCACTTTATTGATAGCGAAGATAATTGGCACTCCAGCAGCTTGTGCGTGAGAAATTGCCTCTTTTGTTTGCGGCATGATATCATCATCTGCAGCAATTACAATAATAGCGATATCTGTAACCTGAGCTCCACGTGCACGCATTGCGGTAAACGCCTCGTGACCTGGTGTATCTAAGAATGCGATCTTTTGACCATTATCTAAAGTTACTCCATACGCTCCAATGTGTTGTGTAATACCTCCAGACTCACCAGCGATAACATTTTCTTTACGGATGTAATCCAGTAAAGATGTTTTACCGTGATCGACGTGACCCATTACAGTAACAATTGGCGCTCTCACCACTAAATCTTCTTCTCTGTCTGCAACTACCTCAATAGCTTCTTCGATATCAACTGTAATAAACTCAACTTCGTAACCAAATTCATCAGCTACAATAGTTAATGTTTCAGCATCTAAACGTTGGTTCATGGTAACCATGATACCTAGAGACATACAAGTTCCAATTACTTTAGTAATCGGCACATCCATCATGATTGCAATTTCACCAACAGTAACGAATTCTGTAACTTTAATAGTTTTACTTCCTTCGTCGATAGCTCTTTGCTCTTCATCAGATTTCTGACGGTGCGTATCTCTTTTATCTCTTCTGTATTTAGCAGCTTTTGATTTTCCACCTTTACCCTGAAGTTTTTCAAGAGTCTCTCTAATTTGGTTTTTTACTTCCTCTTCAGTAGGCTCAACTTTAGCAACAATTGCAGGACGGTTTCCTTTTACAAAACCTGGCCTTGCACTTCTGTTAGCATTAAAACCTCCACCACCAGTATTTGGCGTGATTTTATTAGGATTTGGAGTTCCCGGAGCATGGGTAGCAGGTTTTGGTGCACCCGGCGTTCCCGGTTTAGGAGCAATTCTTTTACGCTTATTTTTGTTAGCGTTATTTCCGGCTCCCGGAGCTCCTGGTTTATTAGGAGTTATCTTTGGATCTTCTTTCTTTTTCTTAGGCTTATTAAATTGAGATAAATCAATTGTTTGACCAGTAAGAGTAGTTCCTGATAATTTTTGATATTGTGTAGTGATCGTTTCCTCTGCAGTTGCCGGATCAGTTGAAACAACTGGTTCCTGAACGACTTTTGGAGTTTCCGCTTTCACTTCTTTTACTTCTTTTTTCTCTGTAATAATAGGTTTTTCTACCTTTTTCTCTTCAGAAACCACAGGAACCACTGGATCAGGCTGTACAATTTCTTTTTGAACAGGTTTCTCTGGCTGAGCAGGAGCAACAACAACTTTTGGTTCTTCAACTTTAGCCGGTTCTTCAACAGGAGGAGAAACAACAGCAGGTTTCTTCGGATTTAAATCAATTTTACCAACCTGAACAGGTCCGGTTACAACAGCTCTCGCTTTTATAACTTCTTGTTGTTTTTGGCGTTCCTCGTCTTGTCTGCGTTTGTCTTCAATTTCTTTTTCACGCTCTACACGCAAAGCTTCTTTTTCTTTTCTTTTCTCTTCCCCTACTTCTTTAGAAGCTTCTTTGTTCCCCTTATCGCCCGCAAATTGGCTTTGTAAGATATTAAATTCGCTGTCAGAAATTTTTGCATTTGGATTTGCATCAATAGCAATGCCCTTATCTTTTAGATAATCAACAGCTCTTTCTAACGAAATATTTAATTCCCTTAAAACCTTGTTTATTCTTATTACTCTCTCTTCAGACATATAACCTTTTTATTATTACCTTTTTCGTTGTGTTGTTAGAGCAGATAACTAGCTATCAAACTCTTCTTTTAGTATTTTCATAACATCAAGAATCGTTTCCTCTTCTAAATCTGTTCTTCTTACTAAATCTTCTACTTCTTGTTTTAAGATACTTCTAGCTGTATCTAAACCAATTTTTGCAAATTCCTCGATAACCCAGCCTTCAATTTCATCTGAAAACTCAGTTAATTCAACGTCATCATCTTCACCACTAGCAACATCACCTTCTCTGATAACATCTAGCTCGTAACCTGTTAGCTGACCCGCTAATTTTATATTATGACCTCCTCTACCAATTGCTTTAGAAACTTCTTCTAATTTCAAGAATACTTCAGCTCTTTTATTTTCTTCGTCAATTTTGATTGAAGAAACTTTTGCAGGGCTTAATGCTCTTGTAATAAACAATTGGATATTACTTGTATAGTTGATTACGTCAATATTTTCGTTCCCTAATTCACGAACGATTCCGTGAATACGAGATCCTTTCATACCAACACAAGCTCCAACAGGATCAATTCTATCATCGTAAGAATCCACGGCTACTTTTGCTTTTTCACCCGGAATACGCACTACATTTTTAACCGTGATCAAACCGTCAAATACTTCAGGAATTTCTTGTTCAAATAATTTTTCCAAAAACTTCTCAGAAGTTCTGGACATAATAATTTGAGGTTTATTTCCTTTTAATTCAACACTTTCAATGATTCCACGAACGTTATCTCCTTTACGGAAAAAGTCAGATGGAATTTGTTTTTCTTTTGGAAGCACAATTTCATTTCCTTCATCATCGACCAAAATTACAACTCTTGGACGAACATGGTGCACTTCGGCAGTATAAATATCACCAATAATATCTTTAAATTGCTTGTAAAGATTTGTATTGTCGTGTTCGTGAATTTTAGATATTAAGTTTTGACGCAAAGCTAAAATAGCTCTCCTTCCCAGATCAATCAATTTAACTTCTTCAGAAACTTCTTCACCAATTTCAAAATCCGCTTCAATCATTCTTGCTTCAGTCAAGGTAATTTCTTCGTTCTCAAAGTCAAGATCTTCATCAGCAACGATTACCCTTCTTCTCCATATCTCCATATCTCCTTTATCAGGATTTATAATGATGTCAAAGTTATCATCAGAACCGTATTTTTTCTTTAATGCATTTCTAAACACGTCCTCTAAAATTGCCATAAGCGTTACACGATCAATAAGTTTATTATCTTTAAACTCTGAGAATGAATCGATTAATGCTAAATTTTCCATGCGAATTCTTTAATTAAAATGTTACTGTAACAATTGCCTCTTTAATTTCTGTATAAGGTATTTGTTGCTCTTTTTGAACTGTTTCTTTTCCTTTTCCTACTTTTTTCGGTTCTCTTGCTTTCCAAGACAAAATTATAAAAACATCGTTAGCTTCCACTAATTCTGCTTCAATTTTTTCAGTATTTGTAGTAACAATCAATGTTCTACCAATATTTTTGATGTATTGTCTTGTAAATTTCAATGGTGATCCTACTCCAACCGATGCTACTTCAAGCGAAAAATCCTGTTCTTCACGATCCAGATTATTCTCGACTGCACGACTTACATCAATACAATCCTGCAACGCCACTCCATTATCCCCATCTAAACCTACACTAATCTTGAAAGAGTCTGAGATAGCCAGATCAATCAAAAAGATTGATGGCTTTTCTAAAAGAGCCTCCGCTATTAATCCGTTTACTTTTTCTTTAAATGTCATAATTTTATAAAAAGAGGGGACACTTAGTCCCCTCATTATTTAGATTTTAATAAATAACGGTGCAAATATAGTGTTTTTTTTATAAACCAAAAATAATAGATTGCTCTAAAAATATTTCTTATCTTTATAAGTGCATCAAAATAACAGAATTTTACATTATAATTCAAAAAACCATGAAACAAATTCTAGTTCCGACCGACTTCTCTGAACATGCGGAAAATGCCTTAAAAGTCGCTGCCCAAATTGCTAAAAAAAACAACTCCGAAATCATCATTCTACACATGTTTGAACTGCCAAGCCAAATGAATGATGCAGTATTAGGAGGAGCAAGCATTCCTGAAACCATGCTTTTCATGAAAAAAGCCAACGAAATGCTCGATGAAGTCTCATCAAGACCTTATCTGGACGGAATTTCAATAACTGAAATTGTAAAAATCGATAAACCAATTCACGGAATAACACAAGTAAGCAAAGACTATGATGTAGATTTGATTGTTATGGGATCTCATGGCACTTCTGGAATTGAAGAACTACTGATAGGATCGAATACAGAAAAAGTGGTTCGCAACTCAGATATACCGGTTTTAGTAATAAAAAAAGACATCCCAAACTTTAATGCATCAAACATTGTTTTCGCATCGGATTTTTCTGACGAAACTAAAAAACCTTTCAAAAAATTGGTAAACCTGACCCAATTCTTTGAATCAAAAATACACCTGGTTACAATTTGCACACCAAACAGTTTTAAACCAACTCATATGGCCGAAAAAGCCATGAATGAATTTATTTCTGAATTTAATCTCACCAATTTTCAAACTCACACTTACAACGACACCAACATTGAAAAAGGAATAATCAACTTTTCAAATAGCATAAACGCCGATATTATTGGAATGTGTACACACGGAAGAACTGGCTTCGCGCATTTCTTTAACGGAAGTATTAGCGAAGGATTAGTAAATCATTCCATAAAACCTGTCCTCACGTTTAAAATTTAATAATTTCAACTTATCACATGCAAAAACCTCTCAACGAGAGGTTTTTTTATACATTTTAAAAATCAAATTTCACGACAAAAACAACTCTTCATGAGCTTTTTAACAAAGCTGATTTGAGCTTTACAACAAAGCCAAAAGAATACTTAATCCAGATCTTTGTCAAATAATTTCATAATCAATACAACATGAAAACGATAGACAAAATTTACATTAATGGAGAATTCATTACCCCACAAGGAACAGAATATTTCGACTTAATAAGCCCTACAACAAACGAGAAACTAGGAAAAGTACTTTTAGGAAACCAAAAAGATACTCAAAATGCCATAGCCGCAGCTAAAGACGCTTTTAAGACTTTTTCTAAAACAACTATTTCTGAAAGAATTCAATACCTGCAAAATATTCAAACCTCTATAGAAAAACGAAAAGAAGAATTCATTGACATAATGGTTGAAGAATACGGGGGAACATTGCAATTTTCAACAATGAGTTACGATTACATGCTAAAGAGTTTTGACTCTGCAATTAACCTATTAAACACATATGATTTTACCAAAACAATGGGAGAATCCGAAGTTCAAATGACACCAATTGGCGTTATTGGAATTATCATTCCGTGGAACTCAAGCAATGGTTTTATTTGCAGTAAATTATCAACTGCGATAGCCGCTGGATGTACTACTGTAATAAAACCGAGCGAAATGAGCGCTCAGCAAACACAATTAATTACCGAATGTCTTCATGAAGCAAACTTACCAAAAGGCGTTTTTAATATTGTTAACGGTCTGGGAGAAATAGTTGGCGCAGAAATAAGCCGCAATCCGGATATCGCGAAAATTTCCTTCACAGGATCTACAAGTGTTGGCAAGATTATCGCAAAAGAAGCGGTCGAAACAATGAAACGCATCACACTTGAACTGGGAGGAAAATCGCCAAATATCATTCTTGACGACGCTAATTTCGCACAAGCAATTCCTCTTGCTGTAATTGCCGCTTATATGAATAACGGACAAGCATGTATTGCCGGAACCCGTCTTTTAGTTCCTAAAAACAGATTAGAAGAAGCAACAAAACTATTGGAGCAAACACTATCAAACACAATTGTTGGTGATCCAAAAAATGAGACAACCACTGTTGGTCCAATGGTCAGCAAAAAACAATATGAACGTGTTCAAAACTACATTCAGATCGGAATTGACGAAGGCGCTCAGGTATTAGTTGGAGGATTAGGAAAACCCAAAGGACTGGAAAAAGGAAACTTCGTAAAACCTACTGTTTTCATAAACGCAAACAACCAAATGCGAATTGCAAGGGAAGAAATTTTTGGTCCCGTTCTATCTGTTATAACATACAAAACCGAAGAAGAAGCAATCGAAATTGCCAATGACACTACATACGGGCTACAAGCTTATGTGAGCTCATCGGACGAAAAAAGAGCTCACAAAGTTGCTTCACAAATAAATGCAGGACGTATACAAATAAACGGAATTGGACATGATCCGATGGCCCCTTTTGGAGGATTTAAACAATCAGGAATAGGCAGGGAATTTGGCACAATAGGACTAGAAGCTTATCTAGAACCAAGAGCCCTGATTCGCTAAACCAACGCAAACAGATCCGGAAAGCTTTATCCAAAAGACTTTCCGGATCTTTTAGTAACTCTACTTTATGACAACAAAATCATCTATAAAATCCAAAATACTTTACTCCTGCTATTTTACACGTAGTCGAGAAGGAGAAAATTTCATCCCAGAACATGTGTTTAGCTATCAAATTTCAGGAGAGATAGTCGTTTCAGACAGCAAAAACACGTACCACTCTAACGAAGGTGATTTTCGTTTTAGCAGAAGAAACCATTTAGCTAAATTCGTTAAAATCCCGCCAGAAGGAGGAGAATTTAAAACGATTTCTATTTTTTTAGATCAGGAAATTTTACGAGAAATAAGTGCTGAATATAATTTTAAAATCAATAAAAAATCAGATTCTCAAGCCATGATTTCTTTGGCGCCAAACGCACTTTATAAATCTTTTATGGATTCACTTATATCTTATCTCGACGTAGAGGAAGAAAACAACGAAGCTTTATTTCATTTAAAAATAAAAGAAGCTGTTCATCTTTTACTAAAAGTAAATCCTGAATTAAAAGATATTTTGTTTGATTTTAACGAACCTGGCAAAATTGACCTGGAAGCATTCATGAATAAAAACTTCCACTTTAATGTACATCTTACCCGTTTTGCTTATCTCACCGGCAGAAGTTTAGCCACTTTTAAAAGAGATTTTCAAAAAGTTTTTCAGGAAACTCCCGGAAAATGGTTATTAAACAAAAGATTGCAAGAGGCACATTATCTAATTAATCAAGGAAAAACGCCATCGGAAGTTTATATAGGAGTTGGCTTTGAAGACCTGTCTCATTTTTCTTTTTCATTTAAAAAGAAATTTGGGATTGTCCCTTCTTCTTTATTTGCGAAATAGGGCTTAAAAAAAAACCTAGAAAACAAAAATATCAGCACCAAAATATACCGCATAAAAAAGCCTCCCGAATGAGAGGCTTTTTTGTTGGTCTACAAGGACTCGAACCTTGAAAGACTGCACCAAAAACAGTTGTGTTACCATTACACCATAGACCAGTAAAAATGCTTAAGCGAGTGCAAATTTAAAGCTTTTTTTAGTTTACACAACTTTTTTTTATAAAAAAAAACCTCTCGATTGAGAGGCTTTTTTGTTGGTCTACAAGGACTCGAACCTTGAAAGACTGCACCAAAAACAGTTGTGTTACCATTACACCATAGACCAGTAAAAGCGGTTAAGCGAGTGCAAATTTAAAGCTTTTTTTAGTTTGCGCAAACTTTTTGATGAAAAAAAATCATTTTTCTTCATTTTTTTTTCTTTCCAATCCGTAATGATTTTACAAGTATCTTACAAACAACACGTTACCATTAATAAATACTTTTATAGAATTTTATGTTAATGCTCTTCTCTTTAAGCAAAAAAACATTTTCTTTGTAAGATTAAAAACATACAAAATTTTAACACCTAAATATGGCACAATTCAATTTCAATAAATGGAATACAATTATTGGTTGGTTTGCATTTGCAATCGCTTTAATTACCTACACACTTACTGTCGAACCTACCATGAGTTTTTGGGATTGTGGCGAATATATTGCCACAGCCGCTAAATTAGAAGTTGGCCACCCACCCGGAGCTCCTTTATTCCAGATGATGGGTGCTTTTTTTGCCATGTTTGCTATAGATGCACAACATGTAGCCGTGATGGTTAATATGATGTCCGTATTCTCAAGTGCTTTTACTATTTTGTTTATGTTTTGGTCTTCTTCAATGATTTTAAAAAAGATCATAGAACGTTTTTCAGAAATTAATCAAAACAATTCAATTGTTATATTAGGAAGTTCTTTAGTAGGAGCTCTTGCCTATACTTTCTCAGATAGTTTTTGGTTTAATGCTGTTGAAGCCGAAGTTTATGCAATGGCTTCTTTATTAATTGCATTACTTCTCTGGCTGGGTCTTCGCTGGGAGCAGGACATGGACAAACCTAAAGGAAACAAATGGCTACTTGTTATTTCGCTAGTTATCGGGCTTTCTTTTGGGGTTCACTTTATGGCTTTACTAACAATTCCTTCAATAGGATTTCTTTACTACTTTAAGCATTATGAAAAAGTTACCATCAAAAACTTTCTTATTGCTAATATTTCCGTAATTGGTATTTTGCTTTTTATCTTTATCCTATTACTGCCTTTAACAATGGAAGCTTTTGCTTATACTGAAGTTTTCATGGTAAACAACATGGGATTACCATTTAACTCAGGAACCATTTTTGTCGCTTTAGTTCTAATTGCTTTCTTTTATTTTGGATTAAAACTTACCAAACAAAAAGGATTGATTTTCTATAACACTATAATACTTTGCATTTTATTTATTTTTATTGGTTTCTCAACCTGGATGATGCTGCCTATTCGTGCTAATGCCAATCCTGTAATTAACGAGAATAAACCATCAGATGCGGCGGAAGTACTAGCATATTACAATCGTGAACAGTACGGGGTAAACCCTTTGTTTTACGGACCTCAGTATACCGAAGTTTTTGCTGGAATTGACGCAAAAAACCCGTATTCAGACAAAAAACCTAACTACGAAAGAGATTATAAAACCGGTAAATATATCATTACCAATAATTACAAAAACGCCAGTCAAAATACAGATGATAATCAAAAAGCGTTTCTACCTAGAATGTGGAGTACAGAAACGGGACATATTCAAAACTATATCAGCTTTACAAATCCTCCAAAATTCAAAATAAACCCTAACTACGATTACGAGCAGGATTTAGGGAAATACGGAATTGACGCAAGCCAGCTAAGCGAGGACGAATACAATAAAGCAACTGCGCAACTGCGTAATGAAGTCGAAAAAACCATTTCTGAGTTTAGAAATGCTTATGCCCAAAAACAAATTGATAATGAGGGTTACGTTAAGTTCCTAAAAAGCTATGGCGATTATTTAATTATTGAAAAACCAACTACCGTAGATAATTTCAGTTTTATGTTCGAATATCAATTTGGGTATATGTACTGGAGGTATTTAATGTGGAATTTTGTTGGACGACAAAGTGACGTTCAGGGAAAATACGATAATCTTGATGGAAACTGGATCAGCGGAATCAAGGCTCTTGACTCTGTACACCTTGGGTCTCAGGATAACTTACCATCTGATGTTTTAAACAATAAAGGAAGAAACGTTTACTATTTCTTGCCGTTTATCCTAGGTATTATTGGTATAATGTATCACGCCAATAAAGACCTTAAAAGTTTTTACGTGCTTTTAGCATTATTCCTTTTTACCGGAATTGCATTAAAAATTTACCTGAATGAGCGACCTTTTGAACCTCGGGAAAGAGATTATGCACTGGTAGGATCTTTTTATGTGTTTGCCATCTGGATAGGTTTTGGAGTTTATTCGCTCTACGAAAGCCTGCAGAAATATATAGCGCCTAAAATAGCCGGTCCGGTTATAATTGCCGCAAGTTTACTAGCTGCACCTGTTTTAATGGCTTCCCAAAACTGGGACGACCATGACAGATCAGGAAGATATACTGCAGTTGCAATGGCAAAAGCTTACCTGAATTCTTGTGATAAAAATGCCATTTTATTTACTATTGGAGACAATGACACGTTCCCATTATGGTATGCTCAGGAAATTGAAGGCATCAGGACAGATGTTAAAATCGTAAATACAAGCTTAGTCAACACTGACTGGTATATCGATCAAATGAAAACAAAAGCATACGAATCTGATCCTTTACCAATTTCATTTACACACGATCAATATGTAGGTGATAACCTGGATTACGTTGCTCATATTCCAAAAATTCAAACTCGTTGGAACATTATCGACTTTATTGATTTTATTAAAAATCCAAAATCAACTGTAGGATTACAAAACGGACAAACAATCCATTTTTATCCAACAAATAAAATCAGGGTTCCTGTTGACAAAGATGTTATCATCAAAAATAAGGTTGTCAATCCAAAATACAACGATTCTATCGTTCCTTATATGGATATTGACATCAAAGGAAATGCAATATATAAAAACCGCTTAATAATGTTAGATATCTTAGCCAATAACAATTGGAAAAGACCAATCTACTTTAGTGGTGGTGCTTTTGACGATGAAGATTACTTATGGTTAAAAGATTATTTACAATTAGACGGAATGGTCTATAAATTAGTTCCTATCAGAAATAAATATTCAAAAGATGGCGGACCAATGGACATGGGACAAATTGACGCAGATAAAATGTATAATATCGTAATGAAATGGGATTGGGGCAATAGCGATAGCGATAAAATTTATCATGATCCTGAAACCAGAAGAAACAGCATTACCTACAGAACAAATTTATCTCGTTTAATGAACCAGCTTATTAAAGAGGGAAAAATTGACAAAGCTAAAAACATTATCAACTTAGCGATGACAAAAATGCCTTTAGATAAATTTGGCTACTATTCTCTGGTAGAACCATTTGCAGGAGGATATTACAAAGTTGGAGAAACTGCAAAAGCACAGGATTTACTAAATAAACTGGTTCAGAAATACAAAGAAGAACTAAACTATTATGCCACTTTAACACCTGGCGATCAAACTGATTTAGCAATTGATATCATTACTGATATTGAACGTTACAGAAGTTTATTGCAAGTTATGAAAGACAATAAAGATCTTGCTTTCTACGAAAAACACAAAACCACATTCAACACTTATGTGAATGTTTTTGAACGTTTTGGGAGAGAAAAAGAATAATATACGAAAAACATAGCAATTAAAAAAATGCAGCACTATTTGATAAATAGCGCTGCATTTTTTATTTTTACATATCTGTAAATCAATTTAAAATGAGCTTTTATTGGGTAAAAACAAATTCATTCATAAAAAGGGTGTTTTCTAAATATTGTTGGGACATTCCAAACAATGAAAAGAAAATATACCTAACATTTGATGATGGCCCAACTCCGGAAATTACAGACTGGGTTTTATCTGAATTGAAAAAGTTCGATGCAAAGGCTACTTTCTTCTGTATTGGAAAAAACATAAAAGCCAATTTATCCTTATTCGAGAAATTAATTACTGATGGACACTCCATAGGAAATCATACGATGAATCATGTTAATGGCTGGAAAAGCAACAATAACGATTATATAGAAAATGTAAAAAATTGTGCCGCTGTTCTGGAAAAAGAAAAAACATGCAATCTTATATTTCGTCCACCTTATGGAAAAATAAAAAAGGCACAATCTAAAATCCTAAGAAAATTAGGTTACAAAATAATTATGTGGGATGTTTTGAGCGCTGATTTTGATCAGACCATTACTCCTGAAAAATGTCTTGAAAACGTTACTAAAAATGTAAAATCCGGAAGTGTAATTGTATTTCATGACAGCATTAAAGCTTCGCCAAATTTAAAATTTGCCTTGCCTAAAACTTTACACTTTTTAAAGGAAAACGGATATACGTTTGATATTATTCACTAAACAATAATACCAACGAAGAAGTAGTATTTTATAAATCGAATTGTTCCTGGACAATTCCAATAATAGTATTTGCATCTAACTCTCCTGACTGCCTCCAGATCATTTGCCCTTCTTTATATATCATTAATGTAGGAAGCCCCTTAATACGAAGTGCTTCTGCTAATTCCTGATTTTTATCCACATCAATCTTAATCACTTTGGCTTTATCGCCAAGTGCAGCAGCAACATCCTTAATTACAGGATGCATAGATACGGATGATTCGTTCCAATCAGTGTAAAAATCGATCAACACTGGAACTTGAGCATTTATAAGTTCTCCAAATTTTGACATAAAACCAAAAATTTAATTCTTTATTATTCTGTTAAAAAGAGATAATGATATACAAATGTAGCATTTTTAACGAATTAAGCCACATTGTTCCCTTTTTTTAGTTCAATCACTGTTATTTCAGGCATGATACCCACTCGTCCCGGATAAGCATGAAAACCAAATCCTCGATTTACATAAACATAGCGGCCAACATTTTCATACAGTCCAGCCCATTGCTTGTAAATATATTGTGCTAAACTCCATTTAAAATATCCCGGAATTTCGATTCCAAATTGCATGCCGTGTGTATGGCCTGCCAACGTTAAATGAAAGTTCTTAGGGTGATTTTTTATCTCATATTCCCAATGACTCGGATCATGGCTCATTAATACCTTAAAATCGTCCTGATGCACATTTTGAGAAGCTTTATTTAAATCTCCAGCCTTTTTAAAATTCTGACCCCAGTTCTCTACTCCGATTAAAGCGATTTTATCGTCGCCTTTCTGAATATAAGTATGTTCGTTTAACAAAAGCTCAAATCCAATTTGCCCGTAAAGATCCTTAATTGCCTTAAAATTCTCGTCTTTTTCCTTTTCAGATGGCCATGTCACATATTCACCATAATCATGGTTCCCTAAAACTGAAAACTTCCCGTATTGATATTCTTTTATTCTATTAAAAGTCTCTAACCACGGATGCATTTCTGTAGCATGGGTATTTACAATATCTCCGGTAAACAATATCATATCCGCTTCTTGCTGATTAATCAAATCAATAGCATAATTTATCTTTTCCGGATTATCAAAACTTCCGCTATGAACATCTGAGATCTGTGTGATCTTAAAACCATCAAAAGCATCCGGTAAATCAGGAAAATATATTGTTTGCCTAAATACTTTAAAATTATATTTGCCTTCAAAAATCCCGTAAATCAAGGATAAAAAAGGAACCGCAGCCAAACCTAATGCTATCTGACTAACAAACCTTCGCCTGTTAGGCATCATTTCTGAACGAGGCGCATTGTACATGAAGTAATTCAGGATACTTGCTCCTATTCTAAAAATATCTTCTCCGAACATTACAAGCGTTAAAACTATTTTTGGCACATAAACCAATAACATTAATCCCATTGTAAACATGGTTTGTCTGGTTTGCCCAACAGAACGATCAAATTGCGTAAAAGAGTAAATAATAAAAATTAAAAGCAATAAGCTTATAACCTGATAACTCACCAAAACCCATCTTAATCTGATTAAAGTGCGGAAGGCTTGATAAGAATAGAACTCAATAAATAAAAAAAGAGCACATAGAAGTACAAAACGTAAGATCATTATTTATAGTTTTAAACAAAGTAACAAAGAATGGAAATTTTATAGCTTTTTATTATCAAAAATTTAACTCAAATAACACAAAAAGCTGATAGATTTCTCTACCAGCTTTTTCTCTACCAAATTTTTTAAAACCTTTATAATCCACAACACGGTTTACATTCGCAAACCTATGTCGTTTTATTTTTTAGCTTCTGGTTTAGCAGCTTCTGCTTTAACTTCTGCTTTTTTAGTTTTTTTGTCTGCTTTTTTCTCTTTTTTAGGAGCTTTTGCTTCTTTTACCGGAGTTGTTTGAGCTGGAGTTGTTTGAGCGCTTACCATTGCAGTTGTTCCTAAAACAGCTACTGCTAACATTACTAATTTTTTCATGATTGTTGATTTATGATTATTATTATTTTCATTTATTATACCTCAAAGATATAATCACTAAATGAAGATTAAATGAAGATTGTACTACCTGAAAAAAATTAACTTTTAATTATGCTTTGTAACTTCCGGAAACAGCAACATAAAGACTGTACCTACATTTATTACAGAAGTAACTTTAATTTCGATATGATGAAAAGAAGCGATACTATCCGCTATTGCAAGCCCTAAACCCTGACCATCCTGATCTGAACTAATTCTCGCAAACCTGTTAAATATATTTTCTATTTGAGAAGCATTCATTCCAATACCAGAATCTGTTATAGAAATAAAATATTTATCTTCTAAAAAACCATCCGTAACCAGAATAGTTCCTTTTGGCCTATTGTATTTTATAGCATTTGTTACTAGATTATAAATCAGAATATGAATCAGTGTTTTATTTCCCGTAAACATAAAATCATGTTCCATTTTATTCAAAAACTGAAGTTCCCTGTCATCAATCCTGTCTTGTAGATCCTCCTGAAGATCTGTAATTATTTCATGAAAATTTATAATTTCATTCGCCTGATACTGATTGTTTTCAATTCTTGAAATCAACAATAAATTATTGATGATTTTTTTCAGCATATCTAATGTCCTGAGCGAACCCGCTATTTTATCAAAAGCATTATCATCTAAAGAATCATTTTGGAGTAAATTTTCGAATTTACTTTTAAGCAACGCAATTGGCGTAAGCAATTCATGCGAAACGTTAGAAATAAATTGTTTTTCTTTTTTGAAAAGCTCCGCAATACGATCCATCATTTGATTCAATACAAAATCAAGTTCTCTAAAATCTCTCGATCTTGCTTTTATTGGTGTATGATCAAAGGCTTCCGGTTCATTGACTCGCCTTATTTTTGTATCAATAATTTTATAAAAAGGCTTAAGCAAATATTCGATATAAAAAGTGTCTGCCAAAAAAGTAATGAATAGTATGACTACGAAAACAATTATAATAAAAAACTTAATGATAAAAGTTAGGTCTTTTACTTCATTAAGACTGCTGCCAATTTCTAACTGATATCCTTGCTTGTCGAACGTAAAATGATACTGAAGGATCCTGTATTCATTTTCTTCTCCTTCGATAATGCGATATTCATTCGTAAAAACAGCTTTCTTTTGATTGTGTTTTATTGGAGATTTTGAAAGCACCAAAAACTCACTATGAAGTGTAGAAAACTGGGAATAGGTTTCTGTCGAATCATCAGAGTTTTCTATAAAATCATTTATTTCATTTCGGTCTAAATGATCAATGAATTTCTTCTTTTTTTCCAGAAGTCCATTATTAATATGTCTGTAAACAACATTTTCGACCAAAATAGGCAGCATTAGCCATAAAACTACAATCACTAACAATCTCGTCAGCGCATTAAAAATAGCTAATTGATGCTTTATCTTCACAATAATTTATTTATTCATTAATACGATAACCTACATTTCTAACAGTTTCAAACCAATCGATGGCCGTATGTTTATCCAATTTTTTTCGAAGATTTCGAACATGAACATCTATAAAATTAGAATCTGAATTTACTTCAAGAATGTCTCCCCAAATATGTTCTGTGAGTTGCAATCTGGTAATTACCCTATTTTTATTGAGTACTAAATATTGAAAAATATCAAATTCTTTTTTAGTTAAATTAATCGGCACATCATCATAACTTACTTTATAATCCTGAAGCTGTAACAAAAATCCATGAATACTTAAGTTATTCAAAGTAAAACCGTGAATCCTGCGAATAACAGCAAACAATCTCGCACTAAGTTCAGTTAATGCAAATGGTTTAGTCAAATAATCATCTGCACCAAGGTGCAAACCATTTATTCTGTCATCCAGTTCACCTCGGGCCGTAAGTACAATTACAGCCATTTTTGATTTTGTTTTTCTAACGGTTTTCAAAATATCAAAACCATCTCCATCCGGCAAACCAAGATCAAGAAGCATTGCATCATAATCATTACTACTAACTTCTTCTAAAGCATCACTGCAATTATGAGCAATTTTGCAAACATAACCTACGTTGCACAAAAAATCATAAACCTCGACAGCAAGCTCTTTATTATCTTCAACAATTAAAATATTCATAAACACAGCATTTAAGCGCAACTAAATTTAAGCAATTATAAAAAGCCTTGTTGCAAATTATAAAAAAAATAACGAATCAAAAAAAGCTGATAAATTTCTTTACCAGCTTTCCCCCTGCATCCTCATAATCATTACTTCTGTTTTGCCTCCCTTACAATTGTTTGAAAGCAAAAGAAAAACAATTTTATTATTTCATTTTAGTAGCATCAGCTTTTGGTGCTTCTGCTTTTACTTTTTTATCCGCTTTGTTTTTGTGATGTTTTGTAGCCTTAACCTCTTTTGCAGGTGCTGCCTGTGTTGGAGTTGTTTGTGCACTTACCATTGCGGTTGTTCCTAAAACTGCTGCTAATACTATAAATAAATTTCTCATGATTTCTAAATTTTAAATTATTTAAACTTTTATTTTACAATAACCTTTTTTCTTATTTTGCCTTTGGAGTTTCCGCTTTTGGAGCTTCTGACTTCACTTTTTTATCTGCTTTGTTTTTGTGATGTTTTGTGGCTTTTACTTCTTTTGCCGGCGCTGCCTGCGTTGGAGTTGTTTGAGCGCTAACCATTGCACTTGTTCCTAAAACTGCTGCTAATACAATAAATAAATTTTTCATGACTTTTAAGTTTTAAATTAATTAACCTTTTATTTTATAATACTCTTTTTCCTTATTTTTTTACTTGTGGAGCTTCCGTTTTCGGAGCTAGTGTTTTTTCTGATTTTACTTTTTTATCAGATTTTGTTTTAGGGTGTTTTGTCGCTTTAACCTCTTTTGCAGGAGCCGGCTTCACGTCTTTTGCAGGAAACGCACTTACCATTGCACTTGTTCCTAAAACTGCTACTAATAACATTAAGAAATGTCTCATGATTTCTAATATTTTGAATTAATAACTTTTATTTTATAATGACCTTTGTCTTATTTTTTCACTTTAGCAGTTTCTGCTTTTGGAGCCTCTGTTTTTTCTGATTTCACTTTTTTATCAGATTTGCTTTTAGTATTTTTTGTAGCTTTAGCTTCTTTTACCGGAGTTGTTTTAACTTCTTTTGCCTGAGTTGCTTTAGATTCTTTTACAGGAGCCGTTTTTATTTCTTTTGCAGGAGTTGCTTTAACTTCTTTTACCGGTGCTTTTTTTACTGGAGCCGGAGCTGCTGAAACCATTATACTTGTTCCTAAAACTGCTGCTAATAACATTAATGAATTTCTCATGATTTCTAATATTTAAATTGGTATCTCTTATTTTATAGATCAAATGTACCTCTGTAATATGAAGACAAAATGAAGAAAACCCTGAATAAAAAAAATTAACTTGATATTAACTATTTGTCGGTTTTTCTATCATATAACCTATATAAGGTCTTTTTAAATATTTATAATATCCATAATAATCATATGAACTGTGGTGCATCTCCAGGCGGTGCACACTGCCAAAATGGACTTATATTACTTATATGGTAAAAAATTTCTTTTTTGATTATTTTTTGAGACCCAATTGTTTATTTTTACAGACTAATATTTTTTTTATGTCTACTCAAAAACGCCTTTTTCTTCTCGATGCTTACGCTTTAATTTTTCGTGGTTATTATGCTTTTATAAAAAATCCACGAATCAATTCAAAAGGAATGGATACATCAGCGATTATGGGTTTCATGAACTCTCTTTTAGATGTTATAAAACGTGAGAAGCCAGACCACTTAGCTGTAGCTTTTGACAAAGGCGGAAGTCATGTAAGAACCGAGATGTTTACAGAATACAAAGCCAATCGCGATGCTACACCAGAAGCTATAAAAATTGCCGTACCTTATATTCAGGAATTATTAAGAGCAATGCATATTCCTATTATTGAAATAGAAGGATGCGAAGCCGATGATTTAATTGGAACAATCGCTAAACAAGCCGAAAAAGAAAACTACAAAGTCTTTATGGTAACACCAGATAAGGATTTTGCACAATTAGTTTCTGAAAATATATTCATGTACAAACCAGCCCGTATGGGAAATGGTATCGAAATTTGGGGTGTTCCCGAAGTTTTGGCAAAATTTGAAATTGAAAAACCGGAACAGGTAATCGATTTTCTTGGAATGATGGGAGATGCTGTCGATAATATTCCAGGATTACCGGGTGTTGGTGAGGTTACTGCCAAAAAATTCCTAAAAGAGTTTGGTTCAATGGAAAATCTTTTAGAAAACACTCATTTACTAAAAGGCAAGATGAAAGAAAACATCGAAGCTAATAAGGAAAAAGGAATTTTATCTAAAAAACTAGCAACTATTATATGTGATTGCGATGTGGTTTTCAATGAAAATGATTACGAGCTTTCACGTCCTGATATCGAGAAAACAGATGCTATTTTTCAGGAATTGGAGTTTAGAAGAATGGCAGAGCAATTTGACAACTTATTTAAAGTTGGCGGTGGAAACGAATTGGCAAACAAAGGTGATGAAGCTAAACTATATAAAAAACCACAACCAAAGAACGACGATCAATTTGATCTTTTTGGCGGCGGCGCAACTATAGATGAAAGCTCAGAAGAAAGAACTTCATTTTACAACACCCTGGAAAACACACCGCACTCCTATCAAGCTGTTGAAGGCGATTTAGGAATAAAATTATTGATACAAAATTTACAAAAACAAACATCTGTTTGTTTTGATACTGAAACTACCGGCTTAGATGCTTTGCACGCTGAATTGGTAGGAATATCCTTTGCATACGAAAAAGGAAAAGCATTTTATGTTCCGTTTCCGGAAAGTCAGGAAGAAGCTCAGGTTTTAGTAGATAAATTCAGGCCTTTCTTTGAGAATGAGAACATCGAAAAAATTGGTCAGAATTTAAAATATGATTTAAAAATCCTTTCTAATTACGGCGTTGTTGTAAAAGGAAAACTTTTTGACACGATGATTGCGCATTATTTGATTAATCCGGATATGCGTCATAATATGGATATTCTGGCTGAAACGTATTTGAAATATTCTCCAAAATCAATCGAAACTTTAATTGGTAAAAAAGGAAAAAACCAAATCACAATGCGTGACGTAGCTCTTGAAGAAATCAAGGAATATGCTGCTGAAGATGCGGATATAACATTACAGTTAAAAGAAATTTTTACTGCTGAATTAGACAAAACAGAAACTAAAAAATTATTTGACGAAATCGAAATTCCGCTGGTAAGTGTTTTAGCAGCTATGGAAACAGAAGGAATCCGTTTAGATGTCGAATTCTTAAGCGCAATGTCTAAAGAAATGGATGTTGAGATTAAATCTTTAGAACAAAAAATATACGAAACTGCCGGTGAGAAATTCAATTTAGCATCTCCAAAACAATTAGGAGATATTTTATTTGACAAATTAAAAATTGGCGGAGCAAAACAAAAGAAGACCAAAACGGGTCAATATGCAACTGGCGAAGAGGTTTTGACTTATTTAGCCAACGATAATCCAATCGTAAAACAAATTTTAGACTGGCGTCAAATGGTGAAATTACAAAGCACCTATATATTGGCTTTACCGGAACAAGTAGACAAAAAAACATTACGTGTTCATACGGATTATATGCAAACTGTTGCGGCAACCGGACGTTTGAGTTCTAATAATCCGAACTTGCAGAATATCCCGATTCGTACTGAAAGAGGACGTCAGATTCGTAAAGCTTTTGTTGCCCGCGATGAAAACCATACTTTAATTTCTGCCGATTACTCGCAAATAGAATTAAGAATTATTGCTGCTTTGAGTGGCGAAGAAAATATGATTGCTGCATTTAAAAACGGAGAAGACATTCACAAAGCAACTGCTGCAAAAGTTTTTGATGTGCCTTTAGATGAAGTTTCACGTGAACAAAGGAGTAATGCAAAAACAGTAAACTTCGGGATTATATACGGTGTTTCTGCTTTTGGATTAAGCAACCAAACGTCATTATCCCGCAGCGAAAGTGCCGCTTTGATCGAAGCGTATTACAAAACATACCCTAGATTAAAATCATATATTCAGGAACAAATAGAATTTGCCCGCGAAAAAGGATATGTACAAACTATTCTGGGACGTCGTCGTTATTTAAAAGACATCAACTCCGCGAATGCTGTAGTTCGTAGTGCTGCCGAAAGAAATGCCGTAAACGCACCAATTCAGGGAAGTGCTGCCGATGTGATTAAAATCGCGATGATCAACATTCATAAAAAACTAAAAGAAGAAAACTGGAAATCAAGAATGTTACTTCAGGTTCATGATGAGCTTGTGTTCGATGTTCACAACGATGAACTCGAAAAAATTCAGCCTATGATCAAACACGAAATGGAAAATGCTTTTATGATGAGCGTTCCTCTGGATGTTGAACTAGGCTTAGGTAAAGATTGGTTAGAAGCACATTAAAGAAACTTTAATAGATTTATTTCTCAATTGCGTCTCTTCATTAAAAAATTAAAATTATGAATGAGAAAATCTATATCTTGCTGGAAATTTAAAATAACAAGACTAATCTTCCCTAAAATAAAAATGAAAAGAAACACCTTATTAGCAATAATATCAATCTGTATACTTGCTACAGTAAATTTATTTTGGATTGTAAGATCTACTGCATCAATATCAATGGATCAGGAAATATCTTATAAGGTATCACAAATCATGGGATTTCTAGAATTTCTGGCGTACGCTGCATTATTACCTTTTTTTGTGACATTATACAAAAAACAATAAATAAAAGTTATTATGAATGAAGAATTAAATAAACTTTTTGAAATTAAAAATACTCAATCAGAAGAAAGTACAGACTCGGATTTATTCGATATAACTGTTCACCTCCTGATTAGAATAATAATTCCAATTTTTATTTTTTTTCTGCTATACTCGCTTGTAGAACATTCAGGCAATATAGGAATAGCATATCTAGCTTTTTTCTTCTCATTATTTATCCTTTTTTTAATAATCATTGCACTTTTAATTGAGGCCTCTAACCTTAACAAGAAGAATAAAATATATTTAAGAAATACCAATTATGTTATATTAGCTCTTTATACTCTTCCTTTTATATTGGGACTAATTGTAATTGCAAGAAATTCTTAAATAAAATCCAGATACTTCCTTACCTATTAAAATAAACAAAAAACCATTCGCCGCAGCGAATGGTTTTTGTTTATTTAAACTTTTCTTGTCGATTCCCGTTCTTTCAATTTTGTTTTGATGACGATGGTTTCGTAATCTGAAGTTTCTTCTTCTGATTCCTCTAAACGTTTGATCAATAACTTAGCGGCGACTTCTCCAATTTCAATTCCATGTTGACTAACTGTTGTCAAACTTGGCGACAAACGTCTTGAAGCCAAAATTCCGTCAGCAAAACCTATTATAGATATATCTTCCGGAACTTTATATCCTTTTTTCAAACTTACACGTAAAGCGGCAACTGAATCATTTTCATCCAAAGCAAAAATTGCATCGATTTTATGATCAAAAATTGCATCAATCTTACTCTTCATATCATCTTCAGAATCGGTACGAAGAATAATTTTTTCGTTTACCGGAATATTATTATCCGCTAAAGCTTTCAAATATCCATCTGCTCTTAATTTTCCGACACTTAAATTATCTACTGAAGAAATTAAGGCAATGTTTTTACATCCCAAATTAATTAAATGCTGCGTAGAATTTAAAGCTGAATCAAAATCATCAACTACAACTTTATCACATTCTACTTCATCTGCAATACGATCAAACATTACAATAGGAGTTCCATCATTTATAATTGCTGAAAAATGTGTGTAATCCTGTAATTTTTGTGCTTCTTCAGAAACTGATAGAATGAATCCGTCAATTGTTCCGTTGCTCAACATTTCAAGGGTATGAATTTCTTTCTCTAAAGATTCATTCGAAATACACGTAATTACATTATATCCTTTTTTATCGGCTACTTTTTCGATACCACTAAAAACCTTTGCAAAAAAGGAGTTTAATATATTAGGTATAATTACACCAATTGTTTTGGTTTTACGATTCTTTAAATTCAGACCAATAACATTCGGTTTATAATTTTTGAGTTTGGCATACTCCTTAATCTTCACCTTCGTTTGCTCACTGATTTCCGGACTGTCATTTAACGCCTTAGAAACCGTAGACACAGAAACACCTAGTTCTTTCGCAATTTGTTTTAGAGTTGCTTTAGCTTTCATTTAAAAATAATTTTATGTAATTAATACAAATATAGTAGAATTAGCGAAAATAAAACAAAAAACACCTACCAGTATTTGAAATTATAGGGCATTTTTGAAAATAAAAATAAAAAAGTGTGATTTTTCAAAACCGCACCTACAAAAATTACGTTAATACCTTAATACATGTTATTAACCTTTTTAAAAAACCTAGATTATGAAAAACGAAGTTAAAATTCATGAAGTTGACCCTTCATTGAATAATAGAAGGAGCTTTCTGAAGCTCAGCGGCTTAACACTAGTTACTGCAGGTTTGGTTTTTGCTGGCTGCAGCGATAATGACAATGATAACGATATGGAGGACACATCGTTACCAGGAATTAGAAATGGCGTATTTGACTTAGGCTCTGGTGACTTTGGAGTATTGACTTATGCTTATGCTCTGGAACAACTAGAAGCTGATTTTTATACTAAAGTTGTAAATTCTACAAGCTTTAATAGCACATTTAATGATATTGAACGTCAGGTATTAACTGATTTATATCATCATGAAGTAATTCACAGAGATTTTTTTAAAGCTGCTTTAACCGGAGCACTTCCTGATCCCAATTCTCAATTACTCCCTTCTTTAGCCTTTAATTACGGGTCTCTTAATTTTAATAGCCGTAATGATGTTCTTGCAACTGCAAAAGCACTTGAAGACACTGGTGTTGCAGCTTATAATGGTGCCGGAAAACTAATTAAAAGCCCTGATTATTTACTATTAGCCGGAAAAATTGTTTCGGTAGAAGCCAGACACGCATCTGCTATTAGAAGCTTGATCAATCCTAATTCTAAGGATTTTGCCGGTGATGATATTGTTAGTGTGTCAACCGGATTGGATGTTGCAAAAGATCCATCTAAAATTCTGCCAATTGCAGGAGGATTTATTACTACAAAATTTACTGCCAAATATTTACCTTAATCTTAACTAGCTAAAACTTAGAAATTATGAATATTTTAAAATTTATAGAAACATTTACTGATGATAGCTTAATGAGAAGCACTGGCTCGAGAAGAGACAGTTTTAATCAGTTTGGAAACATAGGAAAAACACTGGCATATGCATCAATCCCATTTGGATTATCAGCTATGGCAAATAAGGCATTCGCAAAAGATATTACTGCAACACCGGCAACACCTATTGGAGCTTTACAATTTGCATTAACATTAGAATATCTGGAAAACGAATTTTACGCAATGGCATTAGACTCCGGAGTAATCCCGGCATCAGAAAATGGAGGTCGTGATCTAAAAGTTTTTCAACAAATTGCAGCACACGAATCAAGTCATGTTAAATTTTTGATTGCAGGTTTGGGCGGAACAGCAAGTGCAAACTTTGTACCTAAGCCCACTTTTGACTTTACTGTAGGCGGCGCATTTGATCCGTTTCACGACTATCCTACCTTCTTAGCATTGGCCCAGGCTTTTGAAGATACAGGTGTAAGAGCTTACAAAGGTCAGGCAGCAAATTTAATTAGTGCCCCTGATTTATTAACTGCCGCATTACAAATTCATTCTGTAGAAGCACGTCACGCTTCAGAAGTTCGACGTTTACGCGGATTAAAAGGATGGATTTCGAATAGTGAAAGAGGCGCAGGAATGCCTGCTGCCACACAAGCTGTCTATGACGGCGAAGGAGTAATAACTCAGGCAGGATTTAATACCTCGACTGCATTTGGAGCTTCCGCAGGATCAGAAGCTTATGATGAACCACTTACGACACAACAAGTCGTTGATATTGCAAATTTATTTATTGTTTAATAACAAATAATTATAAATATTGAACCACCTTCGCGTTATTGTGAAGGTGGTTTTTTTTTATTGTTTTAAATATAAAACTGAAACCCTGATTTTCAGCAGATAAAATATTCTTTTCAGGTATTTGGTTTTAAAATAATTAATTGTACTTTTGCATCCCCTTTATTGGGGATGGAATGTTTAATTAAAATAATATTATGGACGCATTAAGCTACAAGACAATTTCAGCAAGCAAAGCCACTGTTACTAAAGAGTGGATTGTTGTAGATGCTGAGGGTCATAACTTAGGTCGTCTTGCTTCAAAGGTTGCGATGATCTTAAGAGGTAAGTACAAACCAAGTTACACACCACACGTTGACTGTGGAGATAACGTAATTGTTATCAACTCAGAAAAAATTAACCTTACAGGTAGAAAAATGGATGACAAAGTTTACGTACGTCATACAGGTTACCCAGGAGGACAAAGAACTTTAACTGCTAAAGTATTGCAATCTAAAAACCCTGCATTACTAGTAGAAAAAGCTGTAAAAGGAATGTTACCTAAAAACAAATTAGGAGCTGAACTTTTTAGAAATCTAAATGTTGTTGTAGGATCTGAGCACAAACAAGGAGCTCAAAAACCTAGAACTGTTAACCTAAACGATCTTAAGTAATGGGAGTTATTCACAAAATCGGTAGAAGAAAAACCGCTGTTGCACGTGTATATGTTTCTGAAGGAACAGGAAAAATCACTGTAAACAAAAAAGAATTCGCAACTTACTTTCCAACTGCAACTTTACAATACAAAGTTTTACAACCAATGTCTATGACAGAAAATGTAAATAACTTTGATGTAAAAGTAAATGTTTACGGAGGTGGGTCAACTGGTCAGGCAGAAGCTGTAAGAATGGCATTAGCACGCGTTATGTGTGAAGTAAATGCTGAAAACAGAGCTATCTTAAAACCAGAAGGTTTATTAACAAGAGATCCAAGAATGGTTGAACGTAAGAAATTCGGTCAGAAGAAAGCTCGTAAGAGATTCCAATTCTCTAAACGTTAATATTACCTGTCTTGTTCAATTAGGACAAGACATGATCAATTATTTATTGAAATTAAAAAACACAGTTGTTGTTGCTCTCCTACCGAGGTAGGAAATAGTTTAGCATCTAAATGTATAAAGCCTGGGAAACCGCCATTTATACATTGCTAATCAACAGAACGTAAACTAGTACAAAAATGGCAAACAAAATAGAAGTAAAAGACTTACTAGAAGCAGGTGTTCACTTTGGACACATGACTAGAAAATGGGACCCAAATATGGCCCCTTACATTTATATGGAGCGTAATGGTATTCACATTATCAATCTATATAAAACTGCAGCGAAAATTGAAGAAGCTAGTGAAGCGATGAAAAAAATCGCTGCATCAGGTAGAAAAATCTTATTCGTAGCTACTAAAAAACAAGCAAAAGACATCGTTGCTGAAAAAGCAAAAGCTGCAAACATGCCTTACATCACTGAAAGATGGCCTGGTGGAATGCTAACTAACTTTGTAACTATCAGAAAAGCCGTTAAAAAAATGTCTTCTATTGATAAAATGAAGAAAGATGGTACTTTCATGACGTTATCTAAAAAAGAGCGTTTGCAAGTTGATCGTCTACGTGCTAAATTAGAGAAAAACTTAGGTTCAATCGCTGACATGTCTAGACTACCAGCTGCATTGTTCGTAGTAGATATCAAAGCTGAACATATCGCAATAAAAGAAGCACAAAAATTAAACATTCCAGTTTTCGCAATGGTTGATACGAATTCTGACCCAAGAGAGGTTGATTACGTTATTCCTGCAAATGATGATGCTTCTAAATCAATTGACAAAATTTTATCTTTAGTGACTGCTGCTGTAATCGAAGGTCTTTCTGACAGAGGTTCTGACAAGGAAACTGAAGCTGCAACAACAGAAGAAGCTCCGGCTCCTGCTGCTGCTGTAGAAGCTGCTCCTGCTGCACCAGCTGTTGAAGCTGCTGCTCCTGCTGCAACTGAAGAATAAATCAAATTTAAATTCCAAATTTTAAATTCCAAATTCCAAATACAAATTAAAAACGTTATGTTGATAATTTAATAAAATTGGAGTTTGGGATTTAGAAGATGGAATTTTTACTTTTAACATTAAAATTCAAAATATTATGGCAACAATTACTGCTGCAGACGTAAATAAATTAAGACAAACTACAGGTGCCGGAATGATGGACTGTAAAAAAGCTTTAGTTGAAGCTGATGGAGATTTCGATAAAGCGATACAAAACCTTAGAGAAAAAGGTCAAAAAGTTGCTGCTAATCGTTCTGACCGTGAGTCTTCTGAAGGAGCTGCTGTTTCTTTTGTTAATGCTGACAAAACTAAAGGAGCTATCATAACTTTAAACTGCGAAACAGATTTCGTAGGTAAAAATGAGGCTTTCGTAACTTTAGCTAAAGAATTAGTTGAAAAAGCAATCAACTTTTCTTCTAAAGAAGAATTCTTAGCTTCAGATTTCAACGGAATTACTGTTGCTGAAAAATTAATCGAGCAAACTGGTGTTATCGGTGAAAAAATCGAAATCGGTGGTTTTGAAATTTTAGAAGGTGCTTTCGTAGGATCTTATGTTCACGTTAACAAAATTGCTGCATTAACTGCAATTTCTGCACCTATTGCTAATGGTGACGTTTTAACTAAAGATATCTCTATGCAAGTTGCTTCTATGGGAGCTGATACATTATCTTACAAAGATTTTGACCCAGCTTTCGTTGCTTCTGAGCTTGCAGCTCGTATTGCTGTAATCGAAAAAGAAAATGAAGAAGCAAAACGTTTAGGAAAAACTTTAAAAAATGTTCCTAAATATATTTCTTTCTCTCAATTAACTGAAGAAGTTTTAAAACAAGCGGAAGAAGATGCTAAAGCTGAATTAAAAGCTGAAGGTAAACCAGAACAAATTTGGGATAAAATTATTCCAGGAAAAGTTCAACGTTTCATCTCTGACAATACTACTTTAGATCAGGAGAAAGCTTTATTAGATCAAAACTTCATCAAAGATGACAGTAAAAAAGTAAGTGACCATGTTAAAGGATTCAACGTTGAAATCACAGGTTTCAAAAGAGTTTCTTTAGGTTAATATATTATTTCAATTAAAAAGCCGAATATTTATTTGAGGGCACTGAAAAACATCCCTTATTTTTGATCAGGTTTATTTTTTAGACAATAAAAAACGCTTATAACAGGATTTAAAAATATCCGTTATA